>NZ_JBIWPA010000034.1:0-73930 GCF_044768035.1 Kitasatospora sp. NPDC101176
TCGCGAGGGAGTCCAGATCAGGCGTCACAACCGATCTTTGGACTCCCTCGCTTCATGTCATGCGCGCCAGCGAGCCCTTGGCATCAATCATCTAGGGCCCGGGGCCCGGGAGCCGCCGGCAGGGAGCCGCCGGGCGGACCCCGGGCGGGAACGCCGGAGGCCCGGGAGGCGGTTGCCTCCCGGGCCTCTCGGCTCCGGCCACGGGTCGTCGCGTCAGCCGGTCAGTCGTCGTCCTCGTCGTCGAGCCGGGCCAGCCAGGTGGCCAGCCGCTCGACCGGGATCTCGAAGTCCGGGTTGAGGTCGACGAACTCGCGCAGGCGCTCGGCCAGCCACTCGAAGGTGACCTCCTCGTCGCCGCGCCGGTTCTGCAGCTCCTCGATGCCGCGGTCGGTGAAGTACACGGTTCGCTCCGGTCAGATGGGGATTGACCCGGTCAGGATAGTCCGGGTCAGCTGGCCCGCCAGGTGCTGACGGTGAGCTTGGCGGCTCCGGTGGTCGGGTCCGCGGTCTCGATCGCGGCGACGGCGATGTTCCGGGTGACCCGGTCGCGGACGCAGAGCAGGCGGCCGGGGGCGACCCGGTTGTAGGAGAGGTCGGTGTCCGGCCGGGAGTCGATCGCGGCGGCGCACTGCTCGGCGGTCACCGAGGACTCGGTGATCACCGCGAAGTCCGAACGGTTGTCGCCATAGCTGGTGAAGGCGTTGGCCTTGCTGCTGCCGCCGCCGACGTTGGTGACCCCGAGCCCCCACTTCAGGTCGTTGGAGCGCGGCACCACGGTGCCCGAGTCCAGGTCGATCCGGTAGGCGTCGGAGGAGTAGTCGGCGCCGGGGATGGCCAGCGACTTCTTGTCGAGCATCGGGGTGTAGCCGGCCGGCCGGGCCGGGGCCGAGACGGTGCCCTGGGCGGACTTCGAGGGGGCGGCCGTCACCGGCGCGCTGGAGGCGGTGGCGCCCGACCCGGTGCTCGACCCGGTACCCGCGGCGGCGCTCGGGGAGGTGCCGCCGGTGGTGGCCGGCTGGGGAGCGGGCTGGGCCGGGGGCTGCTGGGAGGCGGTCGCGGCGGAGTCCTTCTTCTTGCCGTCGTCCAGCTTCTTCATCAGCACCACGCCGCCCGCCGTGCCGCCGACCGCCATCACCAGGGCGACGGTGAGCAGCACCTTCCAGGACACCCCGCCCTTGCGCCGGGGCGCGGGCTCCGGCTCGGCGGCCGGCGGGTCCGTGAAGGCGGGCGCGGGCGGCGGGGTGTCGTGGCCCGCGGGCTCCTGGCGCAGCTGCACGGTGGGCGGCGCGGACAGCACCGGGGCGGTCGGCGTCTCGGTGGGCTGCTGCGGGGCGCCGTAAGCCCCGAGCGGGGGCGGCGCGAAGCCCGGCGGGGGGCCGGCCGGCTGCTGCGGCGAGGGCGGCGGGGTCAGGGTGAGCGCGGTCGCCGGGTGGGTCGGCGCGCCGAGCGGCGGCGGGGGCGCGGTGGGCGCCGCGGCCGGTGCGGGCGGCGGGGTGGCGGGCGCGGCCGGCAGCGGGGTGGGCGGGGTCTTCGGGAGGTCCGAGCGGCGGGTGATCTCGGTGTTGACCTGCCGCGGCAGCCAGTCGTCGCCGAACCGGAGCTGGCCGCCGACCTCCGGGTGGTTGCGGGCGACCTGGATGATCTCGGCGGGCGTCGGGCGGTCCTCCGGGGACTTCGCCAGGCAGCGCTGGACCAGCTCGCGCAGGTCCGCGGGGACGCCCGACAGGTCGGCCTCCTCGTGCACCACCCGGTAGAGCACCGCGGTGTCCGGGCCGTCGCCGAAGGGCGCGGTGCCGCCGGCCACGTACGCGGCCAGCGCGCCGAGCGCGAAGACGTCGGTGGCGGGGGTCACCGCGCCGCCCTGGGCCTGCTCGGGGGACATGAAGGCGGGGGAGCCGATCCGGTAGCCGGTACCGGTCAGCGCGGTGGCGTCGGCGGCCCGGGCGATGCCGAAGTCGATCACCCGCGGGCCGTCGCCGGCGACCAGCACGTTGGCGGGCTTGAGGTCGCGGTGGACCACCTCGACGCTGTGGATCGCCTGCAGCGCCTCGGCGATGCCGCCCATCAGCAGCAGCACGGTGCGGACCGGCAGCGCGCCGTTCTCCCGGACCACCTGCTGCAGGGACGGGCCCGGGACGTAGGCGGTGACCAGCCAGGGGGCGTCCGAGTCCAGCCCGCCGGAGTCGATCACCTGCGCGGTGTAGAGGCCGTGGATCCGCTGCGCGTTGCTGACCTCCTGCGCGAAGCGGCGGCGGAACTCGCCGTCCTCGGCGAACTCCGGGCGGACGACCTTGAGCGCGACCGGGCGCCCGCCCGGCGTGTAGGACAGGTAGACCCGGCCCATGCCGCCGGCGCCGAGCCGGGCGAACAGCCGGTAGCCGCCGACCTCCCGGGGGTCGTCGGGGAGGAGGGGCTGGAAGACCGGCGGGAGCTTGCTGGCGTCCCGCGGCGTGTCGGCGGTCATGTGGTGATCCCCCTGGGAGTGCGGTGAGGTCGTACGGCCGGTGCCGGGGGCGCGGACGGGCGCCCGGGCGGCGGACCGGCGAGGCATAACCTATCGATCCGTCAGGTGGGCGTGCAGCGAGGCCCCGGATTGGTTGCAGAGCTGCGACCTTGACATGGCACCACCGTGAACCCGGGGCGGCCGGGAACGCCCGCGGCCCCCGTCCTCCGGTGGGGAGGGCGGGGGCCGCGGGCGTCAGGCGTCAGGGCCTCGACCGGTCGCTCAGAGCGAGTAGACCTCTTCGATCAGGGCCTGCTGCTCGGCGGCGTGCCGCTTGGCCGAGCCGACCGCCGGGGACGAGGCCGTCGTGCGGGCGACGCGGCGCAGGCGGGAGCCGCCGGCGCTGCGGCCGATGACGACCTGCAGGTGGTCGACCAGGTTCATCGCGATGAACGGCCAGGCACCCTGGTTGTCCGGCTCCTCCTGCGCCCAGACGAACTGGACGTCGTCGCCGTAGCGGGCCAGCTCCTCCTGGAGCTCGGCCACCGGCAGCGGGTAGAGCCGCTCGACCCGGACGATCGCGGTGTCGGTGACGCCGCGCTCGGTGCGGGCCGCCTCCAGGTCGTAGTAGAACTTGCCGGCCGTGATGACGACCTTGCGGACCTGCGCCGGGTCGACGGTGGTGTCGCCGATGACCGGGCGGAACGAGCCGGACAGGAACTCCTCGGTGGCACTCGCCGCGGCCTTGAGACGCAGCATCGACTTCGGGGTGAAGACGACCAGCGGCTTGTGGTGCGGGTTGTGCGCCTGCCAGCGCAGCAGGTGGAAGTAGTTCGACGGCAGGGTCGGCATGGCGACCGTCATGTTGTTCTGCGCGCACAGCTGCAGGAAGCGCTCCGGGCGGGCGGACGAGTGGTCCGGGCCCTGGCCCTCGTAGCCGTGCGGCAGCAGCAGGGTGACGCCGGAGTGCTGGCCCCACTTCTGCTCGGCGGAGGCGATGTACTCGTCCACCATGGTCTGCGCGCCGTTGACGAAGTCGCCGAACTGCGCCTCCCACATGACCAGCGCGTTCGGGCGGGTCAGCGAGTAGCCGTACTCGAAGCCCATGGCCGCGTACTCCGACAGCAGGCTGTCGTAGACGGTGTAGCGGGCCTGGTCCTCGGTGAGGTACTGCAGCGGGGTGTAGTCCTCGCCGGTCTTGCGGTCGATCAGGACGGCGTGCCGCTGGCCGAAGGTGCCGCGGCGGCTGTCCTGGCCGGCCAGGCGGACCGGGTGGCCCTCCATGAGCAGCGAGCCGATGGCGAGGGTCTCGCCCGTCGCCCAGTCGATGGTGTTGTCCTCGACCGAGCTGGCGCGGCGCTGCAGCTGCGGCAGCAGGCGCGGGTGGACGGTCAGCCAGTCCGGCAGGTTGACCTGGGAGGCGGCGATCCGCTTGACCATCTCCTGGGAGATGCCGGTCTGGATGTTGACCGGGAAGTCGGCGACGGGCTTGCCGTTGGTGGTGTCGGCCGGCGCCTGGGCCGCGTCGCGGACCTCGGCGAAGACCTTCTCCAGCTGGCCCTGGAAGTCCTGGAGCGCCTGCTCCGCCTCTTCCATGGTGATGTCGCCGCGACCGATCAGGCCCTCGGTGTACAGCTTGCGCACCGAGCGCTTCTTGTCGATCAGGTCGTACATCAGCGGCTGGGTGAACGACGGGTTGTCGGCCTCGTTGTGACCGCGGCGGCGGTAGCAGATGAGGTCGATCACCACGTCCTTGTGGAACTCCTGGCGGAACTCGAAGGCGAGCCGCGCGACGCGGACCACGGCCTCCGGGTCGTCGCCGTTCACGTGGAAGATCGGGGCCTCGATCATGCGGGCCACGTCGGTGCAGTACATCGAGGAGCGCGAGGACGCCGGGGCGGCGGTGAAGCCGACCTGGTTGTTCACCACGACGTGCACGGTGCCGCCGGTGCGGTAGCCGCGCAGCTGCGACATGTTCAGGGTCTCCGCGACGACGCCCTGGCCGGCGAAGGCCGCGTCGCCGTGGATCTGGATCGGCAGCACCGGGAAGGTGGTGCCGCCCTGGTCCAGGATGTCCTGCTTGGCGCGGGCGATGCCCTCGACGACCGGGTCCACGGCCTCCAGGTGGGAGGGGTTCGCGGCGAGCGAGACCTTGATGGTCTCGCCGTCCAAGCCGGTGAAGGTGCCCTCGGCGCCCAGGTGGTACTTGACGTCGCCGGAGCCGTGCATCGACTTCGGGTCGAGGTTGCCCTCGAACTCGCCGAAGATCTTGCCGTACGGCTTGCCGACGATGTTGGCCAGCACGTTGAGGCGGCCGCGGTGGGCCATGCCGATGACGGCCTCGTCGAGGCGGTGCTCGGCGGCGGAGTCGATGGTCGCGTCCAGCAGCGCGATCAGCGACTCACCGCCCTCCAGGGAGAAGCGCTTCTGCCCGACGTACTTCGTCTGCAGGAAGGTCTCGAAGGCCTCGGCGGAGTTCAGGCGGCGGAGGATCCGCAGCTGCTCCTCGCGCTCGGGCTTGGCGTACGGCTTCTCCAGGCGGTCCTGCAGCCACTTGCGCTGCTTCGGGTCCTGGATGTGCATGTACTCGATGCCGACCGTGCGGCAGTAGGTGTTGCGCAGCAGGCCGAGGATGTCGCGGAGCTTCATCATCTTCTGGCCGCCGAAGCCGCCGACCGCGAACTCGCGCTCCAGGTCCCACAGGGTGAGGCCGTGCTGGACGACGTCCAGGTCGGGGTGCTTGCGCTGCTTGTACTCCAGCGGGTCGGTGTCGGCCATGAGGTGGCCGCGGACCCGGTAGGAGTGGATCAGCTCCATGACGCGCGCGGTCTTGTTGACCTCGTCGTCGTGGGTGGTGGCGACGTCGGTGGCCCAGCGGACGGGCTCGTACGGGATCCGCAGCGACTCGAAGATCTCGTCGTAGAAGCCGTTCTCGCCGAGCAGCAGGCGGTGGATCTCGCGCAGGAACTCGCCGGACGCCGCACCCTGGATGACGCGGTGGTCGTAGGTCGAGGTCAGCGTCATGATCTTGGAGACGCCGAGGCGGGCCAGGGTCTCCGGGGCGGAGCCCTGGAACTCGGCCGGGTACTCCATGGCGCCGACGCCGACGATGGTGCCCTGGTTCTGCATCAGGCGCGGCACGGAGTGCACGGTGCCGATGCCGCCGGGGTTGGTCAGCGAGACCGTGACGCCGGTGAAGTCGTCCATGGTCAGCTTGTTGGCGCGGGCCCGGCGGACGATGTCCTCGTAGGCCTGCCAGAAGCCGAAGAAGTCGAGGGTCTCGGCCTTCTTGATGGCCGCGACGACGAGCTGGCGGTCGCCGTTCGGCTTGACCAGGTCGATGGCCAGGCCGAGGTTGATGTGCTCGGGCTTGACCAGGTAGGCCTTGCCGTCCTCCACCTTGTAGCTGTGGTTCATCCCCGGGCTGGCCTTGATGGCCTGGACCAGGGCGTAGCCGATCAGGTGGGTGAAGGAGACCTTGCCGCCGCGGGCGCGCTGCAGGTGGTTGTTGATGACGATGCGGTTGTCGATCAACAGCTTCGCGGGCACCGCGCGGACCGAGGTCGCGGTCGGCACCTCCAGCGAGGCGTCCATGTTGGTGGCGACGGCCTTCGCCGGGCCGCGCAGCTGGACGAGCTCGGGGCCGGCCGGCGCGGCCGCGGCGGGCGCGGCCGGGGCGGCCTTGGGGGCCGGCGGCGCGGCGGGGGCCGCGGCGAGCGGCACGGGGGCCGGGGCCGGCGCGGCCGGAGCGGCGGCGGGTGCGGCCGGTGCGGCAGCAGCGGGCGCGGGGGCAGCGGCAGGGGTCGGCGTGGGGCCGGCCTGGGTCGCGGCCTGGGTCACTGGGGTCACCTCGGTACCGGGCTTGTAGTCGGCGAAAAAGTCCCACCAGGCTCGGTCGACCGAGTTCGGGTCCTGGAGGTACTGCTGGTAGATCTCATCGACGAGCCACTCATTGGGGCCGAAGCCAGTGGAGCTTGCCGAGCTATTGGGGGTTTCAGGGGACTGTGGCGACACGGCGGCAACCGCCCTCTTCCGCTTCCTTTTGGGATGTTTGGACAGCGGGGATTAAGGCTACGCCCCTGACCGGTGATCGCGCAGTCCCCGGGGCTCAGGCGTCGCCCAGATCACAGTCCTGACCTGCAGATTGGCTGAAAATGTGCGTTAGAAAGCCATATCTGAGGGGAACTGACCGCCCCGTGCGGGACTCATACCCGGACGAAACCGGACAAACCCCTGTTCGGATCATCGAACGATCTTCGTGTACGTCTGTGTCGCTTCTGTGACACAACGGCCCCCGTCGGGGCGCTGGAGGATCCGACGAAGCGGCCCGGCTCAGCGCTGCCCCGGCAGCCGGACCTCGATCCGGCAGCCGCGCGGCGACTCGGCGACCGCGATCCGCCCGCCGTGCAGGTCCACCGCCCACCGGGCGATGGCCAGCCCGAGGCCGGTGCCGCCGTCCGAACCGGGCCCCTGGGCGGTCGCGGTGCCGCTGCGGCTGAACCGCTCGAACACCCGGCTGCGGTCGGCCGGCGGGATGCCCGGGCCCTCGTCCTCGACCTCCAGCAGCAGGCCGCCGGGCTCGCCGTCGGGCCGCGCGCGCACCGTGACGGTGCCGCCGGGCGGGGAGTGCTTGCAGGCGTTGTCGACCAGGTTGGCGACCACCTGGTGGAGCCGTTCCGGGTCCGCCACGCCGGTCAGGCCGGTCGGGCTGACCTCCAGGGCCAGCCGGACGTCGCCGCGCCGGGAGAACGCCCCGCCGGCCGTCGCGCCGTCCACGGTGACCCCGCGCAGCACGCCGTCCAGGAACTCGCGCACCTCGAAGGGGCGGGCGTCCAGGTCGACCACGCCGTCGTCGATCTTGGAGAGGTCCAGCAGGTGGGTGACCAGGCGACCGAGCCGCTCGGTCTGCTCCAGGGCGGCCCCGAGGGTCGCCGGGTTGGGCTGGACGACGCCGTCCACCACGTTCTCCAGCACGGCGCGCAACGCGGCGATCGGCGTGCGCAGCTCGTGAGAGACGTTGGCGACCAGCTCGCGACGGTGCCGGTCGGCGGCGCCCAGGTCGGCCGCCATCTGGTTGAAGGCGGCCGCCAGCTCGCCGATCTCGTCGCGCGAGTTGACCTCGACCCGGCGGCTGTAGTCGCCGGAGGCCATCGCGCGGGCGGCGGCCGTCATCTCGCGCAGGGGGGCGGTCAGCCCGTGCGCGAGGAACTGCATGAAGAGCAGCGAGGCGATCATGGAGAAGACCATGATGATCCGGATCTGGGTCTCGGACCGGATCGCCACGACCACCATGCCGGTGGCCAGGAAGACGGAGACGATCACCAGCAGGGCGAGTTTGCCCTTGATCGAGCGGACCGGGTCGAGCGGCCGGATGTCGGCCCAGACCCGGCGGGCGGCGCGGACGGCCAGCGTCTGTGGCCGCGTGCCGTCGGTGTCCCCGTTGTTGCGTTGCTGCGGAAAGGTCATTGGTTTTTCCTGTGATCCCCGCGTACGTCCCGCGCGTGCCTGCGCGGCGGTCCGGGACACGGGCCCCCCGGAGGCCCGTCGCCCGAGGCGCCGCTAGGAGAGCGGGGCCTCCAGCGCGTACCCGACGCCGTGGACGGTGCGGATCCAGCTCGCGCCGATCTTCCGGCGCAGGGCCTTCACGTGGCTGTCCACGGTGCGGGTGCCGGACGCGTCGGTCCAGTCCCAGACCTCGGCCAGCAACTGCTCACGGGTCAGCACCGCGCGCGGCTGGGCGGCCAGGCAGGCGAGCAGGTCGAACTCGGTGGGCGTCAGGTGGACGTCCCCCGAGGCCAGCCGGACCCGGCGCTGCACGTGGTCGATCTCCAGCTCGCCGAAGCGCAGCGAGCCGAGCGCGGGCGTGCGGGCGGCCTGCTGGGCGCGCTCGACGCGGCGCAGCAGCACGTTGACCCGGGCGGCCAGTTCGCGCATCGAGAAGGGTTTCGTCATGTAGTCGTCCGCGCCCACGCCGAGGCCGACCAGCAGGTCCGTCTCGTCGTCGCGCGCGGTCAGCATCAGCACCGGCACCGGGCGCTGCGCCTGGATCCGGCGGCACACCTCGAGGCCGTCGAATCCGGGCAGCATGATGTCGAGGACGACCAGGTCGGGCTGCCAGGTGTGGAAGCCGTCGACCGCTCCCGGTCCGTCGTGGGCCACGGCGACCTTGAAGCCCTCCGCGCCCAAGCGGGCCGCGATCGACTCCGCGATCGTGGGCTCGTCCTCCACCACCAGCACTCTGCGCTGGCTGCTCACCGTGCCGCCGCTGTTGTTGTGGTCCTGCTGAAGTTCTGTCACGGTCACGCCACCGCCCCCAGGGCTGCGGGCCGGCCACCTGTGGGGATGGCGGGGCTCCGCTCGTAGTCTTGTTCCGTCGTGGACTGTGCCGGGTCCGCCGTCCCGTCGCGCTCGGATCGGAGGACGGACTGTAGGCCACCCACCCGCTCCCGCGCACCTCGCAGCGTACGGACAGTGGGTGCTTCCCGGCAGGCGGACCGGACGTTTCCGGCCCGTGGGCCGGCTGTCCGCCGCCCTCTGAACCCACTGCACGAGTGGGCACGGGCCGATACCTTACCCGCCGAATTTTCACTGCGTAACGGTACGTATGCAGTCGAGTTGACGCCAAGTCGCCGGTCAGAGGGCCTACTGACGCGTTAATCGGAAGTAGGTCTGGACCAATGCCGGGAAATCCGGTCGGCCGGTTTACCGATGGTCTTCACGGGCAATTCCCAGCTGCCTCTCAGAACCCCGACGTAACGTGGCCACGACAACACCCTGCCGGGCGGGATTCACCGCGCGCGCCGGTACGTTGGGCACCTGTGACGGGCCGGTGGCTGCGGGTGTGGAGCGGGAGGCGTCATGGCTGGAGTGCGGCGCGGGGCCGGACGGGTCGGGCCGCCGCCGACGGGCGTGCCGTACGGGATGCTCCGGTTCGGCCTGCGCGCGAGCGCCGTCGACCGGCTGCTCGCCCTGGTGCCGACGCCCCGGCGCACCCCTTTCACCCTCGGCTACCTCGCCGTGGTCGGCGCCACCACCACGTTCGCCAAGCTCGCCGATCCGGAACTCGTGCAGCGGTTGCAGGAGGCTTCCAGTTCCGACGGCCACAACCTCCTGCAGCATCCCCTGCGCGCTCTGCTGCTGAGTGGTTTCTGGGTGGCCGGTGACGTGTGGATGCCCTACCTGTGGGGATTCGCCGTCACCCTCGCGCCGCTGGAGCGGCGGATCGGCCCCGCCCGCGCGGCCGCGGTGTTCGCGACCGGCCACGTCGTCGCCACCCTGCTCTCCCAGGGTGTGGTGATCGCGGCGGTGGAGACGGGGCGGATGGAGCCCGGGGCGCTGGACTACCTGGACATCGGCGTCAGCTACGGCGTGCTCGCCTGCCTGGGCGCGGTGGCCGGGCTGCTGCCGCTGCGCGGGCGGGTGGTCGCGCTCGGCGGCGCCGGGCTGCTGATCGCCGAGCAGATCCTCACCGAGCGGGACGTGGTCACCGCGGTGGGCCACCCGGCGGCGGTGCTGACCGGCGTGGCGCTGTGGCGCTGGGCGCGGCGCGTCCGGGCGAGCCGGCCCGGGCCGGCCCCGCGCCGGGCCGAGGCGGTGGCCGGCGGTGCGCCCGCGACGGGTGGCGCCCGGGTCCTGGACGCCCGCTGACACCTTCGGGTGCATCTTCCGGACGGGTTTTGACGGACCCCGCGCGGCCCCACGGTGTTCGCTCATGGCGAACAAGACGCCGGGAACATCCGGCGTCCGCCGAGCCTTAGTCAGGTCGGCTCAACTTCACTGACTGGGGAGAGATCATGGCATCGACGTCCACACCGCTCACCCTGCCCGTGCTGCCGCTCGACGACGAGGTCGTCCTGCCGGGCATGGTCGTCCCGCTGGACCTGAAGGACACCGAGGTGCGCGCCGCCGTCGAGGCCGCCCGCGCCGCGGCCACCGGCGCCGGCAAGCCGCAGGTCCTGCTCGTCCCGCGGGTGGACGGCTCGTACGCGGCGGTCGGCACGCTGGCCACCGTGGAACAGGTCGGCCGGCTGGCCGACGGCGATCCGGCCGCGCTGGTCCGCGCCGTGCGCCGGGTCCGGATCGGGGTCGGCACCACCGGCCCCGGCGCCGCCCTCTGGGTGGAGACCACGCCGTTCCGGGAGTCCTCGGTGGGCACCCCGGTCGCCGGCCGGGCCGCCGAGCTGGTCAAGGAGTACAAGGCGCTGTCCACCCAGTGGCTGCGCCGGCGCGGCGCGTGGCAGATCGTCGACCGGGTGGCGCAGATCGAGGGCGTCGGCGAGCTCGCCGACAACATCGGCTATGCGTCCTTCGTCACCGCCGAGCAGAAGCTCAAGGTGCTGCTGGAGGCCGACCAGGTCGCCCGCCTGGAGTACGCGCTGACCCTGCTGCGCGACCACCTCGCCGAGGAGGAGGTCAACGACACCATCCGCAAGGACGTCGAGGAGGGCGTGGCCAAGCAGCAGAAGGAGTTCCTGCTCCGCCGCCAGCTGGAGGCCGTCCGCAAGGAACTGGCCGAGCTGAACGGCGACCCGGCCGACGAGGAGGGCGACTACCGGGCCCGGGTCGAGGCCGCCGACCTGCCCGAGAAGGTCCGCGAGGCCGCGCTCAAGGAGGTGGACAAGCTCGAACGCGCCTCCGACCAGTCGCCCGAGGGCTCCTGGATCCGCACCTGGCTGGACACCGTCCTGGAACTGCCCTGGAACGAGCGCAGCGAGGACACCTACGACATCGCCGGCGCCCGCGCGGTGCTGGACGCCGACCACGCGGGCCTGGCGGACGTGAAGGACCGCATCGTCGAGTACCTCGCGGTGCGCAAGCGCCGCGCCGACCAGGGGCTCGGACTCGTCGGCGGGCGGCGCGGCGGAGCGGTGCTGGCGCTGGTCGGCCCGCCCGGGGTGGGCAAGACCTCGCTCGGCGAGTCGGTGGCCCGCGCCATGGGCCGCAGCTTCGTCCGGGTCGCCCTCGGCGGCGTCCGGGACGAGGCCGAGATCCGCGGCCACCGGCGCACCTACGTCGGCGCGCAGCCCGGCCGGCTGGTGCGGGCGATCAAGGAGGCCGGCTCGATGAACCCGGTCGTCCTGCTCGACGAGATCGACAAGGTCGGCTCCGACTACCGCGGGGACCCGGCCGCCGCCCTGCTGGAGGTGCTGGACCCGGCGCAGAACCACACCTTCCGGGACCACTACCTGGAGGTCGAGCTCGACCTCTCCGACGTGGTCTTCCTCGCCACCGCCAACGTGCTGGAGGCCATCCCCGAGCCGCTGCTCGACCGGATGGAGCTCGTCCGGCTGGACGGCTACACCGAGGACGAGAAGGTCCTCATCGCCCGCGACCACCTGCTCCCGCGCCAGCTCGAGAAGGCCGGACTGGGCGACGGCCTGGTCTCCGTCGACGAGCCGGCGCTGCGCCGGCTGGCCGGTGAGTACACCCGGGAGGCCGGGGTGCGGACCCTGGAGCGTTCGATCGCCCGGGTGCTGCGCAGGATCGCCGCGCAGGCCGAGCTCGGCGAGCGCGAACTCCCCGTCACCATCGGCGCGGACGACCTGCGCGCCCTGATCGGCCGCCCGCACCACGTGCCGGAGGCCGCGCAGGAGCCGGCCGAGCGGCGCACCGCCGTGCCCGGGGTGGCCACCGGCCTCGCGGTGACCGGCGCGGGCGGCGACGTCCTCTACATCGAGGCCTCGCTCGCCGACTCCGAGACCGGCGGGACGGGCCTCACCCTCACCGGGCAGCTGGGCGACGTGATGAAGGAGTCCGCGCACATCGCGCTCTCCTTCCTGCGCTCGCGCGGCGCCGAGCTGGAGCTGCCGGTCACCTCGCTGCGGGACCGCGGCGTGCACCTGCACGTCCCGGCCGGGGCCGTCCCCAAGGACGGGCCGAGCGCCGGCATCACCATGACCACGGCGCTGGCCTCGCTGCTGTCGGGGCGCCGGGTGCGCACCGACGTGGCGATGACCGGCGAGGTGTCGCTGACCGGCCGGGTGCTGCCGATCGGCGGGGTGAAGCAGAAGCTGCTCGCCGCCGACCGGGCCGGGGTCACCACGGTGATCATCCCCAAGCGCAACGAGGCCGACCTGGACGACGTCCCGGCCGAGGTGCTGGAGCGGCTCACCGTCCACCCGGTGGCGGACGTGCGCGAAGTGCTGAAGCTGGCGCTGGAGCCGGCGGAGGTGCTGGTCGCCGCCTGACGGGCGGTCACCCGGAGGGGTGCGGGGCCGGATCGGCGGCCCCGCACCCCTCCGGGCCTTGTGCAACAAACTGTCAGTAGGCCATGCTGGCCCCATGCATCGCCACGCGTACCTGAGCCGTCGACTCGACGTCGACCTGGCGTACGCCTGCTCCGCGATCTGTCACCGCGCGCTCTGACGCGGTGATCCGCCCGGCCGCCCCCTGCCGGGAACCCCCTCCGGGTGGAGTGCACCGCCACGCCGTCCACTCCTGCCACCGATGGGGACTCCTCCATGCGCTTCGCCCTGACCTCCCGCGCCGCGGCCCTCGCCGCCGCCGCCCTGCTCGCCCTGGCGGCCCCCGCCCAGGCCGACACCCCGTACGGGCCGCTGCCGCCGCACAACCCGTACGCCGGGCCCGACGGCACCGCCACGATGCACGGCGACACCGGCTCCTCCGACGCCACGCCACTGCCGGGGCCGGGGGCCGGCGCGCTCGACTCCGAGCGGATCGCCCTGCAGTCCGCCTGCCCGACCGTGCTGGTCGGCTCCGACGGCCGGCCCGTCGCGCTCTGCACCACGATCTTCGGACTCACCCCGACCGTCCACCTGCTGGACCCGGCCGACGGCGGCTCGGTCGCCGAACTCCCGCTGGCCAAGGGCTCCCTGCTCGGCGGCGTGTACGCCTACCTGGACCAGGACGACCGGCTGGTGGTGGTGGACGGCAACCGCGACCTGCTGCGGATCGGCCACCACCGCACCGCCGCCGGCGCCTGGGCGCTCACCGTCGACAGCCGCCTGCCGCTGGCCGGCGCGGTGCCCGAGGGCGACGCCGTCACCGGGCTGTCCCCCGACTGGCAGGGCCGGGTCTGGTTCGCCACCGGCGGCGGTGTGGTCGGCACCGCCGACGACCGCACCGGCGCCGTCCGCGCGCTCACCCTCCCGACCGGCGAACGGATCGCCAACTCGATCTCCACCGCCCCCGCCGGGACGGCCGTCGCCACCACCCACGCGAGCTACCTGCTCACCGCCGCCGCCGACGGCACCCCGCGGATCGCCTGGCGGCAGCCCTACGACCGCGGCCCCGGGCGCAAGCCCGGCCAGCTCAGCTGGGGCACCGGATCCACGCCCACCTTCTTCGGACCGCGCACCGGCACCGACTACCTGACCATCGTCGACAACGCCGCGCCGACCGTGAACCTGCTGGTCTACCGGACCTCCGACGGCTCCCCGGTCTGCGCCGTCCCGGTCCTCCGGGCCGGCGGCAGCGGCAGCGAGAACTCGCCGGTCGCGGCCGGCAACGCGGTCTTCGTCGCCAGCACCTACGGCTACCCGTACCCCAAGCTGCCCGCCGACGCCGGGCCCGCCGTGCCCGCCTCGGACCGGTTCCGGGGCGGGCTCAGCCGGGTCGACGTCCGGCCCGACGGCTCCGGCTGCGACCTCGTCTGGGACACCACCGTGCGCTCCGCCGCCGTCCCGCGGCTCTCCACCGGCGACGGGCTGATCCACACCGTGCTGCGCCGCCCGGTCATCCCCGGCACCTCGGCCACCTCGGTCCTCGACCCCTACTACTACGCCGAGATCGACCCGCGCACCGGTGATGTCACCCGAACCGCCTACCTGGGCGCCGGGTTCCTCTTCGACACGCTGCAGATGGTCGGGTCCATCGCCCCCGGCGGGGTGGTCTACCAGGGCACCACCACCGGGATCCTGCGGATCACCGCGCAGTGAACGGGAGGGACGGCACCGCCCGTGCGAGACTGCGGAGATGCCGTCCCCCACGCAGCGCGCCCTGGCCCGGGTGCCGGTCCGGCTGCGGCCGTTCCTGGTCCGGCACCGCAGGCTGGTGAAGTTCCTGCTGGTCGGCGGCCTCTGCTTCGTGCTCACCCTGGTGGTCGACGTCCAGCTGAAGGCCACCGTGCTGGAGCACAAGCCGGTGGTCGCGCTGACCGTCGCCACGGTGATCGGCACCGCCGTCTCCTACGTGCTGAACCGCTGCTGGTCCTTCCGGGCCGACGGGCACCGGCGCGAGGCGCTGCTGTTCCTCCTGGTCAGCGCGGTGGCGATCGCGGTGAACGACGTGCCGCTGGTGGTCTCGCGCTACGTCCTGGACCTGCGCGAGCCCTTCGTGGGCCCGGTCGCCCAGGAGGCCGCCGACTTCCTCAGCGGGATGGTCCTCGGGACCTTCGTCGCCATGCTGTTCCGGTACTGGGCGATGCGCCGGTGGGTCTTCACCCGGCCCGCCGCGCGCCCCGGTGCCGGCCCGGCCGCCGCCCCGACGGCCGGCTCCGCCCTGCTCAGGACGCCGCCCCCGGAACCCGGTTACCCTGCAACGGAGGTGCCCCGCGGGATGCCACCGGACATGCCGTAGCCCGGCGACGGACCCGGCGGCGCCCGTCGGCACGCAGGCGGGAGTGGGTGCATGAGCGCGAGTGCGATGCGCGAGCCGGAGGGCGTCCTGCCCGGGCCCGCCAGCCAGCGCGGGATGCGCCGCGCCAACCTGGCCCTGGTGCTCGGGGTGATCGCGCTCGCCCCGCGCTCGCGCGCCGAGGTGGCCGCCGAGACCGGCCTGACCAGGGCCGCCGTCTCCTCGCTCGCCGAACAGCTGATCGCCGCCGGCCTGGTCGTCGAGGCGGGACCGGCCGCCCCCAGCGGGAAGGTCGGCCGCCCCGGCACCGCACTCGGGCTCAACCCGCTCGGGCCGGGCGGCCTCGGCGCCGAGATCGGCGTCGAACACCTCGGGGCCTGCGTGGTCGACCTGCGCGGCGAGGTCCGGGCCTGGCGCCGCCGGGAGGTCCGCAACCGCGGCCGCCGGCCCGCCGCCGTGATGGCCGACCTCGCCGAGCTGCTCGGCTCGGCCGTCGCCGAGTCGGGCCTGCGACCGGCCGGGATCACGCTGGCCGTCCCCGGGCTGGTCGGCATCTCCGGCGGGGTGCTCCAGCGGGCCGCCAACCTGGGCTGGGAGGACGTGCCGCTGGCGGCGGGGCTGCGCCCCGAGCTGCGCGCGGCCGGCGCGGCGGACCTCGCCGAACTGCCGGTTGAGGCGGACAACGAGGCCAATCTGGGCGGCCTCGCCGAGCGCTGGCTGGGGGAGGGGCCGGAGCACTTCCTGTACGTCTCCGCCGAGGCCGGCGTCGGTGCGGCGATCGTCGTCGGCGGGCGGCTGCTGCGCGGGGCGCGCGGCTACGCGGGCGAGTTCGGCCACCTGCCGGTCCACCCGGACGGCCCCCGCTGCGCCTGCGGCGCGAACGGCTGCCTGGAGCAGTACGCCGGCGAGGCCGCGGTGCTGCGGGCGGCCGGGCTGACCGGGCTGCCCGGCGACTGGGTGGCGCTGCTCGCGGAGCGCGCCGAGGCCGGGCGGGAGAGGGTGCTGGCGGCGCTGGCCGGGGCCGGTACGGCGCTCGGCACCGCGGCCGCCGGGGCGGTCAACCTGCTGGACCCGGAGCGGGTGGTGCTCGGCGGGGGCTACGCCCGGCTGGCGCCCTGGCTGCTGCCGGCGATGCAGGCCGAGCTGGCCGCCCGGGTGACGGTGCGCCCCTGGTCGGACGCTCGGCTGACGGTCTCCCGGCTCGGCCGGCGCGGGCCGCTGCTGGGCGCCGCGGTGGGCGTGGTGCGCGCCGTCGTCGCCGATCCGGGGAGGCTGGCGGCCGGCTGACGGATTGGCCGGAAGCTGGCCCTGAGGCGTGGTGCGGGCCGCGCACGGCGACGCCCGTGCGCCGGCCGGGAGGGCCGGGGCACGGGCGTGGGGGCCGGAACGGCGGGGCCGGGAGGCTCAGGCCTGGTCGACCAGCTCGCGGCCGACGGTGCGCGGGCGGCGCAGGACGGCCAGGAAGGTGACGGCGACGCCGAGCACCGCCCAGACCAGCAGCACCACGATCGGCAGCAGCAGGTTGGTGGAGCCGAAGTAGGCGATCGAGCGGGCGGCCGAGGTGCCGGCACCGTTCGGGATCCAGGAGCCGATGGCCCGCCAGAACGGCGGCATCATCGGCGGCGGGTAGACGCCGCCGGCGCTCGGGTTGCCCAGCACGACGAAGACCAGCACCGCGACGCCGATGCCGACGATGTCGAACAGGCACTGCAGCGCCATGGTGAACGCGCCGACCGTGAACACCACCAGGGCGCCGAGGGCGGACAGGCCGAGGATCGAGCCGGGCAGCGCGTCCAGGACGGGCCCGGCGATCACCGTGCCTCCGATGCCGGCCGCGATCGAGTACAGCGCCAGCACGCCGAGCCGGATCGTCGCCCGCTGGGCGTTGGCGGGCTTGGAGCCGGCGCTGATGCCGAGGATCGAGGCGACCAGGTAGCCGCCGACGCACCAGCCGATGACCAGGTAGAAGCCGGAGAGGCCGTTGGTGTCGCCCTTGGCGAGCGGCACGACGTCCTCGACCTTGACCGTGCGGTTCTGGGACTTCTCCAGCGCCGTGGTGATGCTCTCGGCGGCCTTGGCGGCGGACGGGCCGCGGGCGCCGCCGACCAGCAGGGTGTCCTCGGTGCCGGCGGTGTTCACCACCAGCGCGGCGTAGATCTTCTGGTCCTTGATCTGCTGGGTGGCGGTCTCGGCGTCGGGGGCGGTGACGGCCTTGACGGCGTCGTCCGGGACCGACTCCAGCGCCTGGACGAACTTGGGGGAGACCTGCGGCGGGGCGACCACCGCGATCGACAGGTCGTGCGGGGCCGGGTGGTGCAGCGCCCCGACGTACGAGGTGATGAAACCGAGTTGGAGCAGCAGTACGGCGATCACGAGCAGCGCGGCGCGCGGGGTGACCGCTCCCTTCAGTTCGGCGACGAAACCCTGCCCCGGGGCGGCCATCCACATCTCCTTGCGTATAGGGGAAAAACGGATACTTCATACCATGAAGTAGTTGGGTTGTCGTACCCCACGCGCCGCATTCCGGCCGGTGCGGCTGCGGGATACTGGCGCCGTGAGTGACGAGGACGCCCTGCTGGCGGTGGAACGCGAGGTCGCGCTGATGTTCCGGCGGGGCCGGGCCAGAGTGGCGGAGCTCTCACGCCGGGTGCACCCCGAGCTGGAGGGTGCGGCGTACAGCATGCTCGGCTACATCGAGCAGGCCGGGCGGGTGCGGGTGACGGACGTCGGCGCCCACTTCACGGTGGGCAAGGCGACGGTGAGCCGGCAGATCCGGGCGCTGGAGGAGCTGGGTCTGGTGTCCCGGGAGGCGGACCCGCTGGACCGGCGGGCTGCGCTGGTCTCGCTGACCGCGGACGGGCGCCGGCGCTACCTGGCCGCCCGGGACGTCCGGATGCGGCGGGTGAGCGAGCTGCTGGGCGACTGGTCCCGGGAGGACGTCGACCGTTTCGCGGAACTGCTGCACCGCTTCAACGACGTGCTCGACGAGCCCACGGTGGAGTGACCCGGCCGCGGCCGGAGCGGTGGTGAGCCCGGCGGGCCCGCAGGAGGCGGGTTCCGGCCGGGCTTTACTTGTCCTTGAAGAAAGTTGCCTTAGTCAACCATTAGCCCTATGGTTGCTTAAGGCAACGATATTTAAGGATCCAGATGACCATGACCACCGAGGCCGCGACCGGCGCCGCCGCCGTCGACGACCGACCGATGACCCACCGGCAGGTGATGGAGGCGCTGTCCGGCCTGCTGCTCGGCCTCTTCGTGGCCGTGCTCTCGTCGACCGTCGTCTCCAACGCCCTGCCCCACATCCTCACCGACCTGCACGGCGGCCAGTCCGCGTACACCTGGGTGATCACCGCGACGCTGCTCACCCTCACCGCCTCCACCCCGATCTGGGGCAAGCTGTCCGACCTCGCCAGCAAGAAGCTGCTGCTGCAGATCGCCCTGGTGATCTACATCGCCTCCTCGGCGCTGGCCGGCCTCTCCCAGAACACCGGCCAGCTGATCGCCTGCCGCGCCCTCCAGGGCATCGGCGCCGGCGGTGTCACCGCGCTGGCGCAGATCTGCCTGGCCGCGATGGTCCCGCCGCGCGAGCGCGGCCGCTACAGCGGCTACTTCGGCGCGGTCTTCGCGCTGGCCACCATCGGCGGCCCGCTCATCGGCGGCGTCATCGTGGACACCTCCTGGCTGGGCTGGCGCTGGTGCTTCTACGTCGGCATCCCGTTCGCGATCGCCGCGATCCTGGTGGTCCAGCGGACCCTCAAGCTGCCGGTGGTCCGGCGCAAGGTCAGGATCGACTACCTCGGCGCGCTGGTCATCACCGCCGCGGTCAGCCTGCTGATGATCTGGATCACGCTGGCCGGCAAGAACTACGACTGGGTGTCCTGGCAGACCGCCGCGATGGTCGGCGGCGGCCTGCTGCTGGGCGCGCTCGCCGTGGTGATCGAGCGCCGCGCCGCCGAGCCGATCATCCCGCCGGACCTCTTCCGCTACCGCACCGTCACCCTCGCCGCGCTCGCCAGCGTGCTGGTCGGCGTCGGGATGTACGGCGCGACCACCTTCCTCAGCCAGTACTTCCAGCTGGCCCGCGCCAAGTCCCCGACCATGGCCGGCCTGATGACCCTGCCGATGATCCTCGGCCTGGCGCTCTCCTCCACCGTCGCCGGCCGGCTGATCACCAAGTACGGCAAGTGGAAGGCCTACCTGGTCTCCGGCACCTTCCTGCTCGCCGTCGGCTTCGGCCTGCTCGGCACCGCCCGGGTCGACACGAGCTACGGGCTGCTCTCCGTCTACATGGCGATCACCGGTGTCGGCCTCGGCCTGACCATGCAGAACCTGGTGCTCGCGGTGCAGAACACCGTGCCCCGCCACGAGCTCGGCGCGGCCAGCTCGGTGGTCACCTTCTTCCGCACCATGGGCGGTGCGATGGGCGTCTCCGCGCTCGGCGCGCTGATGAACAACAAGGTGACGCACTACCTGGCGGAGAACCTCGCCGCCGCGCACGTCCCGGCCGGGCCCGCGGCCGGCGGCGGGGGCATCCCGGACCTGCACCGGCTGCCGGCCCCGGTCGTCCCGCTGGTGACGGACGCCTTCGGGCACGGCGTCGGCGACGTCTTCCTGGTGGCCGCGCCCTTCTCGCTGCTGGCCTTCGTCACCGTCCTGTTCATCCGGGAGACCGCGCTGAAGACCCGACAGGGCTGACCGGCGGCGCCCACGCACGCGAACGGGCCGGGGAGTGTCGATGCACTCCCCGGCCCGTTCGGGCTCACCCGGCGGTCACGTCCCGCCGGTCACGCGGTCGGTCGGGTCCCGCCGGTCACTTCCCGGCGATCAGCGTCAGCCCGTAGACGACGGCCGCGGCGCAGAGGCCGAAGCAGGCGTAGGCGCCGACCAGGGCGAGCCGGCCGCCGCCCGGGCCGCCGGAGGCCTCGCCCTCGCGGGCGGCCAGGGTGGCCTCGCGGCGGGACAGGGCCAGGATGCCGAGCGCGAAGACCGCGACCACGGCGACGGTGATCCCGAAGCTGGCACCGGCGGTCTGGGCCAGGGCGTTCCACTTGATGTGCATGGCGTGTGCTCCTCAGCCTGCGGCGCTCAGGCCGCGACCGTGGTCGAGGCGGGGGTGGGGGCGTTGGCGGTGGGGACGGCCTGCGGGACCTCCACCGGGGCGGCGTCGTTGACGTTGTCCGCGCCGACGGGCTGGCGGCGGGAGATCAGCCACATCGCACCCGAACCGGCCACCAGCACGGCGCCGACCAGGACGACGCCCCAGGTGCCCTGGCGCGCCAGCAGCGCGGCGCCGCCGGAGACCAGCGCGGCGGCCGGCAGGGTCAGCGCCCAGGTGTAGACCATGCGGCGCACCATGCTCCAGCGCAGCTGGGCCTTCGGGCCGCCGAGGCCGGCGCCCATGATGCCGCCGGAGCAGACCTGGGTGGTGGAGAGGCCGAAGCCCATGTGCGAGGAGGTCAGGATGACGGTCGCGGCGGCCGACTCGGAGGCGAAGCCCTGCGGCGCCTGGATGTCCGCCAGGCCCTTGCCCATCGAGCGGATGATCCGCCACCCGCCCATGTAGGTGCCGAGCGCGATCGCGGCACCGGCCGAGACGATCACCCAGGTGGGGGGCAGCGCGCCCTTGGGCAGGGCGCCGACCGAGACCAGGGTCAGGGTGATGATGCCCATCGTCTTCTGGGCGTCGTTGGTGCCGTGCGCCAGCGAGATCAGCGAGGACGAGAAGATCTGGCCGGTCTTGAAGCCCTTGGTGGCGATCTCGGAGTCGCCCTTGCGGGTGATCGCGTAGGCCAGCTTGGTGGCGCCCCAGGAGGCGAGGCCGGCGACCAGCGGCGAGGCGATCGCCGGGATGAGGATCTTCGACACGACGGTGTCGAAGTTGACGCCGTTCATGCCGACCCCGACGACGGTGGCGCCGATCAGACCGCCGTACAGCGCGTGCGAGGAGCTGGACGGCAGGCCGCGCAGCCAGGTCAGCAGGTTCCACAGGATCGCGCCCGCCAGTGCGGCGAAGATGATCTCGGGGTGGACACCCGTCTTCTCGTTGACGATGCCGCCGGAGATGGTGGTGGCGACCTTCACGGACAGGAACGCGCCCGCGAAGTTGAGGACGGCCGCGATGGTGACCGCGACCTTCGGCCGGAGGGCTCCCGTCGCGATGGAGGTGGCCATCGCGTTGGCGGTGTCGTGGAACCCGTTGGTGAAGTCGAAGGCGAGCGCCGTGATGATCACAACGGCCACCAGGAACGAGATGTGTTCCATACCCAAACAATCGTCGTAGTTGTCGCACGGACGTTGGTGTCGTCGCGACCGTAGGTCGGCTTGGTAAACGGAAGGTGAACTGGACCGGGAATCGTGGTTCCGATGGTGGCCCCGCGGTGTCCAGCAGCTTTCGTGAGGGTGTCCCGGGCCGTGCTGAGCTGGGCATCGGCGAAGAACGCCCCGGTTCGCTCCGGTTTGCTGAGACCTGTCTCACACATCAATCGAGAATTAACCTCCCAGTCCGGGTGCGCCCTGTTTCCGGCGAGTAACCCGTGGGAGGATCGGCGGGATCCGGGGAACCCGGGGCACGGGCGGGGCGGGGAGGACGAACCCATGGGCGGGGCTGCACAGCGCACGGAGTCGGCGGGCGTACGGCCCTGGGTGCGGGCGGCACTGCGCTGCGGAGCGGCCCTGGCCGCGGCCGCGCTCGCGCTCCCGTTCGCCGCGCAGGCCGCGTACGCCGCCCCCGACCCGGGCGCGCCGGTCATCGCGGCCAGCCCCGGCGAGGACCCGCTGGCCGCCGCCAAGGCCACCCTCGGCCCGCTGCTCGACAAGCTGCACGGGCTCTACCAGAGCGCCGAGGCCGCCACCGAGCAGTACAACGGCGCCGTGGCCAAGGTCGCCGAACAGCAGGCCGCGCTCACCGACCTCCAGGGCCGCCTCGACCGCCAGCAGAAGCAGGTCGACGCCGGCACCGACATCGCCTCCCAGCTCGCCGCCGCCCAGTACCGCAACGGCGCCAGCTCCGCCTACGCCGAACTGCTGCTGTCCAAGGACCCGTACGAGGCCGTCACCATCGCCGAGCTGCTCGCCGCCGCCAGCCGCTCCCAGTCCGAGTTCCTCGACCGGCTGAAGAGCGACCGCGAGGCCCTCACCGGCCTGAAGCAGCAGACCGAGGAGGCCCTCAAGACCTCCCAGACGCTCGTCTCCGAGCAGGACGCCGCCAAGGCCAAGGTCGCCGCCGACCTCGCCTCGGTCGAGCAGCTGGTCTCCTCGCTCACCGGCGCCCAGCGCACCGAACTGGAGAAGCTGGAGAAGGAGAAGGCCGACGAGGCCCAGCTCGCCTTCCTCGCCTCCGGCGCCCTCGGCCAGGGCGAGCGCACCCCCTCGCTGGAGGGACGCGCCGCCGTCGCCTTCGCCCTCGCCCAGCTGAACAAGCCCTACCTGTGGGGCGGGACGGGCCCGGAGGCCTACGACTGCTCGGGCCTCACCTCGCAGGCCTGGCTGCACGCCGGCCGCCCGATCCCGCGCACCAGCCAGGAGCAGTGGGCCCAGCTCCCGCACATCCCGCTGAACCAGCTGCGCCCCGGCGACCTGATCATCTACTTCGAGGGCGCCACCCACGTGGCGATGTACATCGGCGGCGGCCTGGTCGTCCAGGCGCCCCGGCCGGGCGCCGTCATCAAGGTGTCGCCGATCGGCTCGATGCCGATCCTCGGGGCCGTCCGGCCCGACCCGTCCGGCGCGGCGGACGAGGCCGGCGGCGCCTGGAAGGTGCCCGCCCTGCCCGCCGGCTGGGACGCCGTCACCCCGATCGCGCCCAGCCCGGCCAACCAGGCCCCGGTGACCCCGGCCTCCGGCACGCCCGCCACCCCGCCCGGCGCCACCCCGGGCACGCCGTCCACCGGCCCGGGCACGCCCACCGGCACCGGCACGCCGTCGGGCACGGGGACGCCCACCGACCCGGGCACGCCGAGCGGCACCGGGACCACCACGCCCACCCAGACGCCCACCGGAACGCCGACCACCACGCCCACCCAGAGCCCGACCGGCACACCGACCACGACGCCGACCGGCACCCCGACGCCCACCGGCACGGGCACGCCGACGCCCACCGGGACGCCGACCGGCACCGGGACCGGCGCCCCGAGCTCCACCGGCACCGCCACCACCAGCGGCTCGGCCAGCGCCCCGGCCCCGGGCAGCGCCAGCGCGACGCTCCCGCTCGGCGGCCACTGAGCTCGGCGGCCACTGAGCACGGTGGTCCACCGGCGGGACGGTCCGGGGAACGGGACGCTTCGAGGAACGGGACGGCCGCCCGGCGCAGCGTGCGCCGGGCGGCCGTCCCGTTCCGTTCCGGGGCCTGCGCCGCTACTCCCCGCTGTCGGGCTCGAAGCGGACGACCACGGCCTTGGACGTCGGGGTGTTGCTGATGTCGGCCGTGGAGTCCAGCGGGACGAGCACGTTGGTCTCCGGGTAGTAGGCCGCCGCACCGCCGCGCGCGACGGGGTAGTGGACGACCCGGAAGTGCGGGGCGCGGCGCTCGACGCCGTCCTTCCACTCGCTCACCAGGTCCACGAACGCGCCCTCGGTCAGCCCCAGTTCGGCGGCGTCGGCCGGGTTCACCAGGACCACCCGGCGGCCTCCCTTGATGCCGCGGTAGCGGTCGTCCAGGCCGTAGATCGTGGTGTTGTACTGGTCGTGCGAGCGCAGCGTCTGGAGCAGCAGCCGGCCCTGCGGGACCTCGGGGGCGGTGAGCGGGTTGACGGTGAAGTTGGCCTTGCCGGTGGCGGTGGGGAAGCTCCGGGAGTCGCGCGGGCCGTGCGGGAGGGTGAAGCCGCCGGGGCGGCGCACCTTCTCGTTGAAGTCCTCGAAGCCCGGCACCACCCGGGCGATCCGGGCCCGCAGCGTGTCGTAGTCCGTCGCGAAGTCCTCCCACGGCAGGCTGTCCTGCGGGCCCAGCACGGCGCGGGCCAGCCGGCAGACGATCGCCGTCTCGGAGAGCAGGCCCGGCGCGGGCGGGCGCAGGCCGCCGCGCGAGGAGTGCACCTGGCCCATCGAGTCCTCGACGCTGACGAACTGGGCGCCGGCGCTGGTGACGTCCCGGTCGGTGCGGCCCAGCGTGGGCAGGATCAGCGCGCGGGCGCCGGTCACCACGTGCGAGCGGTTGAGCTTGGTGGACACGTGCACGGTGAGCCGGCAGCGGCGCATCGCGGCCTCGGTGACCTCGGTGTCCGGGGTCGCCGCGACGAAGTTGCCGCCCATCGCGAAGAACACCTTGACCTTGCCGTCGCGCATCGCGCGGATGGTGTCCACCGAGTCCAGGCCGTGCTCGCGCGGCGGCGCGAAGCGGAACTCTTTCTCCAGCGCGTCGAGGAAGGCCTTCGAGGGCCGCTCGAAGATGCCCATCGTCCGGTCGCCCTGGACGTTGCTGTGCCCGCGCACCGGGCAGACGCCGGCGCCCGGGCGGCCGACGTTGCCGCGCAGCAGCAGGAAGTTGACCACCTCGCGGATGGTGGGCACGGCGTGCTTGTGCTGGGTGAGGCCCATCGCCCAGCAGACGATGACCTTCTCCGAGGCCAGCACCAGCCGGCCCAGCTCCTCGATCTGCTCCCACGGCAGGCCCGTCGCGGCGAGCACCTCGGCGCGCTCCGTCGCCCGGACCTGCGCCTCGAAGTCCTCGTAGCCGTGGCAGTGCTCGGCGACGAAGTCGCGGTCCACGCCGTCCTGCTCCACGATGATCCGGTTCAGCGCGCGGAACAGCGCGAGGTCCCCGCCGAGGCGGATCTGCAGGAACAGGTCGGTCAGCTTGGTGCCGTGGCCGACCAGGCCGCGGGCGTTCTGCGGGTTCTTGAACCGCTCCAGGCCCGCCTCCGGCAGCGGGTTGACGCTCACGATCGTGGCGCCGGCCCGCTTGGCGCGCTCCAGCGCGGACAGCATCCGGGGGTGGTTCGTCCCCGGGTTCTGGCCGGCCACGATGATGAGGTCGGCCTGGTAGAGGTCCTTGAGGCTGACGCTGCCCTTGCCGACGCCGAGGGTCTCGGAGAGCGCCGAGCCGGAGGACTCGTGGCACATGTTGGAGCAGTCCGGCAGGTTGTTGGTGCCGAGCCGGCGGGCGAACAGCTGGTAGGCGAACGCGGCCTCGTTGCTCGTCCGGCCCGAGGTGTAGAAGGCGGCGCCGTCCGGGGTGTCCAGGGCGCGCAGCTCCTCGGCGATCAGCGCGAAGGCGTCGTCCCAGGAGACCGGCGTGTAGTGGGTGGCGCCCTCGTCGAGCAGCATCGGCTGGGTGAGCCGGCCCTGCTGGCCCAGCCAGTAGCCGGAGCGCCCGGCGAGCTCGGCGACCGGGTGGGCGGCGAAGAACTCGGCCCGGATCCGCCGCTCGGTGGCCTCCTCGGCGACGGCCTTGGCGCCGTTCTCGCAGAACTCCGCGGTGTGCGTCTTCCCCGGCTCCGGCCAGGCGCAGCCCGGGCAGTCGAAGCCGTCGGGCTGGTTGACCTTGCGCAGCGTGGCCAGGGTCCGGCGCGGGCCCATCTGCTCGGCCGCCATCCGCAGGCTGTGGCCGACCGCGGGCAACCCGGCCGCGGCGTGCTGGGGCGCGGACACTTCGGGTGCGTCCTGCGCCGGGTCGCTCTGCGGGGCCTGCTTGGCCATGACCGCTTCTCCTCGGCTCTGCTCGTCCGACGGCCGTGCCGCCGTGGCCGCCGCGCCGTCGCGGGGGCCCGGTGCCCATCCTTACACCTGGTCGAAGCCGGGGGGAGGGGCGGCCGCCGGCGTCGGTAGAGTCGGGGGGTCCAGGAGGGTGGGGGAGGGGCGCGTGCGAGTCGGTGATGTCCTCGACGGCCGGTACGAGCTGGTGGAGAAGCTCGGCCAGGGCGGCTTCGGCGTGGTGTGGCGGGCGCTCGACAACCGGATGCGGCGGCCGGTGGCGGTCAAGGTCATCGGGCACCACGGCGGCGACCGGGCGAAGGCGGCGCTGCGGTTCGTCCGGGAGGCCTGCGCGGCCGGGAACCTCTCGCACCCGCACATCGTCACGGTGCACGACCTCGGCGAGAGCGCGCTCGGCGACCAGCAGGTGACCTTCCTGGTGATGGAACTGCTGACCGGCCGCACCCTGACCGAGGTGCTGCGGGCCGGCCTGCCCGACCCGGAGGAGAGCCTGCGCTGGGCGCGGCAGCTCTGCGAGGCGCTGGCGGTGGCGCACGACGCGGGCATGGTGCACCGGGACGTCAAACCCGACAACATCATGATCACCGACGCCGGGCACCTCAAGGTGCTGGACTTCGGCATCGCCCAGCTGGACACCGGCGCGGGCGGTCTGACCACCACCGGGACGATCGTCGGCAGCCCCGCCTACATGGCGCCCGAACGCTGGACCGGACAGCGGGTGGACGGCCGGACGGACCTGTACGCCCTCGGCTGCGTCCTGGTCGAACTCTTCACCGGGGCAAGGCCGTTCGGCGGGGACTCGACGCCGGTGCTGATGTACCAGCACCTCAACGAGCCGCCGCCGGCGCTGGACCCGGTCCGGTTCGGGCTGCCGGCGGAGGTCGCCGGGCTGGTCGCCGAGCTGCTGGCCAAGGACCCGGCCGACCGGCCGGCCGACGCGCGGACCGTCGAGCGCCGGCTCCGCGAACTGGCCGGGCGCCCCGTCGGCGCGGCGGCCGGGCCGGCGGTGGTGCCCACGGTGCCGGACCGGCCGGCCCCGGCCGAGCTCCCGGCGCCGCCGAGTGCGCCGCCGAGCGTGCCGCCGAGTGCTCCGCCGGCCGGAGCGCCGAGTGCGCCGCCCGTCGCACCCCCGCCCGTGCCGGCGACCGCCCCGCCCGTGCCGCCCGTCGTGCCGCCCGCCGTCGTGGCACCGCCCGTCGATGCACCGCCCGTCGTCCCGGCCCCGCCCGCGCCGGGGGCGCCGGTGCTGTCCCCGCTCACCACGCCGCCGGTGGTCGCCGCGGCCGTGCCCGACGCCGTCCGGGCCGCCCTGCGCGAGCGGCGCTCGGCGGCCTTCCGGGCGGCGACCGCCGGCGAGTCGGTGATCCAGCTCCAGGCGGTCGCCCAGGAGTGCGTCGCCGTCCTCGGCGCCGCCGACCGCGACACCCTCTGCACCTGGCGGGACTTCACCTGGTACCTCAGCCGGGCGGGCGACCTGGACGGCGCGATCCGGCTGCTGTCGACCCTGGTGGAGGACATGCGCTCCGCGCTCGGCCCGGCCGACCCGGACACCCTCGGCGCCCGCTACCACCTGGCGTGGTGCGTCGGCGAGAGCGGCGCGACGGTGACCGCGATCCGGCTGCTCTCCGAGCTGCTGCCCGACCTGCACGTCTCCTGGGGGCCGCAGGACACCCGGGTCCTGAAGGCCCGGCACGACCTCGCGCTCCACCGGGCCAACCGGGGCGACCTGCAGGGCGCCGTCCTCCAGCTGCACGGGCTGCTGCCGGAGCTCGTCCAGGCGCTCGGCGAGCGCCACCCCAGCACCCTGCAGGCCTGGCAGGACCTGGCCGGCTACCAGCAGCGGCTCGCCCAGGCGGGGCGGCATCCGGGGTCCGGCCCGCGCCGGGGCCGGACGCCGCGGATCAGCCCGATGGAGGCGCTGGTGCTGGTGCGGCGGCTGCGGCTGTGGGACTTCGCCGACGACCGGCAGGCCCGCGCGTGCATGGACGCGCTGGACCGCGGGACCGGCCTGAAGGGCGTCGCCGACCTGGTCTTCGAAGCTCCGGACCATGTCTCCGACGAGGACCTGGTGGAGGAGATCTTCGGGCCCTGACCCCGCGGCGCCCGGAGCCCCGTCGGACAACACACCTAGGCCGCCAGCGCCGCCGCCGGCAGGGCGGCCAGCGCCCGCAGCAGCGCACGGGCGGCGGCGTCGTTCTGCCGGAACCCCGGGGAGTCGGTGCGCGGGCGGGCGAAGGCGGCGGCGGCCCGCAGGCTGGTGTGCGGGCCGAGCGCGGTGCGCCGCGGGTGCGGGGCGCCGCCCAGGGCCGGATCGAGCAGTCCGCTGTCGCCGGGGGCGATGGTGACGAGCCCCGAGCGGTGGGTGAACTCCTCGTCCGCGACCACCTCCTCCACGATCCGGCCGGCGCGGTGCAGCCCGCGCAGCACCGGGTCGAGGGTGCGGGACAGCTGGTGCTTGGGCAGGTAGGCCTCGATCAGCGCGGTGGCCGTGACGGTGTGGCCGGGCACGGTGGCGCCGGAGGCCCGCCAGGTGCCGGTCGGTTCGTCCCGCACGACCCGCACGCCCGCGCCGAGGAAGCGGACCACCCCGGCCTCGGAGAGGGCGAGCAGCTGGCGCAGTCGGAAGCCGGGCGGGCCGGAGGCGAGGTGGCTGAAGTAGCCGAAGAACCACTCGTCCACCTCCTCGGCGACCGAGCGGGCGGTGAGCCGGCCGGTCGCGAGGATCCGGGGGAGCTGGCCGAACAGCGAGAGCAGGGCGAGGAAGGCGCCGAGGTCGGCGCTGTGCGCGGGATCGGCGCGGCGGTCGGCGTCGGCGGTGACGTAGTCGCGCAGGTGCTGCTGGAGCTCCTCGGCGGAGCCGAGTTCGAGACCGGCCAGCGGGTGGTCGAGCCGTTCGAAGTCGATCCGGTCGGCCGGGTCGGGGACGGCCTCGGCGACCAGCGCGGCGAGGCCGGGGGAGTACCAGTCGAGCCGGTCGAGGCGTTCCAGGAAGACCGGCCAGGGCAGCGCGGTGCGCTCGGGGTGGGCGTGGAACAGCTCGTGGTAGTGCCCGAAGGCGATCTCCTTGGCCATCGACGGCCAGAAGTCGCGCCGGAGTTCGAGCGGGCCGTCGGTGGCGAGGACGGCGTCCACGGCGGCCGCGTCGAAGTACCGGGGGAGCGGGGCGCGCGGCCCCCGGAGCCGGTAGCCGGTCTTGGAGTGGTAGGGCACGCCGCGCCGGGAGCCGAGGTGGAGCACCGGC
The DNA here is from genome assembly GCF_044768035.1 of Kitasatospora sp. NPDC101176. Classification (NCBI taxonomy): domain Bacteria; kingdom Bacillati; phylum Actinomycetota; class Actinomycetes; order Kitasatosporales; family Streptomycetaceae; genus Kitasatospora; species Kitasatospora sp. NPDC101176. The sequence continues at coordinate 28,866 of NZ_JBIWPA010000034.1, forward strand.
TCGCGGCCGGACGGGCGGTAGCGCAGCCCGCCGCCCGCGGGCTCGAAGCGGCCGCCGCGCCCCTCGGTGAGCAGGGCCACCAGGTCGACGGAGGCGAGGCCGAGGCCGCGCAGCACGACGTGCTCGCCCGGGGCGACGCCCGCCAGCCGGGCCTCCGCGTCGGCCGAGTAGGCGGGCGGGAGGTGGAAGCGGCCGTGCCGGGCGGCGAACGCGGCGTCGGCGGCGTACCGGGGGTGCGGGGCGGAGTCGAGGTGGCCGAGGGTGAGGGCGACGTGGTCGGCGGTGAGCGTGCGGTCGCTGAGCCGGACGGTCTGCGGGCCGTCCGCCGGGCCGTCGACGCCCTGGACGGTGTCCCGGTGGACGGTGACCGTGACGTGCGGCGGGAGGTCGGCGACCGCGCGGCGGAACACCCAGTCCAGGTAGGCGCTCTGGGCCCGCCGGGTGGGGAAGTCGGTGGGCGCGAGGGTGGCCAGTTCGTCCCGTACGGCGGGGTCGGCGACCTCCCGGTACGGTGCGAACTCCTCCTGCCGGGGCGCCCATTCGGCGAGCGAGGGGCCGGGGCGGACCGGGCCGTCGATGGTCGAGCGCTCGTCGGTGAACATGGTGACGTCCTCGGCCATCGAGTTCATCCGCAGCAGCGGGGACTGCTCGCTGCGCCAGATCCGGCCCGCACCGGGCGGGTGCGGGTCGACCAGGTGGACGTGCAGGGGCCTTTCCCGGGGCAGGAGTTCGGCGGCGTTGGCGGCGATCCGCTCCAGCAGGCCGGTCCCGCGCGGGCCGGCTCCGACGATCACCAGCGCCGTCATGCCGCCACCTCGCGCAGCCGGCGCAGGGCGGCCCGGGCCCGCTGCAGCGGGGTGGGCGGCAGGGCCTCCCGGCTGGCGCCCCTGGCGTAGTGCCGCTCGACGTAGTACTGGCCGACGGACAGCAGGGTGGTGATCACCAGGTACCAGAGGGTGGCGACCACCAGCATCGGGATGACCCGGTACGACTGGAGGTAGACCAGCTGCACCGAGTAGAGCAGGTCCGAGACGGCCAGCACGCTGACGATGCTCGTCCCCTTGAGCGCGCTGATCAGCATGTTCCCTGCGGTCGGCACGATGGAGCGCATCGCCTGCGGGATGACGATCCGGCGCAGCACCCGCCACCGGCCGAGCCCGAGCGCGGCCGCCGCCTCCAGCTGGCCGCGGTCGACGGAGAGGATGCCGCCGCGGATCACCTCGGCGGCGTACGCGCCCTCCAGCAGGGTGAGACCGATGACGGCGGTCAGCGTGGGGCCGATCAGGTTGACCGTCCGCACGGTGACGAACTCGGGGCCGAAGGGGATGCCGAGGCCGAGCGTCGGGTACAGCGCGCCGATGTTGAAGAAGAACAGCAGCTGGACCAGGGGCGGGGTGGCGCGGAAGACCCAGACGTAGCTCCAGCCGAGGGCGCGCAGGACGGGGTTGGCGGACAGCCGCATGGTCGCGAGGCCGGTGCCGAGCACGAAGCCGAGGGCGAGCGTGACGGCGGTGAGCCACAGGGTCAGGGTGAGGCCGTCGAGCACCGACCGTGCGGTGAACCAGTCGGCGACCACGCCCCACTGGAAGGCCTCGTTGCGGGCGATCGAGTTGACGGCCATGGCGGCCAGCAGCAGGGCGACGCCGGCGGCGAGCCATTGGCCGGGGCGGCGGCGGGCGACGATCCGCGCCCCGGGGTCGGGGCCGGGGTCGGGGTCCGGTGGCGTGGCGGGGCGGCCGGGGGCCGTGCGGTCGGGGGCGGGCAGGACGTCCGGCGGGGTGGCCATGGCGGAGGCTCCTGGCGGGAGTGCGGGCGGGCGGGGAGGTACGGGTGTGGTCACGTACGGCCGTCGCACCGGCCCGCGTCCCTCAACACGGCCGGCGCTGTGCACTGCACTCCGCGGTGATCGTACGCACGCGCGATCGACGGCTGTCAAGGGTGGGACGGGCCCGCCGGGCCGCCCGCCGGGACCGGTCGCAGGGCGACAGGAGATCGCAACAGAGCGGCAATGATGGATGGTTGACGGACCGATCGGCCGACTGCTCAACTTGAGGCCATGTACGCCGAGCAGCCCCTGGTCACCCGCGACCACATCGACTTCGGTCGGGTGTGGTCCGCGGCGTGTCACGGCTGACCCGGCAGCGGGCCGCACGTCCCCGGCCCTGATCCCTTCGGGGGACCATCCCTCGGTCCGCCCCGTCGCGGGCCCGGACCGCCGCCCCTGACCGGGCGCCCCGGGTGCCGGCCGCCGCCGTTGACCCCGCCCTGCGCTCCGGCAGTCCCCTCCCCGCACCACCGTCACGTACCCGTGCTCCCGGCCGCCCGTGCCGCCCCGCGCCCGGGCCGGCTCCGGTCTGCCCGGCCGGCCGGCCGTCCGTCCGTCCGCCCGCCCGCCCCGTCTGCCCTGCCCGTCTGCCTGCCCGGCCGCCCCGGCCGCCCATCTGCGGTCCGGGCGTTCCACCCACCCCGAAAGGTTCCGCCATGCCCGTCGAGTTCCTCGGCATCGCCGCCACCGGCGACGGTTCGGAGACCACCGCCCGCACCACCGCCGCCTTCGACCGCGACTACACCCTGCGGCTGGCCCGCGCCCACGAGGACCACGGCTGGGACCGCGTGCTCTTCGCCTACGGGGCCGGCTCCCCGGAGCCCGCGGCCGCGGCCGCCTACCTCGCCGCGCACCTCGACCGGCTGCAGATCCTGCTCGCGCACCGGCCGAACGTCTCCTACCCGACCTTCGCCGCCAAGACCTTCGCCACCCTGGACCAGATCAGCGACGGCCGGCTGACCGTGCACTTCATCACCGGCGGCAACGACCACGAGCAGCGGCGGGAGGGCGACTTCCTGTCCAAGGACGAGCGCTACGAGCGCACCCGCGAGTACATCGGCATCGTGAAGAAGGCGTGGACCAGCCGGGAGCCCTTCGACCACGAGGGCACCCACTACCGCTTCCACGACTTCGTGTCGGACGTCTTCCCCGTCCAGCAGCCGCGCCCCGGGGTCTCCTTCGGCGGCTCCTCGGACGCCGCCTACGCGGCCGGCGGCGCCGAGGCGGACGTCTACTGCCTCTGGGGCGAGCCGCTGGCCCGCACCGCCGAGCAGATCGAGCGGGTGAAGGAGGCGGCCCGGGCCGCCGGGCGCACCGACGTGCCGCGGATCCAGGTGGCGTTCCGGCCGATCATCGCACCGACCGAGGAGCTGGCCTGGGAGAAGGCGCACCGGACGGTGGACGCGATCAAGGCCCGCCGGGCCACCGGGGAGGCCCGGCGGCGCGGCCGCCCGCTCGGCGACGCCCCGGCGGCGGCCCCCGAGAACACCGGCTCCCGGCGGCTGATCGAGATCGCCGAGGCCGGCGAGCGCTACGACCGGGCGCTGTGGACCCCGACCGCCGCGGCCACCGGCGGGGCCGGCAACTCCAACGCCCTCGTCGGCACCCCGGAGACGGTCGCCGAGGCCCTGCTCGACTACTACGACCTCGGCGTCGACATCCTGTCCGCCCGCGGCTACCACCTGCTCGACGACGCGATCGACTTCGGCCGCCACGTCATCCCCCTCGTCCGTGCGGAGGTCGCCCGGCGGGACGCCGCCAAGGCCGCCGCGGAGGCCGCCGAACGGGCCGAGCGCGACCGCCACCAGCTGATCGCGGTCCAGGCGTGAGCGACCCCGCCCCGGTGCAGGAGTTCCGCCGGGTCGACGTCGACGACCCGCTGGTCGAGCCGCTGCTGCGCGAACTCACCCACGAGTACGTCAGCCGCTACGGCCCCGAGGCGCACCAGGAGATGACCCGCTACCCGCGGGACGCCTTCGCCGAGCCGCACGGCGTGCTGATCCTCCTGCTGGAGGACGGCGAGCCGGTCGCCGGCGGTGCGTACAAGTGGTACGACGAGCGCACCGCGGAGCTGAAGCGGATGTGGACGCACTCCGCGCACCGCCGCCGCGGCCTGGCCCGCCGGGTGCTGGCCGAGCTGGAGCGGACGGCCGCCGCCGCCGGCTACGCCCGGATCCACCTGACCACCGGCCCGCGCCAGCCCGAGGCCAGGGGCCTCTACCTGGCAGCCGGCTACACCCCGCTGTTCGACCTCGCCGCCGATCCGCTGACCATCGGCCCGCTCCCCTTCGAGAAGCACCTGCCGGTGCCGTCCGAGCAGCACCTGCCGGTGCTGACCACCACCTGAAAGGCCCCCCGTGAGAACCACCACCGCCCGCCGCCTGTCGGCCGCCGCCGCCCTGCTGCCCGTCCTGGCGCTGGCCGCGTGCGGCTCGGACCCGGGCACCACGGGCCCGGCGGGCGCGGGCGGAGCCGTCACGGCCGCCGCCCAGGACGTCGTCTCCGGCGTTCCGAAGTCGGACGCCGCCGCCGCGCTGCTGCCCGAGGAGGTGCGCGCGGCGGGCACCCTGACGTTCGGGGCCTCCTTCGGCGCGCCGCCCACCGCCTTCTACGCCGACCAGGCGACGAAGAAGCCGGCCGGGATCGACGTGGACTTCACCGACGCGGTGGCCAGGGTGCTCGGACTGACCGTGCAGCGCGAGGAGGCCGCCTTCGAGACCATCCTGCCCGCCCTGGACAGCGGCAAGTTCGACGTGGGCACCGGCAACTTCGGCGTCACCACGGCCCGGTTGAGGACCATCGACTTCGTCACCTACATCGACGACGGCCAGGGCTTCGCGGTCCGCAGGGACGACACCCGGACCGAGCCGGTCACCGACCTGGTCCAGCTCTGCGGGCTGACCGTCGGCACCGGTGCCGGCACCACCTTCGAGACCACGCTGAACGCCAGGAAGGACGTCTGCGCCGCGGCCGGGAGGAAACCGTACGAGGTGAAGGCGTTCAGCGACAGCGGCGCCGTGCTCACCAGCCTCCAGCAGGGCCGGGTGGACGTGCTGATGTCGACCATCAACGGCCTGCGCTACCAGGCCGCGCAGGAGGCCTCCGGGACGCGCTTCCTCGGCGAGTTCCACCGGCTGGACGTCGGCTTCGCGTTCAGGAAGGGCTCGAAGCTCACCCCGGCCTTCCAGGCGGCGGTCAACCAGCTGATCAAGGACGGGACGTACGAGCGCATCCTCCGCAAGTGGGGGGTCGCCGACTCCGCCGTCAAGGAGTCCCTGATCAGTCCGCCCGAACACCCGTGACCCGCCGGCCCGCCGGACCCGCTCCCCGGGCCGGTCGAAGGAGCCCCCGATGACCGTCACCACCGAGCCGCCCGCGCCCCCGCACCGCGGCAGACCCGATGCCGACCCGGCAGCCCCGGCAGCCCCGGCAGAAGCCGTCGCCGACGCGACAGCCGGAGCCCCGGCCCCGGCCCCCGACCTGGACGGACTGGCCGGCCTGCGGACCGTCCCCGCCCGGCACCCCTGGCGCTGGGCGTTGGGGATCGCCGCCCTGGTCGTGCTGGCCCAGTTCGCCCACGGCCTGGCCACCAACCCCGGCTGGGACTGGGCCACCTTCCGGATCTACTTCACCGCCGACACGATCGTCCAGGCGGTCGGCCGCACCCTCCAACTGACCTTCTACGGGACGGTGCTGGGCTTCCTGCTGGGTGCCGTGGTGGCCGCGATGCGGCTGTCCCGCAGCCCGATCCTGCAGTCGATCGCCTGGGCGTACGTCTGGGTGTTCCGCTCGATCCCGCTGATCGTCCAGCTGGTGTTCTGGTTCAACCTGTCGTACCTGTACAAGCGGTTCGGGTTCGGCATCCCGTTCGGCCCGACCTTCGGCGACTTCGAGACGGTCGGGGTGCTGAGCGCGCTCGGCGCGGCCGTTCTCGGCCTCGGCCTGCACCAGGCCGCCTTCGCCGCCGAGATCATCCGCGGCGGCGTCGTCGCGGTGGACGCCGGGCAGCGGGAGGCCGCCGCCGCGCTGGGCATCCCGCGCTGGCGGCAGGCCTGGCGGATCGTGCTGCCGCAGGCCATGCGCGGGATCCTGCCGGCTGCCGCCAACGAGGTGATCTCGCTGCTCAAGGGCACCTCGGTGGTCTACGTGATGGCCATCGGCGAGCTCTTCTACCAGGCGCAGGTGGTCTACGGCCGGACCGGCCGGGTGGTGCCGCTGCTGATGGTCGCCACCGTCTGGTACGTGCTGCTGACCACCGTGCTGTCGATCGGCCAGTACTACGTCGAGCGCTACTTCTCCCGCGGCTCGCAGCGCAGCCGGCCGCCCACCCCGCTCCAGCGCGCCCGGGCCTTCGTCCGGAGCCTGCCGGCCCGCCCGGCGCCCGCCCGCACGCCCGACACCCGCACCACCGGAGGACGCCCGTGACCACGCTCGCCAAGACCGACCCGGCCGCGCGGCCCGCCGGGCCCGACCCGGCGGCCGCACCGGTGGTGCGGGTCCGCGGCCTGCGCAAGAGCTTCGGGCAGCTGGAGGTGCTGCGCGGGGTCGACCTGGACGTCCCGGCCGGCTCGGTGACGGTGGTGCTAGGCCCGTCCGGCTCCGGCAAGTCCACCCTGCTGCGCGCGATCAACCACCTGGAACGGCTGGACGGCGGCCACGTCTCCATCGACGGCGAGCTGATCGGCTACCGCCGGGTCGGCGACCGGCTGCACGAGCTCAGGGAGCGCGAGGTGCTGCGCCAGCGCACCGGCATCGGCTTCGTGTTCCAGAACTTCAACCTGTTCCCGCACCTCACCGTGCTGGAGAACCTGGTCGAGGCGCCGATCGCCGCGCTGCGCCGGCCCCGGGCCGAGGCCAGGGCGTCGGCGCTGGCGCTGCTGGAGCGGGTCGGGCTGGCCGACAAGGCCGCCGCCTACCCCCGGCAGCTGTCCGGCGGCCAGCAGCAGCGGGTGGCGATCGCCCGGGCGCTGGCGCTGGAGCCGAAGGTGCTGCTGTTCGACGAGCCCACCTCGGCGCTGGACCCGGAGCTGGTCGGCGAGGTGCTGGACGTCATCAAGGACCTCGCCCGCACCGGCACCACCATGATCGTGGTCACCCACGAGATCGGCTTCGCCCGCGAGGTCGCCGACACCGTGGTCTTCATGGACGGCGGCGTGGTGGTCGAGCAGGGCCCGCCGGCCGAGGTCCTGGACCACCCCCGGCACGAGCGCACCAGGGCCTTCCTCGCCAAGGTCCTCTGAATCCCCCGGGCGGCGGACCTCCCGCACCGCCGACCCCTCGAACCACCCCGCGAACCGCCGAACGACCCCTTCACGAGCAGGAGTTCCGCCATGTCCCTACCCCGTCGCGCCCTGGTGGCCGCCGGCGCCGTCACCGCCGCCCTCGCCCTCGCCGCCTGCGGCAGCGGTGCCACCGGGGCCTCGGCGGAGCTCGCCCCGGCCAAGGGCAGCACCGCGCCGAACGGCGCCGTGGTCAACCTGACGGCCGACCAGAAGCGGGTGACCACGCCCAAGGTCGACGCCGTCGCGGCGCTCGTTCCGGAGGAGATCAGGAAGCGGGGCACACTGACCGTCGTGGACGCCATCGGCACCACGCCGCCGCTGGACTTCTACGCGAACGACGACAGGACGATCATCGGCGTCGAGCCCGACGTCGCCTCGCTGATCGGCGACGTGCTCGGCCTCAAGGTCGAGTTCAACCCGGTCTCCTGGGAGAACATCTTCGTCGGCCTGGACAGCGGCAAGTACGACGTCGGCATCTCCAACATCACCGTCACCGAGGCCCGCAAGGAGAAGTACGACTTCGCGACCTACCGGCTGGACGTGCTCGGCTTCGAGGCCCGGAAGGGCAGCGGCCTCAAGGTCGCCGGCGCCAAGGACCTGGCCGGCCGGTCGGTGGGCGTCGCCTCCGGCACCAACCAGGAGAAGCTGCTGATCTCCTGGAGCGAGGAGAACGTCCGCAACGGTCTCAAGCCGATCGACATCAAGTACTTCCAGGGCACCGAGTTCTACCTGGCGCTCTCCTCCGGCCGGATCGACGCCTACGTCGGCCCCAACCCCAGCCTGTCGTTCCACGCCGTGCAGACCGGCGAGACCGAGGTGGTCGGCACCTACTCGGGCGGCGGCGCCGACGTGCTCGGCAAGATCGCGGCGACCACCCGGAAGGACAACGGGCTGGTCAAGGCGTTGAACGGGGCGCTCAACGAGGTGATCGGGAACGGGACGTACGCCCAGGTGCTCAAGCGCTGGGGCCTGGACAACGAGGCCGTGCCGACCTCCGAGGTCAACCCGCCCGGCCTGCCCAAGCCCAAGCCCTGATGCCCCGAACCCGTTCACCCGCCGGCCTCCCCCCGCCGCTAAGGTGACCCCGCCGACGGCGAACGCCGTCCGGAGGAGCTGGAGTTGGGGGAGGCCATGCGCGAGGGGGAGGTGCTCGACAGCCGCTACCGGCTGGAGGCGGGGCTGGGCCGGGGCGGGTTCGGCGTGGTCTGGCGGGCGACCGATCTGCGGCTCGACCGCGCGGTCGCGGTCAAGGTGCTGCTGGAGGAGCACGCCACCGACCGGGAGGCGGTGAGCCGGTTCGTCCGCGAGGCCCGGACGGCCGGCGGCCTCTCCAACCCGCACATCGTCACCGTGCACGACTACGGCCGGGTCGCGGCCGGATCCGGGGAGACCCACTACCTGGTCCTGGAGCTGGTCCGCGGCCGGGCCCTGTCCGACATCCTCAAGGACGGCCTGCCCGAGCAGGAGGCCGCGCTCAAGTGGATGCGCCAGGTCTGCAAGGCGCTGGACGCCGCGCACAGCTGCGGGGTCGTGCACCGCGACATCAAGCCCGAGAACGTGATGATCGACGAGGGCGGCAAGGCCAAGGTGCTGGACTTCGGCATCGCCCGGCTGCTCTCCCAGTCCGCCGTGCTCACCTCCACCGGGAACGTCGTCGGCACCGTCCCCTACCTGGCGCCCGAGTGCTGGTCCGGCGCCACCGTGGACGGCCGGGCCGACCTCTACGCGCTCGGCGTCATGCTCTACCAGCTCTGCGTCGGGCGCCGGCCGTTCCGCGCCGCCTCGGCCGCCGAGTACATGTACAAGCACCTGGAGGAGGTCCCGCCCCGGGTGCGCACCGCCGACCCGGCGCTGGCCGACCTGATCGCCCGGCTGCTCGCCAAGCGCCCGGAGGACCGGCCCGCCACCGCCGCCGAGGTGCTGGAGCGGCTGCGCCGGATCCGCCCCGGGGTGCTGCGCCCGGACGACCCGAGCCCGGAGCAGCTGCGCCGCCGGGCGGACCGGGCCTGGCAGTGCGGCGCGCAGGGCGCCCCCGGGGAGGCCGTCGGGATGCTGACCGCGCTCGTCCCCGATCTCGCCCGGATCTGCGGTCCGGGTGACCCGCGCACCCTGCGCACCTGCCACGACCTGGCCCTCTGGCTGGCCGAGGACGGCAGTCCGGGTGCCGCCGTCGCCCTGCTGCGGGAGCTGGTCACGGCGCTGGCCGCCGAGCCCGGCGCGCGGGCCGACGTGCTGCGCGACCTCGACCGCTGGCACCGGGTGGTCACCCGGTCCGGTCCGGGCGAGCCGCGGGCGCTGAGTCTGGCCGGCCTGCTCGGAGGCGGGCCGCAGCACGGCTGAGGCGGGCGGGCCGCCGCCCCGGCCGGGGGCTGTCAACCGTACGGCTCGCCGATTCGGGGCGTCCTGGGGCTGTGCGAATTGATAGGAATCCGCCCACCGGGACGGTCTGGTTCCACGGCCGTCGGCGTTGATATACCTCGTTGCCAGACTCGGGTGCGGTGTCTGCCGCCCCCGGTGAGCTGCGACGAAAGGCTGGTGACGGATCGATGAAGCTCCTCCGTGTCGGACCCCCGGGCGCCGAGCGCCCGGTCGTGCTGGGCCAGGACGGCACCGGGTACGACCTCTCCGGGCGCGCCCGGGACATCGACGGGGCCTTCCTGGCCGGGCTGGACGCCGCCGCGCTGGCGCGCGAGGTGGCCGCGGGGCTGCTGCCCCGGGTGGACCTCGCCGGCCTGCGGGTGGGCGCGCCGGTCGCCCGCCCGGGCAAGGTGGTCGGCATCGGGCTCAACTACCGCGACCACGCCGCCGAGGCCGGGGCCGTGGCACCGGACGAGCCGGTGATCTTCCTCAAGCCGAGCTACACGGTGGTCGGCCCGTACGACGAGGTGCTGGTGCCGCGCGGCGGCGAGAAGACCGACTACGAGGCCGAGCTGGCCGTCGTGATCGGCCGGACCGCCCGCTACCTGGGCGGTCACGAGGAGGCGGCGGCGGTGATCGCCGGTTACGCGATCGCCAACGACGTGACCGAGCGGGCCTTCCAGTTCGAGCGCGGCGGCCAGTGGGACAAGGGCAAGTCGGCGGAGACCTTCACGCCGCTGGGGCCCTGGCTGGTCACCGCGGACGAGGTCGCCGACCCGCAGCAGCTGCCGCTGCGGCTCTGGGTCAACGGCGAGCTGCGGCAGGACGGCAACACCGCGAAGATGATCTTCCCGGTGCTCGAACTGGTCCGCTACGCGAGCCAGTTCATGGTGCTGGAGCCGGGCGACGTGATCGTCACGGGCACTCCGGCCGGCGTCACCCTGGGCCACCCGGGGACGCCGTTCCTGACCGCGGGCGACATCGTCGAGATCGAGATCGACGGTCTCGGCCGCCAGCGCCAGGTGTTCGGCAAGGCCTGAGCCGCCCGACGGGCGCCCCCGGCCGTTCCCCGGCCGCCCGCCCGCCGACCACCGCGGCGTTCCGGCCGCCCCGACCCCGGGCACGGGGGTCGGGAGGGCCCGCGCCGCCCGAGGCCGGCCACGCCGTCCGTCCGGCACCCGCGCACCCGCGGGGCCCCGGCAGCACGCCGGTCGCAGGCCCCCGGCAGCACGTCGTCGCAGGCCCCTGCGGAACGCACCCGCAGGCCCCGGCGGCACTCCCGCGCTACCGCGCCGCCAGCACCTCGCGCAGCCGGTCCGCCCGCTCCGCCCGCGGCCCCTCCAGCGCCAGCAGCGTGGCCAGCACCCCCGCGGTCTGCGGATCGTGCAGCGCCGTCGCCGCCGCCATCGCCGTGAACTGGTCCACCAACCAGTCGCGCAGCTCGGTGACCGGCAGTGCGCGCCCCTCGTCCAGCCAGCTCAGCGACGCGCCCTCGACCACCGCGATCCAGGAGCGCACCAGCAGCGTCAGTCGCGGCCCGGCCTCCCGTACCCCCAGGTGCCGCAGGGTCCGCTTCAGCGCGGCCCGCCGGACGTCGTCCACGATGGCCGAGGTGCGGGCCGTCTCCACCACCGAACCGCCGCGCAGCAACGCCGAGTAGCCGGCGTCGTGCTCGGCCACGAAGGCGAAGTAGCCGTCCAGGACGGCTGCCAGCTGCTCGGACGGCGTTCCGGCCAGCGGGACGGCGAAGCGGCTGGTCAGCTCGTCGGCGGCGGTGCGCAGGGCCGCCTCGTACAGCTGCTGCTTGCCGCCGGCGAAGTAGCGGTAGACCAGCGGGCGGGAGGCCCCGGCGGCCTCGGCGACGTCGTCCAGGCTCACCTCCTCGGGCGGCCGGACGGCGAACAGTTCCAGGGCGACCGCGATCAGCTGGTCGCGCCGCTGCTGGACCGGCAGCCGCCGGTAGCCGGCGCGCCGCGGGCGCGGGTCGGGTGCGGCCGGTTCGGGCAGCGGGCCGGTTGCCGTGGTGGGGCGGGCTTCCATGGCGGTCAGCGTAATGGGCGTCGACCCGATCGGATCCTGTCGCGCGCGGCGGTTCGCCGAACGCGCGTTTGACCGGGCGGCCTGTGACGAACATTCGACCGGTGCATGTCACCGATCTCGGTCAAGGGCTTGCAATCCCCCCGTGCCACGAAATGATGTCCGAATGGTTGAAGAACTGATCACCTCCGACGGCACCACCCCGCGCCGGATCGCCGACGGTTACGTCCACGCCCTGGCCGAACTCAACCCGCTCGCCGCGGTCTACCTGGGACTCAACCCCGAGGACGACCGCCTCCCCGACCTTTCGCCCGCCGGTGCCGAGGCGATCGCCGACCTCGCCCGCCGCACCCTGGCCGCCCTCGACGGGGCGGAGCGGGCCGGGGCCGCCGAGGACGAGGCCGAGCGCCGCTGCGCCCGACTGCTGCGCGAGCGGCTGACCGCCGAGCTCGCCGTCCACGAGGCGGGCGAGCACCTCCGCGCGGTGCGCAACCTGGGCTCGCCGGTGCACGAGCTCCGCGACGTCTTCACCCTGATGGCCACCGGCACCGAGGACGAGTGGCGGGTGGTCGGCCGCCGGCTGGCCCGCGTGCCGGTGGCGTTCGCGCAGTACCGGGAGACCCTGGCCGCCGGCATCGCGAGCGGCCTGCTCTCCGGCCCCCGCCAGGTCTCCACCGTGGTCGGGCAGTTCGGCGAGTGGCTGGCCGGGGACGTGCCCGGCGGCTGGTTCGGCGAGTTCGTCCAGGACGCGCCGGAGGGCGTGCGCGCCGAGCTGACCGGGCCCGCGGTGGCCGCCGCCGAGGCGCTCGCCGAGCTGCGCGATTGGATGCGCGACGTCTACGGACCCGCGGCCGCCGACACCCCCGACACCACCGGCCGGGAGCGCTACCGCCGCCTCGTCCGCCTGTGGACCGGCGCCGACCTGGACCTGGACGAGGCCTACGCCTGGGCCTGGAGCGAGTTCCACGACCTCGCCGCGCAGATGGAGGCGGAGGCCGAGAAGGTGCTCCCCGGCGAGGGCCCGATGGCCGCGATGAAGTGGCTGGAGGTCGAGGGCCCGGTCGTCGAGGGCGCCGAGGCGACCCGGCTGTACCTGCAGGGCCTGATGGACCAGGTGATCCGGGACCTCCAGGGCACCCACTTCGACCTGGCCGAGCCGGTCACGCGCGTCGAGTCGCGGATCGCCCCGCCCGGCAGCGCGGCCGCCCCGTACTACACGGCGCCCTCGCTGGACTTCACCCGCCCGGGCCGGACCTGGCTGCCGTCGCTCGGCCGGGAGCGCTTCCCGGTCTGGGACCTCGTCTCCACCTGGTACCACGAGGGCGTCCCGGGCCACCACCTGCAGCTCGCGCAGTGGAACTACGTCGCCGACCGGCTCTCCACCTACCAGGTCAGCATCGGCGGGGTGAGCGCCAACCTGGAGGGCTGGGCGCTCTACGCCGAGCGCCTGATGGACGAGCTCGGCTACCTCACCGACCCGGGGCACCGCCTCGGCTACCTCAACGCCCAGATGATGCGGGCGCTGCGGGTCATCGTCGACATCGGCATGCACGCGGACATGGACTTCCCCGCGGACTCCCCGTACAAGCCGGGCGAGCGGGTCAGCCCGGAGGCCGCCCGCGAGTTCTTCGGCCTCTACTGCGGCCTCACCCCGGACTACCTGGACAGCGAGCTGGTCCGCTACCTGGGCATGCCCGGCCAGGCGATCGGCTACAAGCTGGGCGAGCGCGCCTGGCTGCGCGGCCGGGCGGCGGCACGGGCGGCGCACGAGGCCCGCGGCGAGGAGTTCGACCTCAAGGCCTGGCACATGGCGGCGCTCTCGCAGGGCTCGCTCGGCCTGGACGACCTGGTCGAGGAGCTCTCCGCGCTCTAGGACCGTCCGTGCGCCGGGACCGCCCGTGCTGCAGGACCGTAGGGCCCCGGGTCTCGTCCGCGAGACCCGGGGCCCTAGTCCTTTCGTCCCGAAAATGTCGATTTGGTGAGGTTTTTCCTTGCCAATCGCCCGCCCGGGAGTTTGGCTGGAAGGCGACTGCGTGACCTCTCCGTCCCCTCCGGAAGGCTCGACCAGTGTCTGCGCAACCTGCCACCGGTCATGAGAACGCGGACAGCCGCCGTTGGTGGGCCCTGGCGGTCATCGCCATCGCCCAGCTCATGATCGTCCTCGACATCACCATCGTGAACATCGCACTGCCGTCGGCCCAGCGGGACCTGGGCATATCCGACGCCGACCGGCAATGGGTGATCACCGCCTACACGCTCGCCTTCGGCGGCCTGCTGCTCCTCGGCGGCCGGCTGGGCGACCTCTTCGGCCGAAAGCGCGTCTTCACCATCGGCCTGCTGGGCTTCGCCCTGGCCTCCGCCCTCGGCGGCGCCGCGGCCGACCCGGCCATGCTCTTCGGCGCCCGCGCCCTCCAGGGCGCGTTCGGCGCCCTGCTCGCCCCCTCCGCGCTGGGGCTGCTCTCCACGACCTTCTCCGACCCGAAGGAACGCAGCACGGCCTTCGGCATCTTCGGTGCGATCGCCGGTGGCGGCGCCGCGATCGGCTTCATCGCCGGCGGCCTGCTCACCGAGTACCTGAACTGGCGCTGGTGCCTGTTCGTCAACACCCCGATCGCCATCGCCACCGCCTTCGCCGCGTTCTCCGTGCTCCAGCGCGACCACGTCGCCAAGGGGAACCGGATCCGACTCGACCTCCCGGGCGCCCTGCTCGGCTGCGGCGGCCTGCTGGCGATCGTCTTCGGCACCTCCGAGGCCGTGACCCGCGGCTGGGGCGACGCCCTGGTGCTCGGCTCGCTGGTCCTGGGCGTGCTGCTGCTCGCGGCGTTCGTCCTGGTCGAGCGGCGCAGCGCGCACCCGCTGCTGCCGATCCACATCGTCGCCGACCGCAACCGCGGCGGTGGCGCGCTCTCGGTGGGCCTGGCGATGGTCGGCATGTTCGGCCTGTTCCTGTTCCTGACCTACTACCTGCAGGCCATCAAGCACTTCTCGCCGATCGTGTCCGGCCTCTCCTTCCTGCCGATGACGGCCGCCATCGTGATCAGTTCGACGGGCATCGCGGCCCGGCTGATGACCAGGGTGCCGTCCCGGAACCTGATCGGGCCCGGCCTGCTGCTCGCCGGGGCCGGCATGGCCTGGCTGACCCAGATGAAGGTGGACAGCCCGTGGGCCGGCATGGTGCTGCCCGCCGAGCTGCTGCTGGGCTTCGGCATGGGCCTGGTCTTCATGCCGTCGATGAGCCTGGCCACCCTCGGGGTCGCCCCGAACGAGGCCGGAGCGGCCTCGGCCACGATCAACTCGGCCCAGCAGGTGGGCGGTTCCTTCGGTACGGCGCTGCTGAACACCATCGCGGCCAGTGCCACCGCGAGCTTCCTCGCGACCCGGATCGCCTCCGACCCGGCGGTCCAGGCCCAGGGCGCGGTGCACGGGTACGTGGTCGCCACCTGGGTGGCGATGGGCATCCTGCTGCTGGCCGCGCTGGTCGCCTTCCTGATGATCGACCACCGGCCGGCGCCCGGTGAGGCCACCGCCGTCGAGGGCGGGGCGTCGCGGCCCGCCGAGGAACCGGCCGCCGCCGCGCGCTCCG
The DNA here is from genome assembly GCF_044768035.1 of Kitasatospora sp. NPDC101176. Taxonomy (NCBI): domain Bacteria; kingdom Bacillati; phylum Actinomycetota; class Actinomycetes; order Kitasatosporales; family Streptomycetaceae; genus Kitasatospora; species Kitasatospora sp. NPDC101176. The sequence continues at coordinate 43,951 of NZ_JBIWPA010000034.1, forward strand.
CGGACGCGCAGTCCGGCCCCGCCGCCGGCGCCGGGGCGACCGCCCCGACGGAACGCCAACGGGCCACCTGAAACCCTTCAGCAAGGTCTTGCAGTCGACCTCCGGCGCCTGCTTGACTCCTGGCCACTGCCCAGGGATCAAGGAGGCGCCGTGGCGCTGCCCGAGTTCGACCTGCTCGTCGTCGGCGGGGCCGGCGTGGACACCATCGTCCGGGTGGAGCGCCTGGAGGTCCCGCCCGGCGACTCCCTGTCCGTCGGACCGGTCCACGACCATCTCGGCCACACCGGCAACGGCGTCGCCCTCGGCGCCCACCACCTCGGCCTGCGCACCGCCCTCCTCGACTTCCTCGGCGACGACCCGCAGGGCGACCTGGTCCGCGCCGCCCACGAGCGCCACGGCCTGCACCTCGCCCACCTGGTGAGCCCGCACGGCACCCCGCGCGGGGTCAACCTGGTCGACGCCGCCGGCCGCCGGTTCTCCTTCTACGACGGCCGCCACCCCGCCGACCTGCGGCTGCCGCGCGCGTTCTACCTCCCCTACGCGGAGCGCAGCCGGCACGTCCACCTCTCCATCACCGGCGTCAACCGGGACATGTACGCCGACCTGCACCGGCTCGGCCGCACCACCTCCACCGACCTGCACGACTGGGACGGCGCCGACCCGCACCACCTCGACTACGCGCTCGGCTCCGACCTGGTGTTCCTCTCCACGGCCGGCTGCCGCGGCCGCCACGAGGAGGTGATGCGCCGGATCCTCGCCGAAGGCCGCGCCACCGTCGTCACCGCCACCGCGGGCGCCGACGGCTGCTACCAGCTCACCCGGGGCGGGAGCGCGGTGCACCACCTGCCGGCCGTCGACCCGGGCCGCCCGGTGGTGGACACCAACGGCGCCGGCGACGCCTTCGTCGCGGGCTTCCTCGCCGCCTGGTTCCGGGGCCTCGGACCGCTGGACTGCGCCCGGGTCGGCACGGCCGCCGGCGCCTTCGCCTGTACCCGGGCCGGGACGCACAGCGCGTTCCTCGGACCCGCGGACCTGGAGCGCCTGTTGGGCGAGGGGTGACGGATTCTCATCCTGCTCCCAGACACCGGTAACGACGTTTCGAGGCGGAGGCGTCATAGTCGTTGACCGGTACACCGCCACCGACACCGGTAGGAGACACGGGCATGGCTCAGCACCGCCGCCACACGAAGCGCCACCGCCTGCTGGCCCCGACCCTGTTCACCGCGCTCTCGGCGGTGGTGGTGGCCGCCGTGGTGACCGGCACGCACGGGCTGAGCCTGTCCGACGCGACCGCCGCGGGGAAGGCGGCCCGCAGCCCCCGGGCCGCCGTCGCGGAGGCCACCGCCTCGCCCGGAGCGCTCGACGCCGCGGCGCCGACCGACGGCACCGACCCGGCCCAGGGCCCGACCGGGAGCCCGGCCGCGAGCCCCGCCGAGTCCCCGGAGCCGGCGCCGACCGGGACCGCGAGCGAGACCCCGACCGACTCCCCGAGCGAGGACGCGGCGCCCGCCGGGACGCCGACGGCGTCCGCCGGTGCGAAGGCGAGCACCCGCACCGCCGTCCTCGGCACCACCGCGGTCGCCGCGTCCACGGACCCGGAGGCCGCCACCGTCGGCGCCCTGTTCAGCGGCGGCATCGCGGCCGGAAACCACTTCTGCACCGCCAGCGTCCTGCACAGCCCCACCGGCAACCTGCTGCTGACCGCCGCGCACTGCCTCAACAGCGCCGACGGCGTCACCTTCGTCCCGGGCTACCGCGACGGCTCCGCCCCGTTCGGCAGCTGGCGGGTCACCGCCGTCCACACCACCTCCGGCTGGTCCGGGAAGGGCGACCAGGACGAGGACTTCGCGATCCTGGAGACCGCCCCCAGCAACGGCCGGAACGTCGAGGACGTGGTCGGCGGCAACCACCTCGGCACCGACGAGCCGTTCGGCGCCACCGTCCACCTGTACGGGTACCCCGGCGACGCGGAGACGCCCAGCCTCTGCACCAACAGCACCGGCAAGCAGAGCACCTACCAGCGCGTCGTCTCCTGCCCGGCCTACCCGGCGGGCACCAGCGGCGGCCCGTGGATCGACGTCGCGACGGGTGACGTGGTCGGTGCCATCGGCGGCTTCCAGCAGGGCGGCGACTCCGACGACGTCTCCTACAGCGCCTACTTCGACCACACCATCGCCGCGCTCTACGCCGAGGCCGAGGCCGCCGCGGCCTCCTGACCGGCCCGGCCCCGCGCCTGGCCGCCCGGCGCGTCCGGCGCGTCCGGCCCCACCCGGGGCCGGACATGACGAAGGCCCAGATCCGTGGATCAACTCCACTGATCTGGGCCTCAGTTGCACTTCCTGCGAAGTGCCCCCGGTAGGATTCGAACCTACGCACCCGCCTCCGGAGGGCGGTGCTCTATCCCCTGAGCTACGGGGGCCTGGCTGGTGTCCTCGGCGCTGGCGCCTCCGACGTGAAGAACACTACCAGGCTCCGGGCGTGCTCCGTGCACGGGTTTCCCGGGGAGCCGTCGCGGGCGGTGCGGAGGAGCCGAGGGGGAGGGGTGCCGGGGGCGGTGGAAGTGCCCAAAGGCCGGACGGGGCGGCGGGGGCGCCGATACCCTCGGTGAGGTGTCGGGAGTGTCCGGGCGGGTCCTCGTGGTGGACGACAGCGAGGTGATCCGCCAGCTGATCAGGGTCAACCTGGAGCTCGAGGGCTTCGAGGTGGTGACCGCCGCCGACGGCGCCGAGTGCCTGGAGGTCGTCCGCCGGGTGAAGCCGGACGTGGTGACCCTGGACGTGATGATGCCGCGGCTGGACGGCCTGCGGACGGCGGCCCGGCTGCGGGCGGCCCCGGCGACCAGCGGACTGCCGATCGCTATCGTGAGCGCCTGCACCCCGGCGGACCTCGACCTGGGCGAGGCGGTCGGCGTGGACGGCTACCTCGGCAAGCCCTTCGACCCGGCCGACCTGGTCGCGCTGGTGCGGCGGTTGATGGAGCTCGGCGGCCGGCCGAGCGAGTTTCGCCCTGAGCGAACAGAGCGCACCGATCGCGGCTGACACCCCGGCCCGGACGGCGCGACGGCGTCTCAACCGGTAAACCGGGTGGCGGGCGGGCACCCCGTCTCGCCTACGCTTGGCGTCGTGACCCCCGCAGAGCTTTCCCAGGCAGTCCAGGCCGCAGTGAGCGCCGCCGTCGAGGCGGGCGAGCTGGCCGTCGCCGTGCCCGAGCACGTGACGGTCGAGCGGCCCAAGAACAGGGACCACGGCGACTACGCGACCAACGTGGCCCTCCAGCTCGCCAAGGCGGCCGGCAAGCCGCCGCGAGCCGTCGCCGAGCTGCTGGCCGACCGCCTGCGAGGGATCACCGGCGTCGCCAAGGTCGACATCGCCGGCCCGGGCTTCCTGAACATCACCCTGGACACCGCCACCGCCGGTGCGCTGGCCCGCACCATCGTCGAGGCCGGCGAGGGCTACGGCCGTAACCGGGACCTCGCGGGCCTGAAGATCAACCTGGAGTTCGTCTCCGCCAACCCGACCGGCCCGATCCACATCGGCGGCGTCCGCTGGGCGGCCGTCGGCGACTCCCTGGCGCGCGTGCTGCGGGCCTGCGGCGCCGACGTCACCACCGAGTACTACCTGAACGACGCCGGCGTGCAGATCTCCAAGTTCGCCGCCTCGCTGCAGGCCGCCGCGAACGGCCGGGAGGTGCCGGAGGGCGGGTACGTCGGCGAGTACATCGTCGACATCGCCAAGGCGCTCACCGACGCCGTCCCGGGCGTGCTCGACCTGCCCGAGGACGAGCAGCTGCAGGTCTTCCGCACCGAGGGCCTGAAGCTCATGGTGGCCGAGATCCAGCGCTCCATGGACGAGTTCGGCACCCACTTCGACGTCTGGTTCTCGGAGCGGTCGCTGCACGAGTCCGGCGCCGTCGGGCAGGCCATCGACCGGCTGCGCGAGCAGGGCCACGTCTTCGAGCAGGACGGCGCGGTCTTCCTGCGCACCACCGACTTCGGCGACGACAAGGACCGCGTCCTGATCAAGGCCGACGGCGACACCACCTACTTCGCCGCCGACGCCGCGTACTACCTGTCCAAGCGGGACCGCGGCACCGAGGTCGCGCTCTACATGCTGGGCGCCGACCACCACGGGTACGTCAACCGCCTGAAGGCCATCTCGGCCTGCGCGGGCGACGACATGAACCACAACATCGAGGTGAAGATCGGCCAGTTCGTGAAGATGCTTCGCGACGGCGAGGAGGTCCGCATGTCCAAGCGGGCCGGCAACATCATCACGATCGACGACGTGGTCGAGTGGATCGGCGTCGACGCCGCCCGCTACACCCTGGCGCGGTCCTCCACGGACTCCACCATCACGCTCGACATCAACGTCCTGACCAGCCAGACCAACGAGAACCGGGTGTACTACGTCCAGTACGCCCACTCCCGGATGTGCGCGGTCCAGCGCAACGCCGACGACCAGGGCATCTCGCGCGGCGCGGCCGAGGACTTCAAACCGGAGCTGCTGGCCACCGACTGGGAGTCCGACCTGCTCGGCCACCTCGGCGAGTTCCCGCGCGTGCTGGCCTCGGCCGGCGAGCTGCGCGAGCCGCACCGCGTCGCCACGTACCTGGAGGACCTGGCGGCCAAGTACCACCGCTTCTACGACAACTGCCGCATCCTGCCGCGCGGCGACGAGGAGGTCACCGACCTCACGCGCGCCCGGCTGTGGCTGGCCGACGCGACGCGCACGGTCGTGGCCAACGGGCTGACGCTCCTGGGCGTCACGGCGCCCGAGCGGATGTAGGCACCACCCCCATCGCGCACAGCGGGGGCGGCTGACGGTCAACGGGGACCGTCGCCGCCCCTCGCCATAGGTCAAGGAACAAGGACATGTCTCGCTCAGCACACCCCGCGGGCCCCCGTCACGGCGACGTCCTGCCCGAGGGCCACTACCAGGCCCCGCCGGCGGACCTCAACGCGCTCGACCCCAAGGTCTGGTCGCGCACCGTCGCCCGGGACGCCGCGGGTGCGGTCACCGTCGGCGGCATCGACGTGCGGACGCTGGCGGCCGAGTTCGGCACGCCGGCCTACGTGCTCGACGAGGAGGACTTCCGGACCCGGGCCCGCGCCTGGCGGGACGCCTTCGGCACCGGGGCGGACGTCTACTACGCCGGCAAGGCGTTCCTCTCCAAGGCGGTCGTGCGCTGGCTGCACGAGGAAGGCCTGAACCTCGACGTCTGCAGCCCGGGCGAGCTGGCCGTGGCGCTGGCCGCCGGCATGCCGGCCGAGCGGATCGCGCTGCACGGCAACAACAAGTCGGTGGACGAGCTCGAGCACGCGGTGAAGTCCGGGATCGGGCACGTCGTGGTCGACTCCTACGAGGAGATCGAGCGGCTGGCCGCGATCGCCGCCCGCCACGGCGTCCGCCAGCAGGTGCTGATCCGGATCACCGTCGGCGTCGAGGCGCACACCCACGAGTTCATCGCCACCGCACACGAGGACCAGAAGTTCGGGCTCTCGCTGACCGGCGGCGCGGCCGCCGAGGCGGTGCGCCGGGTGCTCGCCCACGACAGCCTGGAGCTGCGCGGCATCCACTCGCACATCGGCTCGCAGATCTTCGACACCGCGGGCTTCGAGGTGGCCGCCCGCCGGGTGGTCGGCCTGCTGGCCGGCATCCGCGACGAGCACGGCGTCGAGCTGCCCGAGATCGACCTGGGCGGCGGCCTCGGCATCGCCTACACCAGTGACGACGACCCGCGCGAGCCGGCCGAGATCGCGGCGGCGCTGGGCGAGATCGTGCGCCGCGAGTGCGCCGCCGCGGACCTGCGGGCCCCCCGGCTGAGCGTGGAGCCCGGCCGGGCGATCGTCGGCCCGACGGCGTTCACGCTGTACGAGGTCGGCACCGTCAAGCCGCTGGAGGGCCTGCGCACCTACGTCAGCGTGGACGGCGGGATGTCCGACAACATCCGCACCGCGCTGTACGACGCCGAGTACTCGGTGGCCCTGGTGTCGCGCCGCAGCGACGCGGAGCCGATGCTGGTGCGAGTGGTCGGCAAGCACTGCGAGTCCGGCGACATCGTGGTGCGGGACGCCTTCCTGCCGGCCGACCTGGCCGCGGGCGACCTGATCGCGGTGCCCGCCACCGGCGCGTACTGCCGCTCGATGGCGAGCAACTACAACCACGCCCTGAAGCCCCCCGTGCTGGCCGTCAGGGACGGTGCGGCGCGGGTGATCGTCAGGCGCGAGACGGAGGAGGATCTCCTGCGTCTCGATATCGGATGACGAAATTCTCGTCTCAGATCATGGAACGACCGTAGATCCGTGCGGAAAGTCCCCGAGACTGGTACGGACCGAAGTTCCCGGCGGCCCCGAGAATCCCGCCGGAATTACCGAAGCACGATGAATGCAGAGCGGAGTCGGATGATGCGTACGCGCCCGCTGAAGGTGGCGTTGCTGGGCTGTGGTGTGGTGGGCTCCGAGGTGGCGCGCATCATGACGACGACGGCCGACGACCTCGCCGCGCGCATCGGTGCCCCGGTGGAGCTCGCCGGCATCGCGGTCCGCCGGGCCGGCCGGACCCGCCCGGGCGTCCCCGAGCACCTGATCACCACCGACGCCGAGGCCCTGGTCAACCGGGGCGACATCGACGTCGTGGTCGAGGTGGTGGGCGGCATCGAGCCCGCCAAACACCACATCCTGTCGGCGTTCGCGCAGGGCGCCTCGGTGGTCAGCGCCAACAAGGCGCTGCTCGCCCAGGACGGCGCCGAGCTGCACGCCGCGGCCGCCGCGGCCGGGGTGGACCTGTACTACGAGGCCGCCGTGGCGGGCGCGATCCCGCTGCTGCGGCCGCTGCGCGAGTCCCTCGCGGGGGACAAGGTCAACCGGGTGCTGGGCATCGTCAACGGCACCACCAACTTCATCCTCGACAAGATGGACACCACCGGCGCCGGCTACTCGGAGGCGCTGGAGGAGGCCACCGCGCTGGGCTACGCCGAGGCCGACCCGACGGCCGACGTCGAGGGCTTCGACGCCGCCGCCAAGGCCGCGATCCTGGCCGGCATCGCCTTCCACACCAAGGTGACCGCCGCGGACGTCTACCGCGAGGGCATCACCGAGGTGACCGCCGCCGACATCGCCTCCGCGAAGGCGATGGGCTGCGTGGTCAAGCTGCTCGCGATCTGCGAGCGGGCCGCCGACGGCGCCTCGGTGACCGCCCGGGTCCACCCGGCGATGATCCCGCTGTCGCACCCGCTGGCCTCCGTCCGCGAGGCCTACAACGCGGTGTTCGTCGAGGCCGAGGCGGCCGGTCGGCTGATGTTCTACGGCCCCGGCGCCGGCGGCTCGCCGACCGCCTCCGCGGTGCTCGGCGACCTGGTCGCGGTCTGCCGCAACAAGCTCGCGGGCGCCCCCGGCCCCGGTGACTCGGTGTACACGCAGCTGCCCGCCAAGCCGATGGACGAGGTGGTCACCCGCTACCACGTCAGCCTGGACGTGGACGACCGCGCGGGCGTGCTCGCCCAGGTGGCGTCCGTCTTCGCCGAGCACGGCGTCTCCATCGACACCGTGCGCCAGCAGGGCCGCGACGGCGACGCCTCGCTCGTCGTGGTCACCCACCGTGCCACCGACGCCGCCCTGTCGGCGACGGTCGACAAGCTCCGCGCGCTGGACAGCGTGCGGGACGTGGCCAGCATCATGCGGGTCGAAGGGGAGTAAGGAACAGCCATGAACGCCGTTGCCGAGAACGTCGTCCGAGGCGCGCACACCCACCAGTGGCGCGGCCTGATCGAGGAGTACCGGGACCGCCTGCCGGTCACGGACTCCACCCCGGTGGTCACCCTGCTCGAAGGCGGCACGCCGCTCGTCCCCGCCCAGGTGCTCTCCGAGCGCACCGGCTGCGAGGTCTACCTCAAGGTCGAGGGCGCCAACCCGACCGGCTCCTTCAAGGACCGCGGGATGACGATGGCCATCTCCAAGGCCAAGGAGGAGGGCGCCCAGGCCGTCATCTGCGCCTCCACCGGCAACACCTCGGCCTCCGCCGCCGCGTACGCGGTGCGGGCCGGGATGGTCTCCGCGGTGCTCGTCCCGCAGGGCAAGATCGCCCTCGGCAAGATGGGCCAGGCGCTGGTGCACGGCGCCAAGATCCTGCAGGTGGACGGGAACTTCGACGACTGCCTCACCCTTGCGCGTGAACTGTCCGAGAAGTACCCGGTGGCCCTGGTCAACTCGGTGAACCCGGTGCGGATCGAGGGTCAGAAGACCGCCGCGTTCGAGATCGTCGACATGCTCGGCGACGCCCCGGACATCCACGTCCTGCCGGTCGGCAACGCGGGCAACATCACCGCGTACTGGAAGGGGTACCGCGAGTACGCCACCGACGGCCTCGCGGCGCGCACGCCGCGGATGTGGGGCTTCCAGGCCTCCGGCTCGGCCCCGATCGTCGACGGCGCGCCGGTGCTCAAGCCGCAGACCATCGCCACCGCGATCCGGATCGGCAACCCGGCCTCGTGGGACTTCGCGCTCGCCGCGCGGGACGAGTCGGGCGGCCTCATCGACAAGGTGACGGACCGTCAGATCCTCGCGGCCTACCGGCTGTTGGCCTCACAGGAGGGCGTCTTCGTGGAGCCCGCCTCGGCCGCCTCGGTGGCCGGCCTGCTGGCCAAGGCGGAGGCCGGCCTGGTCGACCCGGGCCAGCGCATCGTCTGCACCGTGACCGGCAACGGCCTCAAGGACCCGGACTGGGCGGTGGCGGGCGCGCCGCAGCCACAGGTCGTCCCGATCGACCCGGAGGCCGCGGCCCGGCGCCTGGGCCTGCTCGACTGACCCGGGACCGGGCCGGTCACCGGGTCTGACGCTTCGACGGGCCTACCCTTTCGGGGGTCGGCCCGTCGACGTTCTCCGGTGACACTTTTGTGTCAATTACGCTTCGCATTCCGAACCGAATCCGGTACGCATTCCGGCCAGAAGCGGCAACACACCAGATCGAAGGCCCATGGGGTGTACCACTGGGGAACCTCTCTTCGATACTCTGGGTTCGGCCGTGTGGCACATGCCCCGGGTCCTGGCCCTCCGGGCCGAACCGACGACCGTGACCGCCCGCCCCGGACGGGGCCCGCGGTCCGTTCCCGCCCCTGCACCGACGACGCGCTCCGCGCCGCCCGATTTCCCCAGGAGAGTCCACCGCATGGCCGGTCCCGCGTTCCGTGCCGCCGCCGTCCGGGTCCGGGTTCCCGCGACCAGTGCCAACCTCGGCCCGGGCTTCGACGCCTTCGGGCTCGCGCTGGGCCTGTACGACGACGTCGTCGTCCGGGTCTCCGACTCCGGCCTCTCGGTCGACATCGCCGGCGAGGGCGCCGAGACGCTGCCCCGCGACGAGCGCCACCTGCTGGTCCGCTCGATGCGCGCCGCCTTCGACCGCCTCGGCGGCCAGCCGCGCGGCCTCGAAGTGGTCTGCGCCAACCGGATACCGCACGGCCGCGGCCTGGGCTCCTCCTCGGCCGCCATCTGCGCCGGCATCGTGGCCGCCCGCGCCGTCACCATCGGCGGCCCGTCCGCCCTGGACGACGACGCGCTGCTGGCCCTCGCCTCCGAGCTGGAGGGACACCCCGACAACGTCGCGGCCTGCCTGCGCGGCAGCTTCACCATCGCCTGGACCGACGAGGAGTCGGCCAAGGCCGTCACCCTGGAGCCCTCCGGCCAGGTCGTCCCGATCGTCTTCGTGCCCGCCGGCGAGGTGCTCACCGAGACCGCCCGCGGCCTGCTGCCGAAGACCGTCCCGCTGACCGACGCCGCGGTCAACGCCGGCCGCGCCGCGCTGCTGGTGGAGGCGCTGACCCGGCGGCCCGAGCTGCTGCTCGCCGCCACCGAGGACCGGCTGCACCAGGACTACCGCTCCTCCGCGATGCCGGACAGCGCCGCGTTGGTGGGCGCGCTGCGCGCGGAGGGCGTCCCGGCGGTCATCTCCGGGGCCGGCCCGACCGTCCTCGCCCTCACCGACGAGGCGGGTGCCGACAAGGTGCTCTCCTTCGCCGGGCACCACGGCCACGGCGGGGACCCGGCGTTCGCCGCGCACCGCCTGGAGCTCGACCGGACCGGGGCCACCGTGCTCCCGCTGGACGTCTGAGCAGCCCGTTCGGGCCGCTCGCCGGGGCTCGGCTCGGCACCGCGCCGAGCCGGGTGCTCCGGACACGATTGGCAAGCGCAAGGCTGGGGAATGTCTGAGGGGGTCGGTAGTGTTAACCTCATTGCTGCACCAGGTGCCCTCCGGGGCTCGGTGCGCCGCGTCCCGATCCCAGCTCTCCACTGCCGTGGAGTCGCGGCGATGCACGGGGCGACGATTCTCCGGGAGCCCACCGCAGCGCGTACGCAGCCTGCCTGCGCGACATGCGGCCGCATCCCGAAGCCGTGACGGCACCTGACTCCCACCCGCGGCCTCCCACCTCGAGGCCAGGACGGGCGGAGCGCGGGCCACCGTCACGCGACGGGGGCCCGGGATTCGCAGGCAGCGTGGGGGTACGCCCGGTCGGCACACGACCGGCCCACCGCGCCACTCAGCACCACCGTGCTTCAAGCACCGCACCTCGCAGCTCTCCCTCGACCGGCTTCCGCCTTTCGGGGGATCACCGCCTCGGACCGACGCAGTCGAGCGTTGGTCAGGACAGCACAACCGGTCGCCGAGCCAGACAGGCCGACGTCCGCTCCAGGGAAGGACCCTTAGTGAGCGACTCCACCGATCTGATGGGCGCGCGCCCGGACGCCGAAGCGTCGGACGCAGCCGCCGCACCCGCGGCCCCGGCGCGGCGCCGCCGCACCGCCGCCGCGGGCCTGGACGGCATGGTCCTGGCCGAGCTGCAGAAGCTCGCCGCGGACCTGGGCATCACCGGTACCGGACGCATGCGCAAGAGCCAGCTGATCGAGACCATCAAGGAGAAGAGCGGCGGGGACCCGCTGCTCGCCGCCGGTGGCGCCCCGGCCGCCGCCAAGCGCACCGCCGCCAAGGCGGACGCCGAGGCGCCGGCCGAGAAGCCCGCCCGCCGCACCAAGGCCGCCGCCGCGGCCGAGGCCAAGGCCGCCGAGCCCCAGGCCCAGATCGACATCCCGGTCCAGGCCGCCGCGGAGACCGCCGCGCCCGCCCGCGCCGAGCGCACCCGCCGCCGCGCCACCTCCGCCGCCGGCGCTCCGGTCGCCGAGGCCGCCGCCGCCGACGCCGCGGTGGTCGTGGCCGAGCCCAAGCAGGCCGAGCCCAAGCAGGCCGAGACCCGCGCCTTCGAGGGCCGCGAGGAGGGCCGCACCGAGACCCGTCGCGACCGCCGCGACCGTCGTGACCGCCGCGAGGCGGGCGAGCGCCCCGAGCGCACGGACCGCCAGGAGACCGGCGAGGCCCAGGACGGCGAGGGCCGCGAGTCGCGCCGCGACCGCCGCAACCGCCGTGAGCGCGCCGACCGCCAGCCCCAGCAGGGCGGCGGCCAGCAGCAGGGCGGCCAGGCCGAGGGCCAGCAGAGCCGCCAGGGCGGCCAGCAGACCCAGCAGCCGCAGGCCCAGCAGGGCGGCTACGAGGACGACGAGTTCGGCGACGGCCGTCGTGGCCGTCGCGGCCGCTACCGCGACCGCCGTGGCCGCGGCCGCCGCGAGGGCTTCGAGGCCGGCCCCGCCGAGCCGCAGATCGGCGAGGACGACGTCCTGATCCCGGTCGCGGGCATCCTCGACATCCTCGACAACTACGCGTTCGTGCGCACCTCCGGCTACCTGCCGGGCCAGAACGACGTCTACGTCTCGCTCGCCCAGGTCCGCAAGAACGGCCTGCGCAAGGGCGACGCCATCACCGGAGCGGTGCGCCAGCCCCGCGACGGCGAGCGCCGCGAGAAGTTCAACGCCATGGTGCGGCTGGACTCCGTCAACGGCATGGACCCGGAGAGCGGCCGTGGCCGCCCCGAGTTCAACAAGCTCACCCCGCTGTACCCGCAGGAGCGGCTGCGCCTGGAGACCGACCCGGGCGTGCTGACCACCCGGATCATCGACCTGGTGTCGCCGATCGGCAAGGGCCAGCGCGGTCTGATCGTCGCGCCGCCGAAGACCGGCAAGACGATGGTGCTGCAGGCGGTCGCCAACGCGATCACCCACAACAACCCCGAGTGCCACCTGATGGTCGTCCTGGTCGACGAGCGTCCGGAGGAGGTCACCGACATGCAGCGGTCGGTGAAGGGCGAGGTCATCTCCTCGACCTTCGACCGCCCGGCGGAGGACCACACCACCGTCGCCGAGCTGGCCATCGAGCGCGCCAAGCGCCTGGTCGAGCTGGGCCACGACGTGGTCATCCTGCTGGACTCGATCACCCGCCTCGGCCGCGCCTACAACCTGGCGGCGCCGGCCTCCGGCCGCATCCTGTCCGGTGGTGTCGACTCGACCGCGCTGTACCCGCCGAAGAAGTTCTTCGGCGCCGCGCGCAACATCGAGAACGGCGGCTCGCTGACCATCCTGGCCACCGCGCTGGTCGAGACCGGCTCGCGCATGGACGAGGTGATCTTCGAGGAGTTCAAGGGCACCGGCAACATGGAGCTCAAGCTCGACCGCAAGCTCTCGGACAAGCGCATCTTCCCGGCCGTCGACGTGGACGCCTCCAGCACCCGCAAGGAGGAGATCCTGCTCGGCAGCGAGGAGTTGGCCATCGTCTGGAAGCTCCGCCGGGTGCTGCACGCGCTGGACTCGCAGCAGGCGATCGAGCTGCTCCTGGACAAGATGAAGCAGACCAAGAGCAACGCCGAGTTCCTGATGCAGATCGCCAAGACCACCCCCGGCTCCAGCGACTGACGGTAGCCGGACGGCAGTCGGACACGGAACCCCGGATCGCGCGAGCGGTCCGGGGTTCCGTGCGTCCGGCCGGGCCTTTGTTCCAGGATGGGGACATCCTGGGGTCTTTGGATCATCTTGTCCGATTTACTCTGGACCGTATGGCCGAACACAAGAGGGTCCTGACCCGCCGCCGCAAGGTCCTGCGGGCGGCGGCCTGCGCGTTCGCCGCACTCGTCGTCCTCGGTGCCGGAGCGGCCGGGTACGCGTACTACAAGCTCAACGGCAACATCAAGAGCGTCGACATCAACGCCCGGCTCGGCGACGCCCGCCCGCCGGGGGCCACCGACGGGTCCTTCAACATCCTGGTGCTCGGCTCCGACTCGCGGAACGGCCGGAACGGCGACCTGGCCGGCGGCGACACCGGCGACACCGCCCGCTCGGACACCGCGATGGTGGTGCACGTCAACCAGGACCACTCGCGCGCCGAGGTCGTCTCGATCCCGCGCGACACCCTCGTCAACCGGCCCGACTGCACCGACGCGGCCGGCCGGACGGTGCCCGGTGCCAAGCGCGCCATGTACAACAGCGCCTTCGAGACCGGCGGCGCCGCCTGCGCGGTCAAGACCACCGAACAGCTCACCGGGCTGCGGATGGACCACTACGTGCAGATCGACTTCGCCGGGTTCGCCCGGGTCGTGGACGCGCTGGGCGGGGCCACCGTGACCACCACGGTGGCCATCCACGACAAGGACAGCGGCCTCGACCTCGCCCCCGGCGAGCACCACCTGGACGGCCAGCAGGCCCTGGCCTTCGTCCGCACCCGGCACGGCGTCGGCGACGGCAGCGACCTCGGCCGGATCGAACTGCAGAAGCAGATGGTGCGGTCGCTGCTGCAGCAGGCCGGCGGGCTCGGGCTGTTCTCCAACCCGGTCAAGCTGTGGTCGATCGGCGACACCATGACCAGCAGCGTCACCACCGACTCCGCACTGGGCTCGGTGAACGCCCTGGTGGGCCTCGTCCAGGAGCTCAAGGGCATCGGGCCGGACCAGCTCGGCATGGTGACCCTGCCGGTGGTGACCGCACCCAGCGACCCCAACCGGGTCGTCGAACAGCAGCCGCAGGCCGACCAGCTCTGGGCCGCGCTCAAGGCCGACCAGCCGCTCCCGCAGTCCGTCGTCTCGGCGCAGCCGGAGAACCCCGCCCAGGCCGCCCCCACGGCCCCCACGGGCCCCGCGACGGGCGCGGCGAAAGCCCCGGCCAGGCGCTGACCGGGCGCCGGGCCGCGGCACGGCCGGCGCGGCACGGTCGGGGCGGGCGCGCGACGGGCCCGCGGCGGCGCGCGGAATATCCCGGAGCGGGCCCCGGTTTGGGAAGATGCGGCCGGTCCTGGCAGACTGGTCCGTCGGTCCCGGTTCACGTGCGGCGCTCCAGCCGCCGACCCGGTGCCCTCCCGAAACCTAGGAGAACCCCTTGAAGCCCAACGTTCACCCCGAGTACGTGGTCACCCGTGTGACCTGCACCTGCGGCGCCGAGTTCGTGACCCGCTCGACCGAGACCAGTGGCGAGATCCGCGCCGAGGTCTGCTCGCAGTGCCACCCGTTCTACACCGGCAAGCAGAAGATCCTCGACACCGGTGGCCGCGTGGCCCGCTTCGAGGCCCGCTTCGGCAAGCAGCACAGCGCGAAGGCCTAGCGCTCCCTCGGCGCCGGTTCCCGGTGCCCCCGTACTCGTTCCGGGGGCGCTGGGGACCGGCGCCGTTCGCGTCCCACCACACCAACCGATCTCCGGGAAGAAGGCCACCCCCATGTTCGAGGCAGTCGAAGAGCTCCTCGTCGAGCACGCCGACCTCGAGAAGAGGCTGGCCGACCCGTCCGTCCACGCCGACCAGGCCAACGCGCGCAAGCTGGCCAAGCGGTACGCCGAGCTGACCCCGATCACCCGGGTCTTCCGGGAGTGGCGGCAGGCCGGCGAGGACATCGAGGCCGCGCGTGAACTCGCGGCCGAGGACCCGGAGTTCCTCTCCGAGGTGAAGGACGGCGAGCACCGCCGCGAGGAGCTGACCGAGGAGCTGCGACTGCTGCTCGTGCCGCGCGACCCGAGCGACGAGAAGGACGTCATCCTGGAGATCAAGGCGGGCGAGGGCGGCGAGGAGTCCGCGCTGTTCGCCGGCGACCTGCTCCGGATGTACCTGCGCTTCGCTGAGCGGATCGGCTGGAAGACCGAGATCATCGACTCCAACGAGTCCGACCTCGGCGGCTACAAGGACGTCTCGGTGGCCGTGAAGACCAAGGGCAGCGCCGAGCCCGGCCAGGGCGTCTGGGCCCGGCTGAAATACGAGGGCGGCGTGCACCGCGTGCAGCGCGTCCCCGCCACCGAGTCGCAGGGCCGCATCCACACCTCCGCGGCGGGCGTGCTGGTCACCCCCGAGGCGGAGGAGGTCGAGGTCGAGGTCCTCGCCAACGACCTGCGGATCGACGTCTACCGCTCCTCCGGCCCCGGCGGCCAGTCGGTCAACACCACCGACTCCGCGGTCCGGATCACCCACCTGCCGACCGGTATCGTGGCGTCCTGCCAGAACGAGAAGAGCCAGCTGCAGAACAAGGAGCAGGCGATGCGCATCCTGCGTTCGCGGCTGCTGGCCGCCGCGCAGGAGGAGGCCGAGCGGGAGGCCTCGGAGGCGCGTCGCAGCCAGGTCCGCACGGTGGACCGCTCCGAGCGGATCCGGACGTACAACTACCCCGAGAACCGCATCTCGGACCACCGCACGGGGTTCAAGTCGTACAACCTGGACCAGGTCCTGGACGGCGACCTGAACGCGGTGATCCAGTCCTGCGTCGACGCGGACGCGGCGGCCAAGCTGGCCGCGGCCCAACAGAACTGAGACCGGCGCGCCCCAGCCCGAAAGCCAGAAGCCGGAGCGCAGAAACAAGAGGTCGTACGGATGAACCTGCTGCTCGCCGAGGTGGCCCAGGCCACCCAGCGGTTGGCCGCGGCCGGCGTGCCGTCACCGCGCTTCGACGCGGAGGAACTCGCCGCCTACGTCCACGACGTCAAGCGCAGCCAGTTGCACACCGTGCAGGACGCGGACTTCGACGCCCGCTACTGGGAGGCCGTCTCCCGCCGCGAGGCGCGCGAGCCGCTCCAGCACATCACCGGGCGGGCGTTCTTCCGCTACCTGGAGCTCGAGGTCGGCCCCGGGGTCTTCGTGCCCCGGCCGGAGACCGAGACGGTCGTCGAGTGGGCCATAGACGCCGTCCGCGACATGGACGTCGCCGAGCCGCTGGTCGTCGACCTGTGCTCCGGCTCCGGCGCCATCGCGCTCGCCCTGGCCCAGGAGCTGCCGCGCTCGACCGTGCACGCCTTCGAACTCGACGAGGGCGCGCTGCAGTACACCCGGCGCAACATCGAGGCCAGCCCGGACCGGGCCCGGGTCACCCTGCACGCCGGTGACGCCACCCTGGCCTTCGCCGACGACCGCTCCTGGGACGGCCGCTTCGACCTGGTCATCTCCAACCCGCCGTACATCCCGCTCACCGAGTGGGAGTACGTCGCGCCGGAGGCCCGCGACCACGACCCGCAGATGTCGCTGTTCTCCGGCGAGGACGGCCTGGACACCATCCGCGGCATCGAGCGGGTGGCCGCCCGGCTGCTGCGCCCGGGCGGCGCGGTGGTGGTCGAGCACGCCGACCAGCAGGGCGGCCAGGTGCCGTGGATCTTCAACGAGGAACGCGGGTGGACGGACACCGCCGACCACCGCGACCTGAACAACCGGCCGCGCTTCACGACGGCCCGAAGGGCCTCGCTGTGAACCGTCCGGCACCGTACGACCGCCCACAGGGCGTCGTGCCGGGCCGTCCGGCACCGTGCCGGACCGCCGTGCACGAGGCCGTGCTGTGACCGCTGTGATGAGCCGTTCCGGAAGGGGACCGCACCGATGAGCCGCCGCTACGACTGTGCCGACGCCGGGGACCGTGCCACCGGCCTGCGCGAGGCCGCATCCGCCATCCGCCGCGGCGAACTCGTCGTGCTGCCGACCGACACCCTGTACGGGGTCGGCGCGGACGCCTTCTCCCCGGAGGCCGTCGGCGAGCTGCTGGCCGCCAAGGGCCGCGGCCGCAACATGCCCTCGCCGGTGCTGGTCGGCTCGCCGACCACCCTGCACGGCCTGGTCACCGACTTCTCCGAGCAGGCCTGGGAGCTGGTCGACGCGTTCTGGCCGGGCGGGCTCACCCTGGTCGCCAAGCACCAGCCCTCGCTGCGCTGGGACCTCGGCGAGACCCGCGGCACCGTCGCCGTCCGGATGCCGCTGCACCCGGTCGCCATCGAGCTGCTGAACGCCACCGGCCCGCTGGCCGTCTCCAGCGCCAACAAGACCGGCGGTCCGTCCCCGGCGACCTGCGACGAGGCGCAGGCGCAGCTCGGCGACGCCATCTCGGTCTACCTGGACGGCGGGCAGGCGGACCACGCCACCGCCTCGTCCATCGTCGACGTCACGGGCAAGGTCCCGGTCCTGCTGCGGGCGGGCGCGATCAGCGTCGAGCAGCTGAGGGAGGTCGTCCCCGACCTGGAGGCCGGCAGTTGACGCCGACCGCCTCGCTCCACGCCGGGCCGGGCATAGCACCGTACCTTGCCGTGGGCCCCAGACCGCTGGACCACTTCCGGATCCTGTTCGTCTGCACCGGGAACATCTGCCGCTCGCCGATCGCCGAGCGGCTCACCCGGCGTGAGCTGGACACCCGGCTCAGCCCGCGGGTGGCCGGGCGGATCCTGGTGGAGAGCGCCGGCACCTGGGGCCACGTCGGCGCGCCGATGGAGGACCACGCGGCGACCGTCCTGGACGAGTACGGCGCCGACAGCGGCGGTTTCACCGGTCGCGAGCTGCTGGACGAGCACGTCGTGGAGGCCGACCTGGTCCTCACCGCGACGCTCGACCACCGGGCGCAGGTGATCTCGATGGGGCACGAGGCGGGCCTGCGGACCTTCACGCTGAAGGAGTTCACCCGCCTGGTCCGGACGATAGACCCGGGCACCCTGCCCGACCCGCGGCGCGGCGCCGACGTCACCGAGCGCGCCCGCGCCCTGGTCCGGGCCGCCGCCGCACTGCGCGGCTGGCTGCTGGCCGCGACCCCGGAGTCGGACGAGCTGGAGGACCCGTACGGGGCGCCGATCGGCATGTTCCGCAACTGCGGCGAGGAGATATTCCACGCCGTCGACCCGGTGGTCACCGCACTCACCGGCGTGTCCGCGCTGCGCTGAGCCCCCGCCCGGGGCGACCGCCCGGGCGACCGCCGGAACGAAGGCGCCGAATGGCCCCGCGTCGGCGCGCCACCCGGCCGGGCCGGTCCTACGCTGGAGGAATCGATCCTTCCCGGCCCGCGCGCCGGGAGGCGCCCCCACGCGGCCCGGGAGCCCCGCCATGACCGTCACCGACGCCCCGACCGGTCCGAGAGCGACGAGCGGGCGCCCCTGGGCGTCCGAGGCGCTGCACCGGGCGGATCCGCAGCTGGCCGACCTGCTGGCGGCCGAGGCCGAACGACGGGCCGAGTCGATCCAGCTGCTGGCGGGCGAGAACCTGACCTCCCCGGCCGTCCTGGCCGCGCTGACCGGGCCGTTGATCGACAAGTACGCCGAGGGCTACCCGGGCCGCCGGCACCACACCGGCTGCGCCCTCGCGGACGCCGCCGAGCTGCTGGCGATCGACCGGGCCCGCCAGCTGTTCGCCGCCCCGCACGCCAACGTCCAGCCCCGGTCGGCGACTTCGGCGATGCTGGCGGCCTACGCTGCGCTGCTTCGGCCCGGCGACGGGGTGCTGGCGATGTCGCTGGAGCACGGCGGCCACCTGAGCTGCGGCTCGCGCGCGAACTTCTCCGGCCGCTGGTTCGCCTTCACCGGGTACGGCGTGCGCGAGGCCGACGGCCTGATCGACCTCGACCAGGTGCGCGACCTGGCCCGCCGGCACCGTCCGAAGGCGATCGTGGCCGGTTCGATCTCCTACCCGCGGCACCCGGACTGGGCGGCGTTCCGGCAGATCGCCGACGAGGTGGACGCCTACCTGATCGCCTCCGCGGCGCAGACCACCGGGCTGGTCGCGGCCGGTGTGGCGCCCTCACCGGTGCCGTACGCGGACGTCACCGTGGCGGCCACCCACAAGCTGCTGCGGGGCCCGCGCGGGGGTCTGCTGCTGTCCACCGCGGAGCTGGCCGAGCGGATCGACCGGGCGGTGTTCCCGTTCAGCCAGGGCGGCGCGGCGATGAACGAGGTGGCGGGCAAGGCGGTGGCCCTCGCGGAGGCGTCCACGGCCGGCTACCGGGCCTACGCGCACCGGACGGTGGCGGGGGCGCGGGTGCTGGCGGCAGGGCTCGCGGAGGCCGGTGCACGCCCGCTGACCGGCGGCACCGACACCCACCTGGTGACGGTGGACGTGAGCCCGCTGGGCGTCACCGGCGCGGAGGCCGAGCGGCGCTGCGCGGCGGCCGGGCTGCTGCTCGGCAAGTGCGCACTGCCGTACGACCCGGCGCCCGCCGCCGAAGCGTCCGGCATCCGGCTGGGCACCGGCACGGTGACCAGCCAGGGGATGGGCGAGGCCGAACTCGCCGAGGTCGCCCGGCTGATCGCACGGTTGCTCGTGGACGGAACGGTCGTGCCGGTGGCGGAACGGGTCCGGGAGCTCGCGCTGGCCTTCGCCGACCGGCCGTGAGCGGCCCGGGCGGCCGCGGGCATCGAGATCTCCTACCCGGGAGGGCGAACCGCGATGCACGCCCGAGGCGTCCGACTCAATAAGGTGTGTGCCGTGGCGACGCACCTCGAAACCCGGACAGGCAGGGGAGTACCTTCGGTACCTTCCCGTCGGACAGTGATGCAGGAGGCCAGTGGTGCGTGAGTATCTGCTGGTGCTGTTCTGCACCGCCGCCGTCACCTACCTGCTGACCGGCCCGGTCCGGAAGTTCGCCATCGCGGCCGGCGCGATGCCGCCCGTGCGCGCCCGTGACGTGCACCGCGAGCCCACCCCGCGGCTCGGCGGGATCGCCATGTTCGGCGGTCTCTGCGCGGGCATCCTGGTCGCCTCGCAGCTGGACAACCTGAGCAAGGTGTTCTCCCAGGGCACCGACATCCGGGCCCTGCTGTCCGGCGCCGGGATCATGTGGCTGCTCGGCGTGCTCGACGACAAGTGGGGCGTGGACGCGCTGGTCAAGCTCGGCGGCCAGATGATCGCCGCCGGTGTGATGGTCTGGCAGGGCGTCACGGTGATCACCCTCCCGGTGCCCGGCGTCGGCGCCGTCGCGGTGAGCCCCACCCAGGGCATGGTCATCTCGGTCACCCTGGTCGTCGTCATGGTCAACGCGGTCAACTTCATCGACGGCCTCGACGGCCTGGCCGGCGGCATGGTCTGCATCGCCGCGATCGCGTTCTTCCTGTACAGCTACCGCCTCTGGTACGGCTACACGATCACCGACGCGGCCCCCGCGGTGCTGTTCAGCGTGCTGCTGATCGGCATGTGCCTGGGCTTCCTGGCGCACAACATGCACCCCGCGCGGATCTTCATGGGCGACTCCGGCTCGATGATGCTGGGCCTGATGCTCGCCGTCGCCGCGATCTCCATCACCGGCCGCGTCGACCCGGACCTGATCACCAGCGAGACCGGTTCGCAGACCGCCACCGTGCACGCCCTGGTGCCGATCTACATCCCGCTGCTGCTGCCGCTGACGGTCATCGCACTGCCGCTGGCCGACCTGTTGCTCGCCGTGGTCCGCCGCACCTGGGCCGGCCAGTCGCCGTTCGCCGCGGACAAGCGCCACCTGCACCACCGGCTGCTGCAGGTCGGTCACTCGCACAGCCGTGCGGTGCTGATCATGTACTTCTGGGCCGCGCTGATCGCCTTCGGCACGGTGGCCTTCTCGGTGACCAACACCGGTCGCACCGTGGTGCTGACGCTCGCCGGGCTCTGCCTGGTCGGCCTGGTCGTGCTGCTGACCCCGCGGTTCCGGCCGCGCGCGCCGAAGGCCGTGCAGTCCTTCGTCCCGCCCCGCTACCGCCGCCAGCAGTCCGCCCCGATGGCTGAACTGTCGGCCAAGGACAAGCAACTTCTCGGTGAAGCCGGCCAGGACGCGGGCCGGGGCGCCTCGGCGCTCGGCACCCAGGACCGGACCACCGGCCGCCGGTAGCAAGCGAGTTGACGTTAGGTCAAACGGCCTCACCCGTTCGGCGGCACGGTTGGGCCGTCAGTGTGACAGGTACCACACATTCATGGTAAAGCTCTCATCAAATAGTTTGTGATACCGTTCACGAGTACCGAGAACACGCCGAAAGACCTGACAGGTGGATGCCTTCCGTCCCTGTCGGCCTCCCTCGACGGGCCCGCCGCAGCGGGCGGCCCGGGCGGCGGCCTCTCGGTCGGTGTCACCCACCACCTTCTGTGCCCCGTCCCCCGCCACATCGACATGCCGCCGGAGCTGCCGACATGCCGTCCACCGACGCCCGGATCCTCCGAGGCGCCGCGATTCCCACTGCGGTCGCCGGGATCATCGCCATGGCGATCTCCTTCGCCGTCGCCGGTGGGAAGGGTTTGCTCGGAGCCCTCTTCGGCGTACTGCTGGTGATGGCCTTCTTCAGCTCGGGCCAGATCGCGCTCGACCGGCTGACCAGGTCGAACCCGCAGATCATGATGGCCGCGGCGCTCCTGGTGTACACCACGCAGATCCTGCTGGTCGGCATCGTCCTCGCGGTGTTCAAGGACACCGACCTCTTCAACCGGCAGGCCTTCGCCTTCACACTGCTCGGCTGCGCGTTGATCTGGACGGGGTTCCAGGTGCGCGGCGCCCTGAAGGCCAAGACCTTCTACGTGGACCCCGACGCCTCGGAAAACAAGGGCGACAAGCCCTCCGACTCCGGGCGTCAACAGTGACGAGGCCTCACTGTCCCCCCAACGAGGGGGGCGGTGTTTATGCCGCACTGACGGACTGCTATCGTCCGTCGCAACAACGGAGTACGGGAAGCGGCCAGGTCTGTCCGGACAGTGGACGGATCGCCCCCCGGACCCGCGCAGTCTTCGATGATCCCGCAGCGGTGCAGCGCACTGCCGGACGGGGTCGGCGAGAAACCCATCAAGTTCCAGTGCCGCACCGTGGCCGCAGGCCGCGCCGACACACCGAGGTTGCCGTAACCATGCGTCACGACGAAGGAGTCCGTGGTGAGTGCTGAAAAGCTCACGTACCTCGCCTCAGGCAGTTGCCACTTCGGGGACGCCGGCTGCGGCTTCCCGGCTCCTGGCCTGAACGAGTTCGACTTCAAGCCGATCTTCTCGATCGGCAGCTTCTACTTCAACAAGCCGATGCTGCTGTCGATGATCGTCGCAGTGCTTGTCGTCGTCTTCTTCTGGGCCGCGTTCGCCAAGCCGCGCCTGGTCCCCGGCAAGATGCAGCTCGTCGCCGAGATCGGCTACGACTTCGTCAAGCGCTCCATCGTGCTGGAGACGATCGGCAAGAAGGGCGAGAAGTACGTCCCGATGCTGGTCTCGATGTTCTTCTTCATCTGGCTGATGAACATCATGTCGATCATCCCGTTCGCGCAGTTCCCCGTGACGGCGGCGATCGCGTTCCCGGCGGGTCTCGCCGGCGTCGTGTGGATCACCTACATGACGCTGACCTTCAAGAAGCACGGCTTCGTCGGCGGCTTCAAGAACCTCTGCTGGCCCTCGGGCATCCCCGGCTGGGTCATGTTCATCCTGGTGCCGATCGAGTTCTTCTCGAACATCTTCGTGCGCCCCTTCACGCTCGCGGTCCGAGCCTTCGCGAACATGTTCGCCGGCCACCTGCTGATCGTGATGTTCTCCATCGCCTCCTGGTACCTGCTCAGCCCGACCCTGGGCGCGCTGTACGGCTCGGCCTCGTTCGTCGTCGCCGTCGCGCTGACCGCCTTCGAGCTGCTGGTCCAGTTCCTGCAGGCCTACATCTTCGTGATGCTGGCCAGCAGCTACATCGCCGGTGCCCTCGAAGAGTCGCACTGAGCCAGGGGGCCTCGGCCCCACCCCTGAACCAACCTCCCGGATCGCCCGGTGGCCAATCACCACCGGTTCACCACCCTGCAAAGGACAACGTCAATGAGCATCCTCGCTGAGGGCACTGTCTACGGTTCCGTCGCCTCGATCGGCTACGGCCTCGCCGCCATCGGCCCCGGCATCGGCGTCGGTCTCATCTTCGGTAACGGTGTCCAGGCCATGGCCCGTCAGCCCGAGGCCGCCGGTCTCATCCGCTCCAACATGTTCATCGGCTTCGCGCTGACCGAGGCGCTCGCCCTCATCGGCATCGTCATGCCGTTCGTCTTCGGCAACAAGTAATCGCCGTAGACCCTTTCTGAGGAAGGTCCAGATATGAGCATGGCGATCGTCCAGCTCGCGGCCGAGGAGAAGATGAACCCTCTCCTCCCCGCGTGGCCCGAGATCATCATCGGCCTGCTCTGCTTCTTCATCGTCTTCGGTCTGCTCGGCAAGAAGCTCCTCCCCAGCATCGAGAAGGTGCTGTCGGAGCGCCGGGACGCGATCGAGGGCGGGATGGAGCGCGCCGAGGCCGCCCAGGCAGAGGCGCAGGCCCTGCTTGAGCAGTACCGCGCCGAGCTCGCCGAGGCGCGCCACGAGGCTGCCCGCATCGTCGAGCAGGCTCGCGAGCAGGGTGCCGCCCAGCTCGCCGAGATGCGCGAGGAGGGCCAGCGCCAGCGCGAGGCCATCGTCGCCGCCGGTCACGCCCAGATCGAGGCTGACAAGAAGCAGGCGACTGCCGCCCTGCGCCAGGACGTGGGTTCGCTGGCCTCCCAGCTGGCCTCCCGCATCGTGGGTGAGTCCCTCGAGGACCACGCCCGGCAGAGCGGCGTGATCGACCGCTTCCTGGACGAGCTGGAGGCCAAGGCCGCCGTTGCTCAGGGTGCGGCCAAGTGATCGGCGCCAGCCGTGAGGCCCTCGCCGCCGGCCGGCAGAACCTGGAGAGCCTGACCGACTCCACCTCGGTGGACGCGGCCAAGCTCGCCGAGGAGCTCACCGCCGTCACGGCCCTGCTGGACCGTGAGGTGTCGCTGCGCCGTGTCCTGACCGACCCGTCCCGGTCCGGCCAGGACAAGGCCCAGCTGGTCTCCTCGCTGCTGACCGGCCAGGTCTCCGGCGAGACCGTCGACCTCGTGTCCGGCCTGGCCCGGTCCCGCTGGTCGGGCTCGCGAGACCTGGTCGACGCCACCGAGCAGCTCGCCGCGTACGCGGAGATCATCGGTGCGGACAAGGCCGGCGCCCTGGACGACGTCGAGGACGAGCTGTTCCGGTTCGGCCGGGTGGTGAGCGGCTCGCACGAGCTGCGCGCCGCGCTGACCGAGCCGAAGGCCGGCGCCGTCGCCAAGGCGGAGCTGATCGGCAAGCTGCTCGGCGGCCGCGCCCACGCGGGCACCGTGCGACTCGTCACGGCCCTCGTCAACGTGCCGCGTGGTCGTAGCCTGGAGCAGGGCCTGGAGTCCTACTCCAAGCTCGCCGCCGCTCGCCGCGGCCGCGTGGTGGCCCTGGTCACCACCGCGGTGCCGCTGTCGGACACCCAGAAGGAGCGCCTGTCCGGTGCTCTGGGCCGGATGTACGGCCGCCAGGTCCACCTGAACATCGACGTCGACCCCGAGGTCGTCGGCGGCGTCCGGGTGCAGATCGGCGACGAGATCATCGAAGGCACCGTGTCGAGCCGCCTCGAAGGCGCTCGCCAGTCGCTCGAAGGCTGAGCACCGAAGCAGTACATCCGACCCTCGGTCGGGAAACCGGTTCCCCCAGGAGCCGGCACATCGGACGGCCGGTTCGGCAGACCCGGCCGAGAGTCGAATACTTGCGGCCCTCAATGGCGGGCCGAGGATCGCAAACTAGGAGAGCAGGGAAGCCTGATGGCGGAGCTTACGATCCGTCCGGAGGAGATCCGGGACGCGCTGGCCGACTTTGTCCAGTCGTACCAGCCGGACGCCGCTTCTGTGGAAGAGGTCGGCACGGTCACTGACGCAGCGGACGGCATCGCGCATGTCGAGGGCCTGCCCTCGGTCATGGCGAACGAGCTGCTGAAGTTCGAGGACGGCACGCTCGGCCTCGCGCTGAACCTCGACACCCGTGAGATCGGTGTCGTCATCCTCGGTGAGTTCGGTGGCATCGAAGAGGGCCAGACCGTGCGCCGCACGGGCGAGGTCCTCTCGGTTCCGGTCGGCGACGGCTACCTCGGCCGCGTCGTGGACCCGCTGGGCAACCCGATCGACGGCCTGGGCGACATCGCCTCCACCGGCCGCCGTGCCCTGGAGCTGCAGGCCCCCGGCGTCATGGTCCGCAAGTCGGTCCACGAGCCGATGCAGACCGGCATCAAGGCCATCGACGCGATGACCCCGATCGGCCGTGGCCAGCGTCAGCTGATCATCGGCGACCGCCAGACCGGCAAGACCGCGGTGGCGATCGACACGATCATCAACCAGCGCGACAACTGGCGCTCGGGCGACCCGAAGAAGCAGGTCCGCTGCATCTACGTCGCCGTGGGCCAGAAGGGCTCCACCATCGCGTCCGTCCGCGGCGCCCTGGAGGAGGCCGGCGCGCTGGAGTACACCACCATCGTGGCTGCTCCCGCCTCCGACCCGGCCGGCTTCAAGTACCTCGCCCCGTACACCGGTTCGGCCATCGGCCAGGAGTGGATGTACGACGGCAAGCACGTCCTGATCATCTTCGACGACCTGTCGAAGCAGGCCGAGGCCTACCGCTCCGTCTCCCTGCTGCTGCGCCGCCCGCCGGGCCGCGAGGCCTACCCGGGTGACGTCTTCTACCTGCACTCCCGCCTGCTGGAGCGCTGCGCGAAGCTCTCCGACGAGCTGGGCGCGGGCTCGATGACCGGTCTGCCGATCATCGAGACCAAGGCCAACGACGTCTCGGCGTACATCCCGACCAACGTCATCTCCATCACCGACGGCCAGTGCTTCCTGGAGTCCGACCTGTTCAACGCCGGCATCCGCCCGGCCGTGAACGTCGGCATCTCGGTCTCCCGCGTCGGTGGCTCGGCCCAGATCAAGGCCATGAAGTCGGTCGCCGGCCGCCTTCGCCTGGACCTGGCCCAGTACCGCGAGCTCGAGGCCTTCGCCGGCTTCGGCTCCGACCTGGACGCGGCCTCCAAGGCCCAGCTGGAGCGCGGTGCGCGCATGGTCGAGCTGCTGAAGCAGGGCCAGTACCAGCCGTTCCCGGTCGAGGAGCAGGTCGTCTCCATCTGGGCCGGCACCACCGGCAAGCTGGACGACGTCCCGGTCGCGGACATCCGCCGCTTCGAGCGCGAGTTCCTGGACCACCTGCGCCTGCAGCACAAGGACCTGCTGGCCGGCATCGTCGAGACCAGCAAGCTGGAGGACGGCACCATCGACGCTCTCACCAGCGCGATCGCCGCCTTCAAGCAGGGCTTCACCACCGCCGACGGCAAGCTCCTCGGCGAGCAGGCCTGAGTCCGGTAACGAGGGAAAGGACGTAACGACCCATGGGAGCACAGCTTCGGGTCTACAAGCGCCGGATCCGCTCTGTCACCGCGACGAAGAAGATCACCAAGGCGATGGAGATGATCTCCGCGGCGCGCATCGGTAAGGCGCAGCGCGCGGTGGCCGCCTCCACTCCGTACGCCGACGAGCTCACCCGGGCGGTGACGGCGGTGGCCACCCGGTCCAACGCCAAGCACCCGCTCACCACCGAGAACCCCTCGGCCTCGCGCGCCGCCGTCCTGCTGATCACGGCGGACCGCGGCCTGGCCGGCGGTTACTCGTCCAACGCCATCAAGGCCTCCATGGTGCTCACCGAGCGCCTGCGCGGCGAGGGCAAGGACGTGGTGACCTACATCATCGGCCGGAAGGGTCTGTCGTACTACACCTTCCGCGACCTCGCGGTGGGCCAGTCGTGGACGGGCTTCTCGGACAAGCCGAGCTACGGTGACGCGAAGGCCGTCGCGGCCGAGCTGATCGCGGCCTTCACCGCCGAGACCGGCGGTGTGGACGAGATCCACCTCGTCTCGACCGAGTTCGAGTCGATGCTCACGCAGACCGCGGTCGAGGCGCGGCTGCTGCCGCTGAAGCTGGACGAGGTCCAGCAGTCGGCCAAGCCGGAGATCTTCCCGCTGTACGACTTCGAACCGTCGGCGGAGGGCGTCCTGGACGCGCTCCTCCCGCGGTACGTCGAGAGCCGGATCTACAGCGCTCTCCTGCAGTCGGCCGCCTCCGAGCACGCCGCGCGACGGCGTGCGATGAAGAGCGCGACCGACAACGCCGGCGAGCTCATCAAGTCGCTCACGCGGCTTGCCAACTCGGCCCGTCAGGCCGAGATCACCCAGGAAATCAGCGAGATCGTCGGCGGGGCCAACGCCCTCGCTGACGCTAGCCGCGGGAGCGAATGAGTATGACTACCACTGTTGAGCCGACCACGGCGACGGGCCGCGTCGCGCGGGTCATCGGCCCGGTCGTCGACGTGGAGTTCCCCGTCGACGCTATTCCGGACATGTTCAACGCCCTGCACGTCGAGGTGGACAACCCCGACGGCTCGGGCAAGAAGACCCTCACCCTCGAGGTCGCCCAGCACCTCGGCGACGGCCTGGTCCGCGGCATCTCGATGCAGCCGACCGACGGCCTGGTCCGTGGCGCGCAGGTGTCCGACACCGGTGCGGCGATCTCCGTCCCCGTCGGCCAGATCACCAAGGGCAAGGTCTTCAACGCCCTCGGTGAGGTGCTGAACGTCGACAAGGCGGAGTTCGACTCGCAGGTCGAGGTTCGCTGGCCGATCCACCGCAAGGCCCCGAACTTCGCCGAGCTCGAGTCGAAGACCGAGATGTTCGAGACCGGCATCAAGGTCATCGACCTCCTCACCCCGTACGTCCAGGGTGGCAAGATCGGTCTGTTCGGTGGTGCCGGTGTCGGCAAGACCGTTCTGATCCAGGAGATGATCTACCGCGTCGCCGAGAACTTCGGTGGTGTCTCCGTGTTCGCCGGCGTCGGCGAGCGCACCCGTGAGGGCAACGACCTCATCCACGAGATGGTCGACTCGGGCGTTCTGGACAAGACCGCGCTGGTCTTCGGCCAGATGGACGAGCCGCCGGGCACCCGTCTGCGCGTCGCGCTCTCCGCGCTGACCATGGCGGAGTACTTCCGTGACGTCGAGAAGCAGGACGTGCTCCTCTTCATCGACAACATCTTCCGGTTCACCCAGGCCGGTTCCGAGGTGTCGACCCTGCTCGGCCGCATGCCCTCCGCGGTGGGCTACCAGCCGAACCTGGCCGACGAGATGGGCCTCCTGCAGGAGCGCATCACCTCGACCCGCGGTCACTCGATCACCTCGATGCAGGCGATCTACGTCCCCGCGGACGACCTGACCGACCCGGCCCCGGCCACCACCTTCGCCCACCTGGACGCGACGACCGTTCTGTCGCGCCCGATCTCGGAGAAGGGCATCTACCCGGCCGTCGACCCGCTGGACTCCACGTCCCGCATCCTCGACCCGCGGTACATCGCGCAGACCCACTACGACACGGCCGTCCGCGTCAAGGGGATCCTGCAGAAGTACAAGGACCTGCAGGACATCATCGCCATCCTCGGTATGGACGAGCTGTCCGAGGAAGACAAGATCACGGTGCACCGCGCCCGTCGCATCGAGCGCTTCCTCTCGCAGAACACCTACGTGGCGAAGCAGTTCACCGGCGTCGACGGCTCGACCGTTCCGCTGTCGGAGACCATCGAGGCGTTCAACGCGATCGCGGACGGCAAGTACGACTCCGTCCCGGAGCAGGCCTTCTTCATGTGCGGTGGCATCGAGGACCTCGAGAAGAACGCCGCCGAGCTGGCGAAGAAGTAGTCGCGGCCGGTAGCAGCCGAGTGACCGTGAGGGGTGGCCCCCGAGTCTGGGGCCCACCCCTCGCGTCGCATCGGCTGTGATTCCGGTCAAATCCGCGCCGCCGGTTTCATGCCGGAGGTGCGGGGCCGTTATTCTTACCGAAACTCCCGAGTAATCGGGGGTTGCATGAGCCTAGGAGCCCACGTTGGCTGAGCTGCACGTCGAGCTGGTCGCAGCCGACCGCAAGGTGTGGTCCGGTGCGGCCACCATCGTCGTCGCCCGTACGGCCTCCGGTGACACCGGCATCATGCCGGGCCACACCCCGGTGCTGAGCGTGCTGGAGACCGGTCCGGTCACCATCCGCACGGTGGACGGCGGCACCGTCATCGCCGCTGTGCACGGCGGCTTCATCTCCTTCGCCGACAACAAGCTGTCTCTGCTCGCGGAGATCGCCGAGCTGGCGGACGAGATCGACGTCGCGCGTGCCGAGCGTGCACTGGAGCAGGCCAAGTCCGACCTGGACGCGCACGCCGAGCGTCGCGCCGAGGTCCGGCTGTTCGCGGCGAACGGCCTCAAGGCGCACGTCTGAGTACGCCGGACCCCGGTTTCAGCGGGGTCGACCGACGGTCCCGGGGACGCGTGAGCGTGACCCCGGGACTGTCGTCGTAGTTGGTAGGTCAACGCGGTCGCTTGATACGACCGATACGGGGAACGCGGGTAGCGAGGAGGTAGGTGAGCATGGTCCTCGCGCTTGTGGTGTGTGCGGCGGTCGTGGCACTGGGTGTGATCGGCCTGGTGGCGTTCGCGGTACGCCGCCGATTGATCCAGCGCGTCGGTGGCACGTTCGACTGCAGCTACCGCCTCAAAATGCCCGCCGACGCCTCGACGCAGCCCGACCTCGACGAGAACGGCAAACCCACCTCGGCCCCGGTCCCCCAGACCGACGGCAAGGGGTGGGTTTTTGGTATCGGCCGCTACAGCGGCGACTCGATCGAGTGGTTCCGGGTCTTCTCCTACGCCCCCCGCCCCCGCAAGGTGCTGCCCCGCCGGGAGATCGAGGTCCTCGGCCGGCGCTACCCCGAGGGCCAGGAGGAGCTCGCGCTGCTCTCCGGCTCGGTGGTGCTGCGCTGCCTGCACAACGGGGCGCCGCTGGAGCTCGCGATGAGCGAGGACGCGCTCACCGGCTTCCTCGCCTGGCTCGAAGCCGCCCCGCCCGGGCAGAGGGTCAACGTCGCGTAGCGACGAGACCCTCGGGGTGGGGGTCCCCCCGGCCGGAGGCTGGGGGAGGTCAACGTCGCGTAGCGACGAGACCCTCGGGGTGGGGGTCCCCCCGGCCGGAGGCTGGGGGAGGTCAACGTCGCGTAGCGACGAGACCCTCGGGG
>NZ_JBIWPA010000034.1:74028-97376 GCF_044768035.1 Kitasatospora sp. NPDC101176
GGTGGGGGTACCTCCCGGCCGGAGGGTGGGGGAGTCAACGTCGCGTAGCGACGGCTGGGGGAGTTAACGCGGCCTAACGTCCGGGGCTAGGGTGTCCGCATGGTCAATCTGACGCGCATCTACACCCGTACCGGCGACGACGGCACCACCGCGCTCGGCGACATGAGCCGGACCAGCAAGACCGACCCGCGGCTGGTGGCGTACGCCGACGCCAACGAGGCCAACGCGGCGATCGGGGTGGCGGTGGCCGCGGGCGCGCTGCCCGAGGACGTCGTGGCCGTGCTCGTCCGGATCCAGAACGACCTCTTCGACGTGGGCGCGGACCTCTCCACGCCGGTCGTGCCGGACCCGCAGTACCCGCCGCTGCGGGTGCTCCAGTCGTACATCGACCGGCTGGAGGGGGACTGCGACCACTACCTGGCGCAGCTGGAGAAGCTGCGCAGCTTCATCCTGCCCGGCGGCACCCCCGGTGCCGCCCACCTGCACCTGGCCTGCACCGTGGTGCGGCGGGCCGAGCGGTCCACCTGGGCGGCCATCGCGGAGCACGGCGACACCGTCAACCCGCTGACCGCGAAGTACCTCAACCGCCTCTCCGACCTGCTGTTCATCCTGGCCCGGGCGGCCAACAAGGAGCGCGGCGACGTGCTCTGGGTGCCCGGCGAGAACCGCTGACGACGAGGGGCGGAGGGCCTCAGGGCCGCTTCTCCGGGACGGGCCGCTCGACCGCCCGGCCGTCGACCACCAGGACGCCGGCCGGGGCCTCCTTCGGCCACACCGAGTAGCAGCCGGCGACGACGAGGTTGACGACGGCCGCGATGCCCAGCTTCACGTACCACTGGGTGAAGGTGCCGAAGTGCGCGGAGCCCGCGGAGAGCGGCACGAGCAGGGTGATCAGGCCCAGCGTGATCGCCGCCGAGACCACCGTGCGGCCGGCGATCCGCCACTCGTGCCTGGTCCGCTCGGGGCCGTACTTGGGCGCGGGCAGCGGCACGGGGCCGCCGGCGAAGCGGTGCTGGAAGCGCTGGTCGGCCCAGCGGACCAGGGAGGGCCCGTAGCCGACGGAGAACCCGGTGTAGCTCGCCGCGAGGGCGTGCGTCCAGCTCGCGGTGGCGCCGCCGCGCAGGTCGAGGACGGCGAGTGCGTAGAGGACGAGGTCGACGGTCGGCAGGCCGAGCAGCAGCGCGGTGCTGGCGCGGCGCCACCGCAGCAGGTAGCGGGTGGCGAGGGCGAGGCCGAGCACGATCCACCACGAGACCTCGGCCGCGACGATGAGGGTGATGATCACGTTCTGCTCCCGGTCGGTCGGCGGTGTCTCCAGCCTCGCGGGGGTGCGCGGCCGTGTCGTCGTCGCCGGGTGCCGTCCCCGACTGCATCCTTCGATGTAGCCGGCTCCTCCCCGCACCGGAGCCGGGCGGGCCGTCCGGGATGGTGGGATGGGGGTGTGCCGCGACCCTCCCTGCCCCCGCACCTGCTGGACCGGCTGATCGCCCTGTGCGGGCTGGTCGGCGGCGCGGTGCTGATCGCCTTCGGGGTGTACGACCGCGCCGACCGGGTGCCGCTGTGGGCGGTGCTGCCGCCGATGCTGGTGATGGCGGGGCTGGAGCTGGTCCGGCGGACCAGGCCGGTGCTGGCGGTGTCGGTGGGCGGTCTGGCCTTCGTGGCGAGCCTGTTCGCGGGGAGCCTGCTGGCGACCCTGATCATGTACACCGACCTGCTGTACGCGGCGGTGATCTACGGCAACCGCCGGATGTCGCGGGTGCTGCACCTGACCGGCGGGTCCACGGTGCTGGTGCTCGCCACGCTGACGGCGATCTACCAGGGCACCTCGGCCGGGCTGCTGGTCGCGGTGGTCAGTTCGCTGGTCTTCCTGGCGCCGGTGTGGACGGGTGACGTGGTGCGCAAGCACCGGCAGGAGGCGGAGGCCGAACGGCTGCGGGCCGAACAGACCGCACTGCTCTCGGAGATGGACCGCCGCGGGGCGGTGGTGGCCGAACGGGCCAGGATGGCAAGGGAGTTGCACGACGTGGTGGCCAACCACCTGTCCGCGATCGCGATCCACGCGACGGGAGCGCAGTCGGTGGCCCGGCGCCGGCGGCTGGCAGCGGACGATCCGCTGGTCGAGGTGCTGGCGGTGATCCGGGAGAACAGCGTCCAGGGTTTGGCCGAAATGCGCCGCATGATCGGACTGCTGCGGGACAGCGGCGGGGGCGAGGCGGACGAGTCGTACGCGGCGCCGGACCTGGCCGCGGTCGACGCGCTGCTGGCCAAGGCCCGGGCGGCCGGCCACGCCGTCGGGCTGGACTTCGAGCTGACCGAGCAGGGCGAGCGCGGGGACGTCCCGGTACCGGTCGGCCTGGCCGCGTACCGGATCGTCCAGGAGTCGCTGACCAACGCGCTCAAGCACGCCGGCCCCGGGCTGGTCAGCCTGCGGCTGGAGTTCGGCCCCGCGGAGCTGGCGATCGCCGTGGACAGCCCGTACCGGGGCGGGGCCGGCCGTGCGCTGCCCGGGGCCCGGGCCGGGCTGGTCGGCATGGCGGAACGGGCCGGGCTGCTCGGCGGCAGCTTCGAGGCCGGGCCGCGGGACGGGTACTGGAGCGTGCGCGCGGTGCTGCCGCGCGACGGGCGGACGGAGGGACGGGAATGACGATCCGGGTGCTGGTGGCCGAGGACCAGGCCGCGGTGCGGGCGGCGCTGGTGATGATCCTGCGGGCGGAGCCGGACGTCGAGGTGGTCGGGCAGGCGGCCGACGGCGAGGAGGCCGTCCGGATGGCGCTGGAGCTGCGCCCGGACGTGGTGCTGATGGACGTGCAGATGCCCCGCCTGGACGGCGTCTCGGCGACCCGCCGGGTGGTCGACGCCGGAGCCGCCCAGGTGCTCGTGCTGACCACCTTCGACCTGGACGAGTACGTCTACGGCGCGCTGCGCGCCGGCGCGGCCGGCTTCCTGCTGAAGGACCTGGAGGCGGACACCCTGGTCGAGGGCGTCCGGACGGTGGCGCGCGGGGACGGCATGCTGGCGCCCTCGGTGACCAGGCGGCTGATCGGCGCCTTCGCCCGCCCGGAGCGGCCGGTGGCGCCGGAGGCCCGGGGCGCGGTGGCCGGGCTGACCCCGCGCGAGCGGGAGGTGCTGGCCTGCCTCGGGGCCGGGATGTCCAACGGGGAGATCGCGGCGCGGCTGGAGATGGCGGAGGCGACCACCAAGACGCACGTCAGCCGGATCCTGGCGAAGCTGGGGCTGCGCAGCCGGGTGCAGGCGGCGATCCTCGCCCAGGACCTCGGACTGACCGTCTGACGAGCCGGGGAGCATCTGGTTCGACCGACCAGGTCGGTCACAGATCACACTCCCGATTGCCACCACGGGGGCGGATTCGGCATTAGAGTCCGGGCAACGAGCGACGCGGCTCCTGCGGCGGTGACCCCTGCCCTGAGCCGCCTTCAGGGCCCGCCCCCAGGGCGGCGACGGCATCGGGAGACCCAGCCATGAGCAATGCGTCCAGCAAGCAGATCGCCGTGATCGGTGCCGGCCTGATGGGCGCCGGCATCGCCCAGGTGTCCGCGCAGGCCGGTCACCCGGTGGTGCTGCGGGACGTCACCGAGGAGGCGCTGCAGCGTGGTCTCGCGGGGATCCGCACCTCCTACGAGAAGTTCGTCGCCAAGGGCCGGCTGAGCGCCGAGGACGCCGAGGCCGCGCTGGGCCGGATCACCACCACCACCGACCTGGGCGCCGTCGCCGAGGCCGACATCGTGGTCGAGGCCGTGTTCGAGAAGCTGGAGGTCAAGGAGGGCGTCTTCCGCGAGCTCGACAAGCTCGCCAAGGACGGCGCGGTGCTGGCCTCCAACACCTCCGCCATCCCGATCACCCGGATCGCCGCCGCCACGCAGCGCCCCGAGTCGGTCGTCGGCGTGCACTTCTTCTCGCCGGTGCCGCTGATGAAGCTGGTCGAGCTGGTGCGCGGCTACAAGACCAGCGACGAGACGCTGGCCGCCGCCCGGGCCTTCGCCGAGGGCGTCGGCAAGGACGTCGTGGTGGTCAACCGCGACGTGGCCGGCTTCGTCACCACCCGGCTGATCACCGCCCTGGTCGTCGAGGCCGCCAAGCTCTACGAGTCCGGCGTGGCCACCGCCGAGGACATCGACACCGCCTGCCGTCTCGGCTTCGGCCACCCGATGGGCCCGCTGGAGACCGCCGACCTGACCGGCGTGGACATCCTGCTGCACGCCGCCCGCAACATCTACGAGGAGACCCAGGACGAGAAGTTCGCCGCCCCGGAGATCATGGCGCGCATGGTCACCGCCGGCGACCTCGGCCGCAAGAGCGGCCGCGGCTTCTACCCGTACCCGGGCAAGTGAGCCGTCGCCGCGCCTGAACCACGGGGCCGGGCGAGCGGGCGGGCCGTGCGGTCGGAGCATCGTACGACCCGGCCGCTCGGGGCCGGGTGAGTTTCCTCACGCCGGGTGCCGCAGACGGGTGATTTGGGCGGTAATCGAGCGTAGGTGTGGAGACTTCCTGCGTATATTCCCTCGGACGAGTGAAGTTGCTTCAGATCTGACCGGAACCAGCAACCCGCGATGCTGATCCGCCGTCAGATGAGGGGGAACCCGGCATTCCGACCGGGCCCGGGCGCGGCGCGCGAGCCGAGCGGCCCACCGGCCGCGATCCGCCCGGACGGACCCCTGCGACCCCCGGACCGGCACGGCCGGGGCGGAACCATCCCGTACCGGGCCAGCCAGGCGAAGGAGGAGAGCATGCGCATCACCGGCGACCACACGGCGCTGGCCATCGAAGGCCGCCTCGACGTGCGCACCGCCGCCGACGCGCGCGTCCAGCTGCACCAGGCCGTGGACGGCGGCCTCGGCGACCTCGTGCTCGACCTCGCCCGGCTGGAGTTCTGGGACGCCACCGGACTCGGCGTCATCATGGGCACCCACCGCCGGGCCGGCCGGATCGGCCGACGCCTGGTGCTCCGCTCCGTTCCGGCCCAGCTCCAACGGCTGCTGGTGGCCACCAAACTGCACCGCATCCTGGCCGTCGACGGCGGGATCGCCGAGCCGCACGGGGTCGTCCTCTAGGTCCCGCACGGTCCCCGCACGGGGTCGTCCTCCAGTTCCCGCACGGTCCCCGCACGGGTCCGCCCTGCACGGGCGGGCCAGGATGTGCGAGAGTCTGCCCGTCAGAAACGACGGCCGCCCCGGCACGACTGCTTCCCGCACGACTGCCCCCAAGCCCGCGCGCGGCCGCGACCGAGACGTCAGCCGGCCGGAGCGGGCGCCGGCGGCCGAGCACGAGGCGGAGCAGAACGTGGCACAGCCAACCGGGGAGTTCCGGCAGGAGGCCGTCCGCACCCGGGGCGGCGAACTGGTCTCCGGAGGCCTGCTGGTCGGCGTCGGCGCCCCGGACGGTTCCGAGTTCAGACCCTGCCCCGAGGAGTGGCGCCCCCGCCCGCGCCGGATCGAACGCAGCGAGCCCGCCCGCGGCCCGGTCGGCGGCGTCGGCCGCGCGGTCGGCCCGCTCGCCCTCGGCACCGGCCCGGCCGACCTGCCGCTGCTGGACCGCGAGGCCGACATCGCCGAACTCCTCGGCCTGCTCGCCGAGGGCCGCTCGATACGCCTGGTCGGCCAGGCAGGCTCGGGCCGCAGCGCGCTGCTGTCGGCCGTCGCCGAAGCCGCGGCCGACCTCGCCCCCGGTGGCGTCGTCCAGCTCTGCGGACACCGCCGCACCCCCGCGGACCTCCTCCAGGACCTCTTCGCGGCCACCCACCACGCCCCCGGCTTCCGGCCGGACCCGGGCCAGTCGGCCGCCCACCTCGCCGAGGTCCGCGCGGTCGTGGTCGTCGACGACGCCGAGCAGTCCGCCGCCGAACTGGAGGAGCTGCTCGCCGCCGCCCCCGGCTGCGCCTTCCTGGTCTGCGTCGCCCCCGGCAGCGCGGCGCTGCCGATCGGCTCCCGGTTGCAGGACCACCTGGTCGCCGGGCTCTCCCGCGCAGCCTGCCTCGCGCTCTCCGCCCGGCAGGCCGGCCGGCCGCTGGACGTCGCCGAGAAGGCCTGGGCGGTCGACCTCTGGTTCGAGTCCGAGGGCCTGCCGCTGCGCTTCGTCCAGGCCGCCGCACTGCTGCGCCAGCGGGACGTCTCGGTGGACGCCCTGGTCGCCGCCGAGGAGGACCGGATGGGGGTCTTCGGCGCCGTCGAGGAGCCCGTCCACGACCCCGACCCGGCGGTCCGCGAGAACGAGCTGCGGCGGACCGTCCCGCTGCCCTCCGTCGCCGAGACCGCCTCGCCCGCCGTCCGGCTCGCCGAGGGGCTGAGCGAGCCCGCACAGGCCGTCCTGCGGCTCGCCGTGGCGCTCGGCGGCGAGTGCCCCACCGCACCGCACCTGCCCGCGCTGATCGACGTCGGGCAGGCCGAGAGCGCGCTCGCCGAACTCGTCGACGCCGGACTGGCGGTGTCCATCGGCGGGCACCACCGGCTGACCGCCGGAGTGCTCGAACTGCTCGCCCCGCACTGGCCGGCCCGCGGCTGCCTCGACGGCGCCGCCCAGCACTTCGCCTGGTGGGTCGGCCACAGCTCGGTGTCGCTGGAGCAGGTCGCGGCCGAGGCCGAGGTGCTGATCGGCGTCCTGCTCGCCGACCGGGAGGCCGGGCGGCACGAGGCGGTGGTGCGACTGGCCAGGGCCGCCGCGCCGGCCCTGGCGCTCTCGCTGCGCTGGGGCGCCTGGGAGCGGGTCCTGGAACTGGGGCTGGAGGCGGCCCGCCGCTCCGGCTCGGCGACCGACCAGGCCTGGTTCCACCACGAGTCGGGCGTGCACGCCTTCTGCGTCCGCGAGCCGTCCAGGGCGATGGCCGAGCTGGAGACCGCGCTCACCCTGCGGGCCACCGCCGGGGAGCAGCGCGGCGTCGCGGCGGCGCGCCGGATGCTGGACCTGCTGCGCGCCGACGGGCGGCAGTTGGAGGCGGCGCCGGCCCCCGCGCCCACCCGGCGGCCCGTCATCCGGGCGATCGCCAACAAGGTGCCGTCGCGCCTGCGGGCCAGCCGCCGGCGCCGGGTGATCACCGCGTCGGCGGCCGTGCTCGCGCTCGGGGCGCTCACCACGGCGGTGGCGCTGAGCGCCACCGGGCCGGAGCAGCACCAGGGCAACGACCCGCACAGCCGGCTCGACGAGCCCGGCGGGACCCAGGACGCGCCGCTGCCGGTGCCGCACACCAGCGGCTCCCCGGCCACGCCCGGCGCGACGGGGACGGACGCGAGCAGCAGCCCGGCGGCGGACGGGACCAGCCCGGAGCCCTCGGCGAGCGGCAGTGCGTCCCGCTCCCCGAGCGCGTCGCCCTCCCGGAAGCCGAGCCGCGGGCCGAGCAGCAGTGCCTCGGAGACCACGCAGCCGTCGCAGCCGCCGGCCCAGCCGACGCCCGGTCAGTCGCAGCCCCCGGCCCAGCCGACCGGTCCGCAGCCGGGCGGGGGCCCGACGCCCGGGCCGAGGCCATCGAGCAGTTCGAGCTCGCCGAGCCCGACCGGCACGCCGCCCTCGACGCCCACCGGTAGTCCGACCGGTGCGCCGAGCCCGACCAGTACGGCGAGTCCGAGCGGGACGACGAGCCCGTCGCAGGGGTGACCGGTCAGAACAGCTTGAGCTTGTCGTCGTCGATGCCGCGCAGCTCGTCGTAGTCCAGCACCACGCAGCCGATGCCCCGGTCGGTGGCCAGCACGCGGGCCTGGGGCTTGATCTCCTGCGCGGCGAAGACGCCCTTGACCGGGGCCAACAGCGGGTCCCGGTTGAGGAGTTCGAGGTAGCGGGTGAGCTGCTCGACGCCGTCGATCTCGCCGCGGCGCTTGATCTCGACGGCGACCGTGGCGCCGTCGGAGTCGCGGCAGAGGATGTCGACCGGGCCGATCGCGGTCGGGTACTCGCGGCGGATGAGCGACCAGCCTGCGCCGAGCACCTCCATCCGGTCCGCGAGCAGCTCCTGGAGGTGCGCCTCGACGCCGTCCTTGATCAGGCCCGGGTCGACCCCGAGCTCGTGGGACGAGTCGTGCAGCACCTCCTCCAGCGTGATGATGAGCTTCTCGCCGGCCTTGTTCTCCACCGTCCAGACCCCGTCGGCCTCCTTGAGGGCGCACGGCGGGGACATCCAGTTGAGCGGCTTGTAGGCGCGGTCGTCGGCGTGGATGCTGACGCTGCCGTCGGCCTTGACCAGGATGAGCCTGGTGGCGGAGGGCAGATGGGCGGAGAGCCGACCGGCATAGTCGACTGAGCAGCGGGCAATTACGAGACGCACGGTCGACCACGCTAGCCCACCGGGGCCAGTTGATGCGATTCCACGACGACCGGGTGAAGAAACCGCGAACCCCGCGAACATGGAGGTTCGGCAATCCCGGTACCGCACCCCGCGGTCTGGCGCCCGCACCCTGGGGTAGCTACCGTGTGTGACGGCACGCTTGCGGGATCGCTGTCAACGGGGATGGAGACTTCAGATGAACGATCCGACGGGATCCGGCCAATCTGGTGCACCACGGCGTATTTCCCAAGCAATCCCCAGGAATGACCGACCCGGTCCGCCGTTGACTGCCACGCTGTTCTGAGCGCGGTCGGTGTTCGGGACGTCACGTCCCGTTGCGCCACCGCCCTCGCCCGGGTGCCGGAAACTCCCGTCCCACGGTGTTCCGGACACCACGCGCGACCGCCCACCCTCACTGTGAGCTTTGGACTACGCATGACCACCCGGGCGTCGCACGGGTGGACCGCGAGAGGAGAACCCATGTCGCTCGACGTCTCACCGGCCCTGCTCGAGAAGGCCGAGCGGGGCGAGGTCGACGAGCGGGAATTCGTCGACTGCGTCCGCGTCTCCCTGCCGTACGCCTGGGACCTGATCAGCTCGCTGGTCGCCCAGGCGAAGGTCGACGGCACCGACTTCGCCGACAACCAGGTACCGCCGCCCAGCGAGCAGGCCCGCGGCCAGCTCCTGCGCGCGCTCGCCAGCGACGCCATCCGGGGTGCCCTGCAGCGGCACTTCGGGGTGCGGCTGGCCTTCCAGAACTGTCACCGGGTGGCGGTCTTCCTGCCGTCGGAGGCCAACGAGGCGCGGCACACCCGCTTCACCTCGGTCCGGGAGCAGCTGCTGAACCAGTCCGAGGAACTCCGGGACTGCTGACCGGTCGCAGGACCGGGCACGCCGTCGGGCCGCCCCCGTCCCCCGGTGCGGGGGGAGGGGAGGCGGCCCGGGCGGGCTCACGCCAGCTGCGGCAGCACCTCGGACCCGAGCCGGGCGATGTTGTGCAGGGTCGCCTCGTTGTCCCCGCTGCCCTCAGCGAGCAGCGCGAAGCGGCGGATGCCGGTCCGCTCGGCGGTGGCCAGCAGCTTGTCGGCGCACTGCCGCGGGGTGCCCACCGCGTGCAGGTCGCAGAGGAGTTCGGTGTACTGGCGCGGATCGCGCATCTTGCGCTCCCGGCCGTCCACGGTGCGGTGGGCGCCGAGCCCGTACTCGAACCACCCCGGCATCGCGTTCAGCAGGGTGGCCCTCGCCGCCGAGGTGCGGTCGTCGACCTGCGCCACCCCGGCCGCGACGTGCTGGCGGCCGACCCGGCGCAGCTGCTCCTCGCTGCGCCCCGCGGCCAGCCAGGCGGTGCGGTACAGCTCCAGCATCTGCAGCTTGTCCTCGTCGCCCGAGTGCATGCCGAGCAGCATCGGCAGGCCGCGTTCGGCGGCGAGCCGCACCCCGCCCGGCGAGGTGCAGGCGACCACCACCGGCGGCCCCGCCACCGGCCGCCCGGACGCGGTCAGCTCCTCGCCGGGGCCCTCACCGCCGAGGCCCTCGACGTCCTGGCGCTGGCGCGGCAGGCGCACCGGGCCGGCGGTCTCGCCGAGGCCGAGCCAACTCCCCAGGCCCGACCGGCGCAGGGGTTCGGCGGCCCGCGGGACCACCGCCACCTCGGGGAAGGAGAACTGCGGGCCGTCCGCGCCCACCCGGGAGCCGCGCAGCCAGCGCAGCAGCAGCTCCAGCCGCTCCGCGAAGCCGTTCTCGAAGGCCTCCACGCCGCTGCCGAACACGTCCAGGTCGATCCACGGACCACCGCGGCCCACCCCCAGCGTGAACCGCCCGCCGGAGGTGAGGTGCAGCAGCGCGGCCTGCTCGCCGAGCGCCACCGGATGGGTGGTGGAGAGCACGCTCACCGCCGTGCCGACACCGATCCGGCGGGTCCGGCCCAGCAGCAGCCCGGCCATCGTGGCCGCATTGGGGCAGACGCCGTACGGGACGAAGTGGTGCTCGGCCAGCCAGACGCTGTCCAGGCCGGCCCGTTCGGCCTCGACGGCGGCCCGGACGGTGCGGTCCAGCACCTCGCCGTGCGTCTGCCCGGGGAACTGCGCGGACAGCAGGAACGCGCCGACCCGTACCGGAGCGGTGTCCGCCGGTAGCGCGCCGGCCCGCTGGGGGAGCGGCAACGGCTGGCCGGCGGCCGCCACCGGGGCGACGGCGGTCAGGGCCGCGCCGGCGGCGGGCGGCCGGACCCCGACGGGGCGACGGGTCTCGGCGCGGGCGCTGGTCTTGGTCATGGATGGGGCCTCCTCGGGTGCACGCAGGGTTTGCGGGCCCCGCCTGTTCCCCTCGTGGGTATCCGATGTCATGTGCCAACGGCACGCGGAAACCCGAATTTCCCCGAAGATCGGGTGGATCTCGGCAAAAACCCGGGACCACCGGGCGATGCCGTGATAGAGGCCTCCGGGAGGGCCGGGCGGCCGTAGGCTGGAACGGCCCGATCCCCCCGGAAGAGAGGTATGCCGACGTGTCGCCGCGCCGCAACCGGATCAAGACCGCCGACCCCCGCGACAGCGCCGAACCGGCCGCACCGCTCGGCGGATCGCTGCGCCGCACCGAGAGCTACCAGGGCGACGACTGGGTGGTCCAGACGGTGGCCGGGACGGCCGGGCGGCACTACCGCTGCCCCGGCTGCGACCAGGAGATCCCGCCCGGCGTGGGCCACGTGGTGGCCTGGCCGATGCACGGCGCCGGCGTGGACGACCGCCGGCACTGGCACCGGGCCTGCTGGGGGGCGCGCGAGCGCCGGGCCTCCAACGTGCTGCGCGGCCGCGGCGCCCCCCGCTACTGAACCCGTTCAGGCGTCCCGCTTCTTGAGCACCAGCGCACCGCCGAGCAGGGCCGCGAGCGTCCAGGCCAGGCAGATCGCGAAGCCGGCCCACGGCCCGTACGGCTGGCCGTGCTGCTCGTACACCAGCAGCATCCGGGAGCCCGCGTAGTCCGGGAAGTAGTGCGCCAGCGTCTTGACCTTCGGCACCGCCGAGAGGATCGGCGACAGCAGGAAGAAGAACGGCACCAGCACGCCCAGGGCGAGCGTCTGGTTGTGCAGCATCGTGGTGACGCCGGCCGAGAACAGGCAGAGCATCGTCAGGTACAGCGCGGCGCCGAACACCGCGCGCAGCACGTGCGGTTCACCGA
Organism: Kitasatospora sp. NPDC101176; assembly: GCF_044768035.1. Classification (NCBI taxonomy): domain Bacteria; kingdom Bacillati; phylum Actinomycetota; class Actinomycetes; order Kitasatosporales; family Streptomycetaceae; genus Kitasatospora; species Kitasatospora sp. NPDC101176. The sequence goes on from NZ_JBIWPA010000034.1 coordinate 85,469, forward strand.
GGCCGGTGGAGTGCGAGCCGAGCAGCGACTGGCCGACGAAGAAGGTGACGAAGGCCGTCACCAGCGAGACCGCCAGGGCCAGTCCGCCGAGCACCGCGGCCTTGCCCGCCAGCAGGGTGCCGCGCTGCGGGACGGCCGCCAGGGTGACCCGGATCATGCCGCTGCTGTACTCGTTGCCGATCGCCAGCACGCCGAAGACGATGATGGCGAGCTCGCCGAGCATGATGCCGGAGAAGGCCGTGCCGGTGGCGTCGAACGGGGACTCCTCGTTGCGCCGGAACTCGGAGAAGTTGTTGTTGGTGAGCAGGGACAGCAGCGCACCGATGCCGACCGTGACGACGAAGGCCAGCGCGAGCGTCCAGACCGTCGAGCGGACGCTGCGGATCTTCGTCCACTCGGAGCGCAGGATCGCGGGGAAGGACGCCATCTCAGTTCTCCTCCTGCCGGGCCGCCGCGGCCTGCCGGGCGCCGTCCGCCTTCCACCCGGCACCCCACGTGCCGGGCGCGCCGGCCGCGTCGCGGCCCGGGCCGTCACCCGCGTGGTACTCCACCGAGTCGGCCGTCATCTGCATGAACGCCTCCTCCAACGAGGCCTGCTGCGGGCTGAGTTCGTGCAGCACGACGCCGTGCGCCGCCGCCAGGTCGCCGATCCTGGCGAGATCGCCGTCGACCACCTCGTAGGAGCCCTCCGGGCCCGGCTCGTGCCGGATCCCGGCGTCGGCCAGGACGTCGAGCAGACGCTCCGGGTGCGGGCTGCGCAGCCGCACGGCGGAGCGGGAGTTGCGGCGGATGAACTCCGGCATCGGCAGGTCCGCGAGCAGCCGGCCCCGGCCGATGACCACCAGGTGGTCGGCGGTGACGGCCATCTCGCTCATCAGGTGCGAGGAGACGAAGACCGTCCGGCCCTCGGAGGCGAGCCGCTTCATCAGGTTGCGGATCCAGAGGATGCCCTCCGGGTCGAGGCCGTTGACCGGTTCGTCGAACATCACGATCTCCGGGTCGCCGAGCAGCGCCGAGGCGATGCCCAGGCGCTGGCCCATGCCGAGCGAGAAGCCGCGGGCCCGCTTGCGGCCGACCGGGGTGAGGCCGACCAGGCCGAGCACCTCGTCCACCCGGCGCTCCGGGATCCGGTTGCTCTGGGCGAGCCAGAGCAGGTGGTCGCGGGCGGTGCGGCCGGGGTGGACGGCCTTGGCCTCCAGCAGCGCGCCGATGTACTTGAGCGGCTCGCTGAGCTGCCCGTAGCGCTTGCCGTCGATGGTGACGCGGCCGCCGGTGGGGCGGTCGAGGTCGAGGATCATGCGCATGGTGGTCGACTTGCCGGCGCCGTTGGGGCCGAGGAAGCCGGTCACCACCCCCTGGGGGACCCGGAAGCTGAGCCGGTCCACCGCGAGTGTCTTGCCGTAACGTTTTGTCAGGTCGTGCAACTCGATCATTCGCGCTCCCTTACTCTCAGTCAGGCTAGGACAAAGGGGATATCGCGGCCCGCTGAGTGGGCCCGCCGGGCGTGCCGGAATACGGTGGGCCCATGACCCAGCTCCCCTCCGCAGTGTCGGTCCGCGAGAGCGGTACCGGAACCCCACTCGTGCTGCTGCACGCCTTCCCGCTGAACGCCTCGATGTGGTCCGCCCAACTGGACGCGCTGCCCGGTCACACCGGTGACGAGGCCCGGGTGATCGCCCCGGACCAGCGCGGCTTCGGCGGCACCGAGCTGGGCGCCGACAAGCCCTCGCTGGACCTGGTGGCCGACGACCTCGCGCTGCTGCTGGACGCGGCCGGCATCGACCGGGCGGTGGTCGGCGGGCTCTCCATGGGCGGCTACGCGGCGCTGGCCTTCGCCCGCCGCCACCCGGAGCGGCTGGCCGGCCTGCTGCTGGCCAACACCCGTGCCACCGCCGACACCGACGCGGTGCGGGCCAACCGGGAGCGCATCGCGGCCGCCGTCACGGCCCGCGCCAGCGTCCAGCTGCTGCTCGACGAGGAGGTGGCCGCCGGGCAGCTCGGCCCGGACTCGCGGCACCTGGTGGAGCGGGTCCAGGCGCTCGTCGCCGCCGCTGCGCCGGCCGCCGTCGCCTGGGCCCAGCGGGCCATGGCGGCCCGCCCGGACGCCCTGGACGTGCTCGCCGGGCTTCGGGTGCCGGTGGCGGTCGTCGCGGGCGCGCAGGACGCCCTGGTGGCGCCGGAGGAGGCCGAACTGATGGTCCGGGCCCGCCCGGACGCCGAACTGACCGTCATCCCCGGGGTGGGTCACCTCAGCGCGCTGGAGGCGCCGGAGGCGTTCGACGCCGCCGTCCGCAAGCTGCTGGCCCGGGTGGCGGCCGGATGAGGGACGACTCGGCCGGCTGGGACTTCTCCGCCCTGGAGGTGACCGGCCGGATGCCCGTGACCAACCGGGGCGAGGGCCTGGTCGAACTGACCCTGGAGCCGCTCGGCGAGGACTACTGGCTGCGCCCGGGGGAGACCTTCATCGTCACCTCCTACGGCGACCACGGATCCGGTCACCCGTTCGAGGTGCAGTACTGGCCCGACTCGGTCTCGGTCTGGTGCACCTCGTGGTTCGGCACCGTCTCCGACGACGAGGGCAACCAGCTCAGCAGCGGGCACCAGCGGCCCGACGGGGCCTACCCGAGGTGATGAAGCCGCACACGACGACAGGCCCTCACCCGGGCGGGTGAGGGCCTGTCGTCGTCCCGCGGGGTGCGGGACACGGCGTCAGCGCGACTGCTGGGCGGGCACGCCCATGGTGTCGTCGCCCGGCAGCGAGGCGGCGGCCACGGCCGCGCCGGTCAGCGTCGCCAGCATCTCGCGGACGTTGGTCAGCTGGGCGTTGATGCTGTCGCGGCGGTTGGTGAGCGCCGCCAGCTCGCGCTCGGACTCGCTGCGGATCCGGTCGGCCTTGGCGTTGGCGTCGGCCACGATGTCCTCGGACTGGCGCTGGGCCGTCTCGACGGTCTGGCGGGCGCGGCGCTCGGCGTCGGTGCGCAGCTTCTCGGCCTCCAGGCGCAGCTGCTCGGCCCGGTGCTCGATCTCCGCCAGGCGCTTCTCGGCCTTGGCCTGACGGGCGGCGAGGTCCCGCTCGGACTGCTCGCGGCGCTTCGCCAGGTTGGTCTCGAACTCCAGCGCGGCCTGGGCGGCCTTGGTGCGGGTCTCCTCGAAGAGGGCGTCCGCCTCCTCGCGCTTGTTCTGGGCGTCCTTGTTGGCCTCGGCGCGCAGCTGGGCGCTGTCGCTCTTCGCCTTGTCGACGATCCGCAGACCCTCGTCCTCCGCCTTGGCCTTGCGGTCCTTGGCGTAGTTCTCGGCCTCGGTGCGGACCTGCTGGGCGGCGGCCTCGGCGAGCTCGCGGTGCTGCTCGGCGGCGCGGTGCGCCTCGTCGCGCAGGTCCTTGGCCTCCTCCTCGGCGAGGCGCAGGATCTTCTCGACCCGGGCGCCGAGACCGGCGTAGGACGGCTCCGCCTCGGTGACCGCGGCCTGCGCGGTCTGGGTCTCCAGGTGGAGCTCCTCGATGCGCTTCTCCAGCGCGCTGATCCGGGTCAGTGCGCTGTCACGGTCGGCCACCAGCTTGGTGATCCGCTCGTCGACCTGGGCACGCTCGTACCCACGGCGCACCAGGTCGAAGCCGTGAGGGGAGTGACTGTCGCTCATGGGGTTCTGGGCTTCCTGTCGTCAAACCGCTGAGGTGGTTGAGGGAATCCTGACACGGTACCGGAGTGTCGACGGCGAAATGCCGTTGTCCCGCGGACAATGTCCGCTCAATCGGGTGGTGCGTTCTTGGAGCGATTGCCACCCGACCGGGGGGAGCCGATTCCGGCACCTGCCTTGGCGCCCCCGTCCTTCTTGGTGTTGCTTCCCCCGTTTGCCTGTGCGACCGGTGACGGCGCCTCGAAGGCCTCCAGGGCGGACAGTACGTCCTGGACCCTGGAGATCTCGGTGTTGATGTCCTTGCGGCGGCGCACCAGTTCGTCCAGCTCGCGCCGGCCCTCATCGGTGATCCGCTTCGCCTCCGCCCGAGCGTCGGCGAGCAGCCGCTCCGCCTCCGCCTTCGCCAGCTCGACCTGCTCCTCCGCACTGCGGTCGGCGTCCTGCAGGCGCTTCTCCGCCTCGGCGGCCGCGCTCTCCAGCCGCTCCTCGGCCTCGGTCTCGGCCGACTGCAGCTTGGCCTCGGCCTTGACGATCAGTGCCTCGGCGCGGTCGGTGGAGTCGGACAGCTTGGTCTCGGCCTCCTTCAGCAGACCCTCGGCCTTGCGGACGGCCGAGATCCGGACCTTGCTGGCCTCCGCGGACGCCTCCGAGGTCAGCTCGTTCGCGCGGTCCTCGGCGGCCGCGACCAGCGCCGCGGCGCGGTCCTCGGCCTCGGCGACGGTGTTCACCGCCTGCTCCTCGGCCTCGGTCAGCTGCTCCTGGGCGGCCGTCACCAGCGCGTCCACCCGCTCGCCGGCCGACTTCATGGCCGCCGCGTTCTCCTTGCGGGCGCGCTCGTGCAGCGCCTCCACCTCGGCGTCGGTGCGCTCGCGCAGTTCCTCGGCGCGCTCGCGGATCGCGGTGGCGTCCCGGCGGGCCTCGGCGAGCAGCGCGTCGGCGTCCGAGCGGCCCTTCTCGACCTCGCCCTGGCCGGCCGCCTCGCCGGCGGCGACCAGCCGGTCGGCCTCCTTGCGGGCGGCGGCGACCATCGCGTCCGCCTGCTCCTCGGCGGCGGCGGTGGTGGCCAGCGCGGTGGTCTGGGCGTCCTCGCCGAGCGCCTCGGCGTCCGCGAAGGCCTTCTCCAGGACGGAGTTGGCCTGCTCGCGGGTGGCCCGGTCGAACTGCTCGGCGGCCTCCCGGGTCTCCGCGTCGTACGCGTCGGCGCGGCCGTGGGTGGCGGCGTCGTACTCGTCGGCGAGGGTGCGGGTGGCGAGCGCGTACTCCTCGGCCTCGGCGCGCAGCGCGGCGGCCAGCTCCTCGGCGTCCGCGACCAGGGCGGCGGAGCGCTCGTCGGCGGCGGCCACGGTGCGGACGGCCTGGTTCTCGGCCTCCGTGCGCAGTTGGTCGGCGGCGTCCTGGGCGGCGCGCAGCTCGGCGTCGGCCGCGGCGCGAAGCTGCTCGTCGTAGGCCTGGGCCTCGGCGCGCTCGTGGGCCAGCTCGGCCTCGTGGGCCTCGCGCTCGGCGGCCAGCTCCAGCTCGGTCCGCTCGCGCAGCGCGGTGGTCTCGGCCTCGGTGCGGGCCCGCAGCTCGGCGGTCTCGCGGTCGGCCAGTTCGCGCTGCTCGGCGGTCTCCCGCTCGGCGAGCTCGCGCAGCTCCGCGGTCTCGTGGTCGGCCAGTTCGCGCTGCTCGGCGGTCTCCCGCTCGGCGAGCTCGCGCAGCTCGGCCGCGGCCTGCTCGGCCTGGCCGAGCACCTCCGCTGCCTCGCGCTCGACGGCGGCCTTCCGCTCGGCGATCTGCTCGGCGGCGGCCTCGTGCATGCCGGCCACCGACTGGCGGACCTCGGCAGCCTCCTCCTCGGCGGCCTCGACCAGGCCGGCGCCCTCGGCCCTGGCGGCGGCGACGAGCTCGTCGCCGTCGATCCGGGCCTGCTCCAGGACGGCGGTGGCCTCGGCGCGGATGCCGTCGGCGGTCGCGCGGGCCTCGGACAGCTCGCGGCCGGCCTCGGCGCGGACCGTCTCGGCCTGCTCGGCGGCCAGGGTCAGGTCGGCGGCGGCCTTCTCGCGGACGGCCTTGGCGTCCCGGGCGGCCTCGGCCTGCCGCTGCTCGGCGGCGCTGCGGGCGTTCTCCAGCAGCTCCTCGGCCTCGGCGCGCAGGGCGGCCGTCTCGGTGGCGGTGCGTTCGGTCAGTTCGGCGGCGGCCTGCTCGGCCCCGGCCCGGACGTCGGCGGCGTGCGCCTCGGCGGCCTCGCGCTGCTCGGTGGTCTCGCGCTCGGCGAGGGCCCGCTGCTCGGTGGTCTCGCGCTCGGCCAGCTCGCGCAGCTCGGTGGCGGTCTGCTCGGCCTCGGTCCGGACGCGGTCGGCGTACGCCTCGGCCTCGGAGCGGCGGGCGGCCGTCTCGGCGGCGGTGCGTTCGGTCAGTTCGGCGGCGGCCTGCTCGGCCTGCTCGTGGGCGGTCCGCGCCGCGGCCAGCTGTTCGGCGGTCTCCTCGCGCTCACGCAGCAGCCCGGCGGCGGCCTCCTCGTGGGCGCGCAGGCTCTCCTGGCGCAGCGCCTCGGCGGCGGCCTCGGCCTCGCCCCTGGTACGGACGGCCTCGGCGTCGGCCTCGGCGCGCACGCGCTCGGCGTCGGCCACCGCGGCGTCCCGGACGGCGTTGGCGCCGGCCTGTGCGTCGGCGGTCAGGGCGTCCGCGGCGGCGGTCGCCTCGGCCCGCACCCGCTGGTCGAACTCGGCTGCCTCCCGTCGCAGTTCGGCGGTCTCGCGCTCGGCTGCGGTCCGGTTCTCGGCGGCCGCGGCCTTGGCCGCGGCGAGGGCGTCCTGGCCCTGCTGCTCGGCGGCGGCGGTGGTCTTCTCCGCCTCGGCGCGGGCCCGGGCCAGGGTCTGCTCGGCCCGGCCCTGGGTCTCGGCGGCCTGCTGCTGGGCCTGCTCGCGCAGCCGCTCGACCTCGCCGGCCGCACCCGCGCGCAGCTCGTCGGCGTCGGCCTTGGCCTTGGTGAGCAGTTCCTCGGCGTTCTTCGCCGACTCCTCGATCTGCACGACGGCCTGGCGGCGGGCCTCGCCGCGGACCCGGTCGGCCTCGGCGGCGGCGTGGGCGCGCAGCTCCTCGGCCTCGGCCCGCAGCCGGGCCGCCTCGTCCTGCATCTGCTCGATCCGCTCGCGGATCGCGGCGGCGTCGTCCAGGGCGGCGTTCTGGGCCTGCTCGACGGCGGCCTGGGCCTGCTCGCGCAGGCGCTGCGCCTCGGTGGCGGCCTCGGTGCGGATCCGCTCGGCCTCGGTGGCGGCCTCGGTGCGGGCGGTCTCGGCGTCCCGGTTGGCCCGGCCGAGCACCTCCTCGGCGGTCTTGGCGGCCTTGGCGAGGTGGACGGTGGCGTCCTTGGCGCCGGCCGCCCGGCCCTCCTCCTCGGCCTCGTTGCGCAGGCGCTGGGCCTCGGCCTCGGCGAGGGCGCGCAGCTCGGCGACGTCCCGCTCGGCCTGGGCGCGCAGCTCGGCGATCGCGGCCTCGGCCTCGGCGCGCAGTTCGCCGGCGACGGACTCGGCGGTGGCCCGCAGCCGCTCGCTCTCCTCGGCGGCGGCGGCCTTGGCGGCGTCCGCCTGGGCCTGCTTGGTGGCGGCCTCGGCGCGGATGGCCTCGGCCTCCTTGGTGGCCTGGGCGACCATCCGGGCGACCTCGGCGCGGGCGGTCTGCGAGCGCTGCTCGTTGGCGGCCTCGCCGTCGGCGACCTTGCGCTCGGCGGCGGCCTCGGCGTCGGCCTGGAGCTGTTCGGCGGCCTGCTCGGCCTGGGCGCGGAGTTCGGCGGCCTCGCGGCGGGTGCGCTCGGCTTCGGCGATCGCCTCCGCGCGCAGCCGCTCTATCTCGGCCTTCGCGGCGGCGAGCTGCTGCTCGGCGCGGGTCTGCTCGGCGGTGGCCTGTTCCTTGAGCCGGTTGATCTCCGCCCGGGCGGCGGCGAGCTGCTGCTCGGCGGCCGCATGGGCGGCGGCCAGCTGCTGCTGGGCCTCGCCGCGGGCCGCGCCGACCTCGGCGGCGGCCTGGGCGCCGGCCTGCTGGGCCTGCTCGGAGGCGGCGCGCAGCAGGCGCTCGGCGTCGCTCTGGGCACGCTGGATGGCGGCCTCGGCGGCGGCATGGGCCTCGCCGCGGGCGGCGTCGACGTCCGCGGCGGTCTGCGCGCGGGCCTGGTCGGAGAGGGCGACGGCTTCGGCGCGGGCCGCGGCGACCATCCGCTCGGCCTCGACGCGGGCCTCCTGCAGGAGGCGCTGCGCCTCCTGCTCGGACCCGGCCCGGGTCTGCTCGGCCCAGCCGTTGACGTGCTGCTCGGCGGTGCGGCGCAGCTCGGTGAGCTCGTCCTCGAGCTGGCGGCGGCGGGCGGTGAGCTCGGCCTCCAGCCGGGCGGTGCGCTCGGCGGCCTCGGCCATGATCCGCTGGGTGGCGGCCTGGGAGTCGCGCAGCTGCCGTTCGGCGTCGGCGCGCAGCTGCTGGGCCTGCATCTCGGCGGTCCGGAGCATCTGCTCGGCCTGGCCGGAGACGGCGTCGAAGGCGCGCGGCTGGGCGAGCATGCGCCGGGACTCGTGCAGCTTGGCCCGGAGCACCTCCACCTGGTAGGCGAGGTCCTCGGCATGCTCGACTGCTTTGTCCCGCTCCTTTCGAGTCCGACCCATCTCGGCCTCGAACTGGGAGAGGTGATCGTCAACCTCGTAGCGGTCGTTGCCCCGCACTCCGCGGTCCCATCCATCTCCTGGTCGCGTCCTCGACCCGGCCGGTCCGGGGTCCCCGTTGTCCGGGGGTCGGTCCGACTGGCTCCTTGCATCCGCAGCCGGTGGACGGCCCGCCGGTCTGTCCGGGGGGCGCCCGCCGCGGTCGTCGGAGCCCTCGGCGTGGAAGCGCGGTGGTTCCGCGTTCCCCCGTCCGGGTGGACTCCTGGGCGAACTCTTGCCTTGTGGAGAATGGTGACAGATCCGTGTTGCGACGGTTCAGCCGTGCCCGCGTACTGGACTCCCCTGCGACGGGCCGGCCACCGGGGGGCGGACGGGCCTGTCATCGGCCGTGCCCGTCGCCTCCGTCACCCGGAGCCTTCGCGCACCTGGGCATTGTAGTGGGACGGCAGGGCGGGGGAATGGCCGCGTGGGGGTTTTCCGGCCTCCGGGCGAGGTTACTGACGGGTCATGACCGTCGGCCGGGGCGGTGCCGCCCCGGCGGGCGGCACCGGGAGGCCCCAGTGGGCGGCACCGAGGGGCCCTCAGTGGGCGCCGTCCGCGCCCGGTCGGGCGGAGGTGACCAGCTCGGTCAGCACGCCGCCGCAGTCCTTGGGGTGCAGGAAGGTGATCCGCGAGCCCATCGAGCCGATCCGCGGCTCGTCGTAGAGGACCCGGACGCCCTTGCCCCGGATGGCCTCGGCGTCGCCGTCGACGTCCGCGGTGCCGAAGGCGATGTGGTGCACGCCCTCGCCGTTCTTCTCCAGCCACTTGGCGACGGTCGAGTCGGGCCGGGTCGGCTCCAGCAGCTGGAGGTAGGAGGCGCCGCCGTCCCCGGTGTCGTTGATCTTGAGCATGGCCTCGCGGACGCCCTGCTCCTCGTTGACCTCCTCGTGGAAGACCTCGAAGCCGTAGGTGGAGCGGTAGAACTCGACCGTCCGGTCGAGGTCGCGGCAGGCGATGCCGATGTGGTCGATACGGGTCAGCACGGCGACCTCCGGGAGGCGGGTCGGGGGTGGGAATGCGGTGGCACCAGTGCAGCGCATCGGTCTTGAGCGGCGCCAGCGCCGGAGGTGCGAATCTGCTCACACGGTCGCGTTTCACCCGGACCGCGTTGACACGGTGTTGACTGGAGGGTGCCAGTGCGCTCGATCACACCGTCGCTCCGGTGACGGGCGGGTAGCAGGTCAGTACATTGAGCGCATCCTCACCTGGCCACGACGTGCGAAGGGGCTCGTCCCATGACCAACACCACCTCTGTGATCGTTGCCGGTGCGCGGACCCCGATGGGCCGCCTGCTCGGATCCCTCAAGGGCTTCTCCGGCGCCGACCTCGGCGGCTTCGCGATCAAGGGCGCACTCGAGCGGGCGGGCATCACGGGTGACCAGGTCCAGTACGTGATCATGGGCCAGGTGCTGCAGGCCGGCGCCGGCCAGATCCCGGCCCGCCAGGCCGCCGTCAAGGCCGGCATCCCGATGAACGTCCCGGCGCTCACCATCAACAAGGTGTGCCTCTCCGGTCTGGACGCCATCGCGCTGGCCGACCAGCTGATCCGCGCCGGCGAGTTCGACGTGGTGGTGGCCGGCGGCCAGGAGTCGATGACCAACGCCCCGCACCTGCTGCCGAAGTCCCGCGAGGGCTACAAGTACGGCGCGGTCGAGCTGCTCGACGCGATGGCCCACGACGGCCTCACCGACGCCTACGAGAACATCCCGATGGGCGAGTCGACCGAGAAGCACAACACCCGGCTGGGCATCGCCCGCGAGGTGCAGGACGAGATCGCGGCCGCCTCCCACCAGCGGGCCGCCAAGGCGCAGGCCGACGGCGTCTTCGACGCCGAGATCGTCCCGGTCGCCATCCCGCAGCGCAAGGGCGAGCCGGTGCTGTTCTCCCAGGACGAGGGCATCCGCGCCGACACCACCGTCGAGGGCCTGGCCCGGCTGCGCCCGGCGTTCGCCAAGGACGGCACGATCACCGCCGGCACCTCCTCGCAGATCTCCGACGGCGCCGCCGCGGTGGTCGTGATGAGCAAGGCCAAGGCCGAGGAGCTGGGCCTGAGCTGGATCGCCGAGATCGGCGCGCACGGCAACGTGGCCGGCCCGGACAACTCGCTGCAGTCGCAGCCGTCCAACGCGATCAAGCACGCGCTGGGCAAGGAGGGCCTGGAGGTCTCCGACCTCGACCTGATCGAGATCAACGAGGCCTTCGCGGCCGTCGCCCACCAGTCGACCAAGGACCTGGGCGTCTCCGCGGACATCGTCAACGTCAACGGCGGCGCGATCGCGCTCGGCCACCCGATCGGCATGTCCGGCGCCCGCGTGGTGCTGCACCTGGCGCTGGAGCTGCAGCGCCGCGGCGGCGGTGTCGGTGCGGCCGCGCTGTGCGGTGGCGGCGGTCAGGGCGACGCGCTCATCGTGCGCGTTCCGAAGGCCTGATCATCTGACATACCTTCGGGGCTGCGGACCGCCACAAGCGGTTCCGCAGCCCCGTCGGCATCTGCGCTAGGAGCTCCTGATGATCGATGTCGCCACGCTGGTCGAACAGGCCCGCGAGGGACGGCCGCGGGCGGTCGCCCGGCTGATCACGCTGGTCGAGAACGCCGCCCCGGAGCTGCGCGAGGCCATGGCCGCCCTCGCGCCGTACACCGGTCGGGCCTACACGGTGGGCCTGACCGGTTCGCCCGGGGTCGGGAAGTCCACCTCCACCTCCGCCCTGGTCTCCGCCTACCGGCGGCTCGGCAAGCGCGTCGGCGTGCTGGCCGTCGACCCGTCCTCGCCGTTCTCGGGCGGCGCCCTGCTCGGCGACCGGGTCCGGATGCAGGACCACGCCACCGACCCCGAGGTGTTCATCCGCTCGATGGCCACCCGCGGCCACCTCGGCGGGCTGTCCTGGGCGGCGCCGCAGGCGCTGCGGGTGCTCGACGCCGCCGGCTGCGAGGTGATCCTGGTCGAGACCGTCGGCGTGGGCCAGTCCGAGGTGGAGGTCGCCGCCCAGGCGGACACCACCGTGGTGCTGCTCGCCCCCGGCATGGGCGACGGCATCCAGGCCGCCAAGGCCGGGATCCTGGAGATCGGCGACCTCTTCGTGGTCAACAAGGCCGACCGGGACGGCGCCGACGCCACGGCCCGCGAGCTCAACCACATGCTGGGGCTCGGTGAGGCCCGCGGGGCGGGGGACTGGCGCCCGCCGATCGTCAAGACCGTCGCGGCCCGCGGCGAGGGCGTGGACGAGGTCGTCGAGGCGCTGGAGAAGCACCGCGCCTGGCTGGAGGAGCACGGCGAGCTGGCCGCGCGCCGCCGACGGCGCGCCGCCGACGAGATCGAGGCGATCGCGCTGGCCGAACTGCGCGCCCGGATCGGCGACCTGCACGGTGACCGCCACCTGGCCGGCCTGGCCGAGCGCGTGGTGTCGGGCGAGCTCGACCCCTACGGCGCCGCCGACCGCCTCGTCGCCGGCCTGACCCAGGCCTGACGCACGTCCAAGGGCGGGCCCGTGCACGCGCACGGGCCCGCCCTTAGAGGGTGTTCGATAGGGGATTCCCCCCAACTGTCCGGCTTTGATCGAGGTAGCACGGACTCGATTCCAGGATCTCGTGGCGGTCGGGTCCGTGT
>NZ_JBIWPA010000035.1:0-28629 GCF_044768035.1 Kitasatospora sp. NPDC101176
ACACGGACCCGACCGCCACGAGATCCTGGAATCGAGTCCGTGCTACCTCGATCAAAGCCGGACAGTTGGGGGGAATCCCCTATCGAACACCCTCTTAGGGCGTGTCGACCGGACCCTGGTCCGGGAGGGCGTCCTCCCGGAGCGCCGCCGCGGTGTCGGCGGCCAGGGCGCCGGCCGCCGTGACGGTGGCGGCCAGCGCCGCCGGGTCGGCGCCGGGGGCGGCGAGCAGGGCCGCGGCGCGGTCGCGGAACCAGGGCGGGGTGGCGGCGAGGGCGCCCTTCTCGTTCAGGCACCAGCGCCGGTCGTGCGCGTGCGGTGCCTGGACCAGGACGCCGACGGCGCGGGAGAGGCAGAGCGAGACGTGCAGGACGTCCCCGCGGGCCGCGCCCGGCGGATCGGGTCCGCTGACCGCTGACCGCCGCGCCGGCCGACCCGCCGCGCCGGCCGACCCGCCGCGCCGGTCGACCGCGGTGCCCGCGCCGTCCGGTCCGGCGCGGGCACCGCGCTGTCAAGCGCCGGATCGGCCAAGACCGCGCCGGCATCTGCCCGGGCGTTCGTTGTCGCCGCCGCGGGCGTGTCCGCAGACTGTGCGCACCGCCACGCTCCACCACGCACGGTATCGCCGGTCCGAACCCCACCCCGCCTGCGATTCATCCGTAAGCATGATGGATACTGCTCCTTGTGAACGTGTTCACGTTCACAAGCGGGCAAGCTTGCGTGGCCGGATACCGGTCTGCAGCTATAGATGAAGTTTGTCCGAAACGCGCCCCGCGGGGCAGGTTGGAGAGAGGGCGACGTGGAACTGGCAATCGCTCACGAGACCATCGCGCGATGGCAATTCGGCATCACCACCGTCTACCACTTCCTCTTCGTCCCGCTCACCATCAGCCTGGCCGCCATCGTGGCCGGCCTGGAGACGGCCTGGGTGCGGACGGACAAGGAGAAGTACTTCCACGCCACGAAGTTCTGGGGGAAGCTCTTCCTGATCAACATCGCGATGGGCGTGGTCACCGGCATCGTGCAGGAGTTCCAGTTCGGCATGAACTGGTCCGACTACTCCAGGTTCGTGGGAGACGTCTTCGGCGCCCCGCTCGCGATGGAGGCGCTGATCGCCTTCTTCTTCGAGTCCACCTTCATCGGCCTGTGGATCTTCGGCTGGGACAAGCTGCCGAAGAAGCTGCACTGCGCCTGCATCTGGATGGTCGCGCTGGGCACCGTGCTCTCCGCCTACTTCATCCTCGCGGCCAACTCCTGGATGCAGCACCCCGTCGGCTACACGATCGACCCGGCCACCGGCAAGGCGCAGCTCACCGACATCACCAAGGTCCTGTTCCAGAACACCACCCTGACCGTGGTGGCGCACACCCTGACCGCCGCCTTCCTCACCGGGGCCGCCTTCGTGGTCGGCATCGCCTCCTTCCACCTCTGGCGGGCCAAGCGCCGGCCCGAGGGCGCCGACCCGAAGAGGACCGCCGTGATGCGCACCTCGCTGCGGCTCGGCCTGGTGCTCGCCGTGGTCTTCGGCGCCGGCACCGCGCTCAGCGGCGACTCGCTCGCCAAGGTGATGTTCGAGCAGCAGCCGATGAAGATGGCCGCCGCCGAGGCGCTCTGGGACACCCAGTCGCCGGCGCCGTTCTCGATCTTCGCGGTCGGCGACGTGAGCAAGGGCCACAACTCGGTCGAGCTGGAGGTCCCCGGGATACTGTCCTTCCTCGCCCACAGCGACTTCAACTCCTCCGTCCCCGGCATCAACGACACCGCGGCCGCCGAGGCCGCCAGGTACGGGGGCGACCCCAAGGACTACATCCCGAGCATCTTCGTCACCTACTGGGGCTTCCGCCTCATGATCGGCTTCGGGATGACCTCCTTCGTGGCCGGCGTGATCGGACTCTGGACCACCCGCCGCAGGCTGTTCCTGCGGCCGGAGTTCCGCACCGGCGACACCGAGGTCCCGCGGCTGATGCTCACCCCCGGGCGGGAGCTGGGGCCGTTCCTCACCAAGTGGAGCTGGCGGATCGGCATCCTGACCATGGGGTTCCCGCTGATCGCCAACAGCTTCGGCTGGATCTTCACCGAGATGGGCCGTCAGCCCTGGGCCGTCTTCGGCCTGATGACCACAGCGAACGCGGTCTCCCCCAACGTCGGGGTCGGCACCCAGATCGGCGCCCTCACCACCTTCACCGTGCTCTACGCGATCCTCGCCGTCGTCGAGGTCCGGCTGCTGGTCAAGTACGCCAAGGCCGGGCCGGTGGTGACCGAGCAGCCGCCCGCGAAGGACCCGTCGCTGCGCGGCCCGTCCGCGGACGACGAGGCCGACAAGCCTCTCGCCTTCGCCTACTGAGGACCACAGGGGATCTGACATGCAACTCCACGACGTCTGGTTCGTACTGATCGCGGTCCTGTGGATCGGCTACTTCTTCCTGGAGGGCTTCGACTTCGGGATCGGCATCCTCACCAAGCCGCTCGCCCGCGACACCGCCGAACGGCGGGTGCTGATCAACACCATCGGCCCGGTCTGGGACGGCAACGAGGTCTGGCTGCTGACCGCCGGCGGGGCCACCTTCGCGGCGTTCCCGGACTGGTACGCGACGCTGTTCAGCGGCTTCTACGTCCCGCTGCTGGTCATCCTGGTCTGCCTGATCGTGCGCGGCGTGGCCTTCGAGTACCGGGCCAAGCGCGAGGGCGCCCGCTGGCAGCGGAACTGGGAGGAGGCGATCTTCTGGACGTCGCTGATCCCGGCCTTCCTGTGGGGGGTGGCCTTCGCCAACATCGTGCGCGGCGTCGACATCGACGCGCAGAAGAACTACGTCGGCACCTTCTGGGACCTGCTCAACCCGTACGCGATCCTCGGCGGCCTGGTCACGCTCAGCCTGTTCACCTTCCACGGTGCGGTGTTCGCGGCGCTGAAGACCGTCGGCGGGATCCGCGAGCGGGCCAGGGCGGCCGCGCTGCGGACCGGCCTGGCCGCCGCGGTGCTGGCGCTGGTCTTCCTGGTCTGGACGCAGGGCGACAGCGGCAACGGCCGCAGCCTGGTGGCCCTGGTGGCGGCCGTGCTGGCGCTGGTCGGCGCCCTGGTGGCCACCCGGCTGGGCCGCGAGGGCTGGGCGTTCGTCCTCTCCGGGGCGACCATCGTGGCCGCCGTCGGGATGCTCTTCCTGGCGCTCTTCCCGAACGTCATGCCGTCGACCCTGAACGACGGGTGGAGCCTGACCGTGGGCAACGCGGCCTCCTCGCCGTACACGCTGAAGCTGATGACCGTGGTGGCCGCGGTGTTCACCCCGCTCGTGCTGCTCTACCAGGGCTGGACGTACTGGGTGTTCCGCAAGCGCATCGGCGTCCAGCACATCCCCGGGCACGCCCCGGCCGCCGCGCCCGAACAGGTGTGACGCCGTGAAGCCGGTCGACCCCCGACTGCTCGCCCAGGCCCGCACCACCCGGGCCTTCCTCGCCGGATCGGTCCTGCTCGGCGCGGCGGGCGCGGCCCTGGTGGTCGCGCAGGCCGGTCTGATCGCCGAGATCGTCGTCCGCGGCTTCCAGCGCGGCGCGACCACCGGCGAGCTGACCGCGCCGCTGCTGCTGCTCGTGCTGACGGCCGTCGGGCGCGGGCTGGTCGGCTGGCTCACCGAGCTCACCGCGCACCGGTCCGTCGCCCGGGTGAAGTCCACCCTGCGGCGCCGGCTGCTCGACCACGCCACCGCGCTCGGCCCGGCCTACCTGGCGGGCCGGCGCACCGGCGAGCTCACCACCCTCGCCACCCGCGGCGTCGACGCGCTGGACGACTACTTCTCCCGCTACCTGCCGCAACTGGCGCTCGCCGTGGTCGTCCCGGTGATCGTGCTGCTGCGGATCGTCGGCGCCGACCCGGCCTCGGCCGCGATCATCGCCGCGACGCTGCCGCTGATCCCGCTGTTCATGGCGCTGATCGGGATGGCCACCCAGGCCCGGATGGACCGGCAGTGGGACACCCTGGCCCGGCTCTCGCACCACTTCCTCGACGTGGTGGCCGGGCTGCCCACCCTCAAGGTGTTCAACCGGGCCCGCACCCAGGCCGCCACCATCGCCCGGATCACCGCCGACTACCGCCGGGCCACCCTGCGCACCCTGCGGATCGCCTTCGTCTCCTCCTTCGCGCTGGAGCTGCTCGCCACCCTCTCGGTGGCCCTGGTCGCGGTCACCGTCGGCTTCCGGCTGGTCGACGGCACGCTCGACCTGGAGACCGGGCTGATGATCCTGGTCCTCGCCCCCGAGGTCTACTTCCCGATCCGCCAGGTCGGCGCGCTCTACCACTCCAGCGTCGAGGGGCTGACGGCCGCCGACGAGATCTTCCGGGTGCTGGAGACCCCGCCGCCCGCGGCCGGCACGCGGCCCGCGCCCGACCTCACCGGTGCCGTCATCACCGCCCGCGGCCTGGTCGTCCGCCACCCCGGCCGGACCGAGCCCGCGCTGGACGGCGCCGCCCTCACCCTGCGCCCGGGCACCACCACCGCCCTCACCGGGCCGAGCGGGGCCGGCAAGTCCACCCTGGTCGCCGTCCTGCTCGGCCTCACCGCGCCGGACGCCGGCACCGTGCGGATCACCGCCGCCGACGGGCGCGACCACGACCTCGCCGAGCTGGACCCGGACGGCTGGCGGCGGCAGATCGCCTGGGTGCCGCAGCACCCGCACCTGTTCGCCGGCACCGTCGCCGAGAACCTCAGGCTCCACCGCCCGGACGCCGACGACGAGCAGCTCTGGCAGGCCCTGCGGGCCGCGCACGCGCTCGACTTCGTCACCCGCCTGGACGCGCCCCTCGGCGAGGACGGCGCCGGGCTCTCCGCCGGACAGCGGCAGCGGCTCGCGCTCGCCCGGGTGCTGCTCGCCGACGACCGCCCCCTGGTCCTCCTGGACGAGCCCACCGCCAACCTGGACGGCGCCTCCGAGGCCGCCGTCGTGGACGCCGTGCGGGGGCTCGCCGAGGACCGGCGCCGCACCGTGCTGGTGGTCGCGCACCGGCCGGCCCTGCTGGCCGTCGCGGACGAGCGGGTCCGGCTGGCGGGCCCCGTCGCCGGGCCGCCCGGCGACGGGGAACCCGCCCCGGCGCCCGCCCCGCTCGCGCACAGCGGCCGGCCGACCGGCGCCCCGGCCCCGGACGAGGAGCCCGCGGCCCCGGCGAGCGCCACGCCCCGGCTGGCGCTCGCCGTCCTGCTCGGCGCGCTCGCCCTCGGCTGCGCCGTGGCCCTGATGGCCACCTCCGGCTACCTGATCTCCCGGGCCTCCCAGATGCCGCCGGTGCTCTACCTGATGATGGCCGTCACCTCCGTACGGGCCTTCGGGATCGGCCGCAGCGTCTTCCGCTACGCCGAGCGGCTCGTCTCGCACGACGCCGTGCTGCGCACCCTCGGCACCCTGCGGGCCGCCGTCTACCGGCGGCTGACCGTGCTCGCCCCGGCCGGGCTGCCCGCCTTCCGGCGCGGCGACCTGCTCTCCCGGCTGGTCGCCGACGTCGACGCCGTCCAGGACCACTACCTGAGGTGGCGGCTGCCGGCCGCGGTGGCCGGCACGGTCTCGCTGGCCGCCGTGGTGGCGATGGGCGCGTTCCTGCCCGCCGCCGGGGCGGTGCTCGGGCTCGGCCTGCTGCTCGCGGGCGTGCTGGTGCCGGCCCTCGCCGCCCGCTGGTCGGCCGGCGCCGAACGACGGCAGGCCCCGGCCCGCGGCCGGCTCGCCACCGCCGTCGTCGACGCCCTCACGGGCACCGCCGAACTCACCGTCGCCGGTGCGCTGCCCGGTCGGCTCGCCGCCGTCCGGGCCGCCGACGCCGCGCTCACCCGGCTGGCCGCCCGCTCCGCCGCCACCACGGCGCTCGGCACCGGGCTGATCGCACTGCTCACCGGGCTGACGGTGGCCGCCGCGGCCGCGGTCGGCGTCCAGGGGGTGCGCGCGGGCGCGCTGGCGCCGGTCTGCCTGGCCGTCGTGGTGCTCACCCCGCTGGCCGCCTTCGAGGCGGTCACCGGGATGCCGCAGGCCGTCCAGGCCCGTCAGCGCAGCCGGGCCGCGCGGGCCCGGCTCGACGAGGTGCTGCAGGCCGAGGCCGCGGTGGCCGAGCCGGCCGAGCCCGTCGCGCTGCCGGAGCACCCGCTGCCGGTCGTGGTGCGCGGGCTGACCGTCCGGCACCCCGGGCAGGCGGCGGACGCGCTCGCCGGGGTGGACCTCGACCTGTCCCCCGGGCGCCGGATCGCCGTGGTCGGCCCCTCCGGCTCCGGCAAGACCAGCCTGGCCCAGGCGCTGCTGCGGTTCCTGGAGCCGGGCGAGGGCGCCGTCACCTTCGCCGCCGGCCGCCCGGAGGCGGTGGACGGCCGCGCGCTCGCCGGTGAGGACGTCCGCCGGGTGATCGGGCTCTGCGCGCAGAACGCCCACGTCTTCGACAGCTCGCTGCGGGAGAACCTGCGTCTCGCCCGCCCGGGCGCCGGCGAGGACGAGCTGCGCGCCGCGCTCGCCGCCGCCCGCCTGCTGGACTGGACGGAGCGCCTGCCGCAGGGCCTGGACACCATGGTCGGCGAGCACGGCGCCCGGCTCTCCGGCGGCCAGCGGCAGCGACTGGCACTGGCCCGGGCCCTGCTGGCGGACTTCCCGGTGCTCGTCCTGGACGAGCCCGCCGAGCACCTCGACCTGCCCACCGCCGACGCGCTCACCGCCGACCTGCTGGCCGCCACCGCGGGGCGCAGCACCGTGCTGATCACCCACCGGCTGGCCGGGCTGGACGACACGACGGTGGACGAGGTGCTGGTGCTGGACGGCGGCCGGGTCGCCGAGCGGGGCCGCTGGTCGGAGCTGCTCGCGGACCGGGACGGGCGGCTGCACGCGATGTGGCGGCGGGAGCGGGAGGCGGACGGGCTGCTGGAGCCGGTGGGGTCCTGACCGCCGTCGTGCCGTCCTTCGGCTGAAAACCGTACAAACTAGGCTCTTCTTCATGGACCCCACGCCAGACCTCCCCGCGGCCGCCCCCGAGCCGACCCCCCACCGGGTGCCCGAGATCGCCTCGCTCGGCCTGGACACGCTGGTCACCGAGGTCGCGGAACGCCTCCAGTCGGCCGCCGCGGTGACCGACCGGATGCAGCGGCTGCTGGAGGCGGTGGTCTCGATCGGGGCGGGGCTCGACCTGCACGCCACCCTGCACCGGATCGCCACCGGCGCCGCCGAGCTCGTCGACGCCCGCTACGCGGCGCTCGGCGTGATCGCCCCCGGCGGCACCGGCCTGGCCGACTTCATCCACGTCGGCGTCGACGACGCCACCGCCGCCGCCATCGGCGAACTCCCGGCCGGCCGCGGCATCCTCGGCGCGCTCATCGACCGCCCCGAACCGCTGCGCCTCACCGACCTCGGCGCGGACCCGCGCTCCTCCGGCTTCCCGCCGCACCACCCGGAGATGAAGACCTTCCTCGGCGAGCCGATCCGGATCCGCGACGAGGTGTTCGGCAACCTCTACCTCACCGAGAAGCTGGGCGGCGGCGCCTTCACCCCCGAGGACGAGCAGGTGGTCCACGCCCTCGCCGCCGCGGCCGGCGTGGCGATCGAGAACTCGCGGCTGTACGAGGAGGGCCGGCGGCGGGAGCGGTGGATCGCCGGCGCCGCCGCCGTCACCACCGCGCTGCTCTCCACCGACCAGGCCGAGACCGCGCTGACCGTCGCCGCCGAACAGGTGCGGGAGCTGGCGGACGCCGCGCTCGGCATGATCCTGCTGCCGACCGGCCCGGTGGAGGGCGGCGACGGCCGGCCGGGCGACGGTCAGATGCGGGTCGCCCACGCCTCCGGCGAGGCCGCCGAGTTCGTCCGCGGCGAGCTGCTGCCCGAGGGCGGCCTCGCGGCCCGGCTGCTCGCCGGGGAGAGCGTCTACCTGGACGACATGTCCAGCGATCCGACGGTGGTGATCCGGGTCGCCCGCGGGTTCGGCCCGTCCATGGCCGTCCCGATGGTCGCCGCGGGCCGGGTGCTCGGCGGGCTCTGCGTCTGGCGTCCGCGCGGTGCGCTGCCGTTCACCGACGCCGAGAAGCAGCTCGCCGAGACCTTCGCCTCGCAGGCCGCGCTGGCCCTGCGGCTCGCGGAGGGCCAGCGCGACCAGCAGCGCCTGGCCGTCTTCCAGGACCGCGACCGGATCGCCCGGGACCTGCACGACCTGGTGATCCAACGGCTGTTCGCGACCGGGATGATGCTGGAGAGCGCGGCCCGCAGGTCCGTCGTCCCGGAGGTGAAGGTCGGCATCGGCAACGCGGTGGACGAGCTGGACGCGACCATCCAGGAGGTCCGCACCACCATCTACGCGCTCCAGCACGACAACCACGGGGACGCCCCGGACACCCTGCGCACCCGGGTGATCCGGGAGGCCAGCCAGGCCGCGGCGGCGCTCGGGTTCAAGCCCTCGGTGAGCTTCGTCGGGCCGGTGGAGAGCCTGGTGGGCGAGCGGACCGGCCGTCAACTCCTCGCCGCACTGCGGGAGATGCTCTCCAACACGGCCCGGCACGCGCGGGCCTCCCGGGTCGGGGTGGAGATCGACGCGACCGTGCACCTGGGCGACACCGGCCGGCCGGTCGGCGGCGATCCGGAGTCGCTGGAGCGGGCCGGCCGGCCGGGGGTGCTGCTCACCGTGACCGACGACGGCGTCGGCATCCCGGAGGGCGGCCGGCGCAGCGGCCTGCGCAACCTGACCCGGCGGGCCGAGGCGCTCGGCGGGGACGCCTGGCACGAGGCCGGGCCGCACGGGAAGGGCACCAGGGTCCGCTGGACGGCCCGGTTCTGACCGGTTCCGCACCCTGGAGCGGTCGTTTCCGGTTCCGCTTGCGGGTCGCCCCGGGGGTGCTCCGGGGCCCCTCCCGGCCCGGGCGCACCACCCTCACCCCGCCGGCGGGTGAAAGTTAAACGAGGGAGAACTTCCCGACCAACAGCGCAAGTTGTGAACGTTTTGGGCTTTCCGTGGGTCTGTGTGCACACATAGCTTTGCTCCCGTCTCGGAGGGGAAACCGGACGGGGGAGCAGTGGACGCGTCGGGCCGCGGTCACACCGCAGCAGGGGCACATCGAGGCGGGTTCAGGGCCGAGCGAGCCCCGGACGGTCGGTACCGCTGGCAGTTGAAGGCGCCGAACGGGCGGGTGGTGGCGATCACCCCGGCCGCGTTCGACACGCCCGGCGAGGCCGAGCGCGGCTTCGACGGGCTGCGGGCGGGCGCCGCCGAGCTCACCGCGCGGATCACCCACGTCCGGGACGGCATCGGCTGGATCTGGGTCATCCCCGGTTCGCGCACCCTCCCGGAGGTGCGCTCCAGCCGCGCGTACGAGCGGTACGCCACCTGTCAGAACGCCTTCCGGCGCTTCGTCGTGCTGCTCGCCAAACAACCCGCGCGCGAGCTACCGCCCCGCGAACTCCCCTCGAAGACGGTGCCGTTGAGACGCCCCGATGGCCGCTGAGCGGCGCGGTCCGCGGCTGCTGATCGTCCCCGCACCCGACCGCTGCCTCGGCTGGGCGCTGCGCGCCGCCAACGGCCGGCCGCTCGGCGTCGGCGTGCGCACCTACCGCAGCGAGGAGGAACTCGCCGAGGCGGTACGGGAACTGCTCATCGAACGGGCCGCACTGCGGTGCTCGGTCGTCCAGTCCGAGGGCCGCCAGTGGGCGTGGTCCGCCCACCTGCCGGTGCGCAGCACCCGGCGGGCCGCCGTCGAACCCGCTCCGGTCGCCCGCAGCGCGCGCGGGTACCTCCGGCGCGACCAGTGCCAGGCCGGCGTGGAGGGCTTCCTGGCCGGACTCCAGTGGCTCGGGCAGGAGTCGCGGCGCGCCGGGCGGGACGCCCGCTGGCCGCTGTAGGCCGTGCCCGGCCGGTCCGCACGTGCAGTCCGGTAAAGCGCAGGTATCCGGCAACACCCCGAGCCGCCACCTGGAGAAGAACGTCACCGGCCGCCGGGGCACCCGTCACCGGTCCACCGCGAGCCTCCTGACCAGTGGCTAAACCTCGTCGAAGCGATGAGTCGACATTCCCGACCCGCCCTCGACCGCCCTTCCGGCGGAACCTGCCCGCCGGACAGGATCGGCACTGCCGGAGCGGCCGCCGCGGACGCGGCCACCGGCCCCGCACTCCCACCGGAGTCCGGGTCACGCGATGGACGTCTCTCCCACCGGAGGAAGAGAAACATGCGTAAGACCGCTGCCAAGCTGCTCACCGTCGCCGCCCTCGCGACCTCCCTGGCCACCGTCGCCAGCGGCACCGCCCTGGCCGACCCGGCCTCGCTGCCGGCCGCGCAGGACATCGTCGGCGTCGGCTCGGACACCACCCAGGCGCTGCTGAACCAGTTCTCCACCGACTACAACGCGACGGTGGCCGGCACCACCGCGCCGCGGCTCTACAGCTGGGACGCCACCGGCACCTCGCCGATCACCACCAAGACGGGCGCCACCTCCATCGCCCGCCCGAACGGCTCCGGCGCCGGCATCACCGCGCTGAACACCAACACCAGCGCCACGGTCGACTTCGCCCGCTCCTCGCGCGGCCCGGCGGCCACCGACCCGACCACCGACGACTTCATCGCCTACGCGAAGGACGCGGTCTCCTGGGCGGCCCTGGGCACCGGCGGCCACGCGCCGGCCAACCTGACGACGGCCAACCTGAAGGACATCTACACCTGCGCCGTCACCAAGTGGAACCAGATCGACCCGTCGCTCTCCTCCGCCACCATCAAGCCCCAGCTGCCGCAGGCCAGCTCCGGCACCCGCTCCTTCTTCCTGCAGGCCATCGGCGGCGGCACCGCCGTCACCCCGGGCGCCTGCGTCACCACCGGTGTCCAGGAGAACCAGGGCTCCGACCCGGTCCTCAACGACGCCGACATCCTGGTGCCCTACTCCGTCGCCCACTACATCGGCCAGGTGTACTTCGGCAAGGGCAGCGGCTCCGACGTCCAGGGCCCGCTGACCATCCGCAGCGTGAACGGCATCGCCCCGGTCGACACCGTGAACAAGGTCATCAGCTCCAGCTACGCCGCCACCGCGTACGGCCGCGTGGTCTACAACGTCGTGCGCCACGCCGAGTGGATCGCCACCGACACCCACGGCACCGCCCTGCGCGCGATCTTCGGCCCGACCGGCTGGATCTGCAAGAGCGGCTCCGCGGACATCAAGAGCTACGGCTTCCTGCCGCTGCCGTCCTTCGCCTGCGGTAGCGCCACCCACTCCTGAGCCGTCCCGCTCCACCCGGCGGCCACGGGCCCCGCGCCCGTGGCCGCCGGCCGCACCGACAGCCACACCACCTCTCCCAAGGAGCTCCGCATGGCAAGATCGCGCGCACGCCTGGCCGCAGCCGGCGCCGCCGTCGTCCTCACCGTGACCGGCCTGAGCGGTGCGGCCGCCGCCGACGCGGCCACGCCGTCCACCGGCAGCGCGGTGATCACCAACGACGCCACCTTCCTGGCCCAGGCCGCCCTCAAGGGCATCCTGGTCGTCCCGCTGCAGCCGGCGGCGCCGGCCTACGACAGCACCACCGGCCTCACCACCACCTTCCCGGTGACCGGCGGCGCCGCGAACATCCCGCAGTTCTACGGGGACGTGAACCTCGGTGGCGGCCTGCTCTTCGTCAACCTCGCCAACGGCAAGAGCGTGACGTTCAAGCAGCTGGACTTCCACGTCGACACCTGGCAGATCAACGCCGTCCCGGTCGGCGGCACCACGCCCGTCGCGCTGCTGGACCCGGCGGGCGACAACGTGATCGGCCGGACCGGCACCACCCAGAACCTCTCGGCCTCCAGCCTCCAGGTGGACGCGGCCGGTGCGCAGTACCTCGACGCCAAGCTCGGGACGAGCTTCTTCACCGAGGGACAGTCGGTCGGCTCGCTCGCGCTGACCTTCACCCAGGGAAGCTGACCGGCAGTTTCGGGGCGGCTTCGCCGCAGGTCGACGGGTCCGCGCCTCGGCGCGGGCCCGTCCGCATTCGGAGTTCCCAACTCCGGTGCGGAGTCGTCGCGTTGTGGTCTCGTACACCCGGTCGACCCGATCCGGCCATGTCCGGCTGGCCGAATGGTACGCACCGGAGCCATCGATCACAGCGCGACCGACCCTCGTGCCGCCGCGGCGGCCGCAATTCCCGGAGGTGCCCGCCATGAGAATCCGCGAACCCGACCCCGGACACCGGGGGAGGTGGAGCCGGCGCCTGTCGGCGCTGACCCTCGTCTGGGCGGTCGTGGCGGCGATCGCGGTGGTGCCGCTCGGCCTGGGCACCGCCCCGCAGGCGCACGCGGCGGGCTCCACCACGGTCACGGGGCCCAAGGTGTGGCAGCCGGCCAGCGGCAGCTACGGCCCCGAGGGCAGCGTGACGGTCTCGCAGACCGGCAACCTGACCAACCAGGTGGTGCAGGTCTCCTGGAGCGGCTTCACCCCCACGGTCGGCCGGCCCGGCGGCGAGCCCGTGACGGTCGTCCAGCCCTACTCGGACAAGGCGATGTACCCCGTCCGGATCTACCAGTGCCGCGGCGAGGACCCGGCGATCACCGACTGCTACGGCAGCACCCTGTACGGCGGTGACCGGGACAAGGGCTTCGAGCAGAAGTTCCCGGCCGCGGGCAACGCCCCCGACTTCCCGTCCAACGCGGTGATCGCCCCGACCGGCCCGGACGGTTCCGGCGCCGCCTCGATCGAGATCCTCACCGGCCAGCAGGCCCCCACGCTGGGCTGCGACGCGCAGCACAAGTGCTCGATCGTCGTCGAGCCCAACTACGGCGGGGACCCGCTCGACCTCCACCAGGAGCAGAACGGCGTCCCGAACTGCGACAACCACGCGATCGACGACGACGGCTTCTTCTTCTACGCGGCGACCGACAGCGTCATGCAGGGCGTGGAGAACTGGGTCACCGGGAACAACGCCAACGAGCAGTGCGCCTGGCGCAACCACGTGGTGGTCCCGCTGGACTTCGCCCCGGCGCCCGCCGACTGCAAGGTCCAGCAGGCGTCCTTCAGCACCGCCGGCCTGGAGATGGCCAACCGGACCATGCAGCAGTGGCGGACCGGGCTCTGCCTGGGCAGCTCCCCGATGTCGCTGCAGTACATCATCGCCACCGGCGAGCCGCAGGCCCGCGCCGACTTCCTGGCCGGCACCGGCACCGACCTCGCCCTGGTCGCCCGGCCCGACCGCTCGCCGGCGCCCCGCCCGTACGTCTACGCCCCGCTGGCGAGCACCGGCATCTCCGTGGTGTACGTGGTCGACGACCCGACCACCGGCCGCCAGATCCGGGACATGAAGCTGAACGCCCGGCTGCTCGCCAAGATGCTCACCCAGTCGTACGCCGCGCTGGGCCCGGTGATCCCCTCCGTGGAGGGCAACCCCAACTGCCTCTTCGCCGACCCGGAGTTCCGCGCGCTCAACCCCGAGAGCGCCAACCTGCACTGGCCGAACTGCAGTTCGCCGGAGGAGCTGACCCCGACCGTGGTCGGCGGCACCACCGACCTCACCTACCAGCTGACCTCCTGGATCGCCGCCGACCCGGACGCCGCCCAGTTCCTGCAGGGCGCGCCCGACCAGTGGGGCATGCACGTCGACACCTTCTACCTGCGGCCCGCGTTCACCGGCTACCCGGTCGAGGCGCTCCAGCGGCAGGACAACTCCGGCGTCCCCGGCGGCAAGGACGCCGCGGGCATCTGGAAGCAGCTGGAGTGGAACCCGACCCTCGGCGGTCTGGTCGACGTCTCCCGGACCATCCTGCAGAACCGGATGACGGCGCTCTCCTCCAACATCCTCAACGGCAACTACCAGAAGCGCCCGGCGCAACCCCAGGGCAGCCGACGGCTGTTCGCCATCATGGACGCCGGCCAGGCCCAGGCCTACAGCCTGCCGGAGGCCGCGCTGAGGAACCCGGCCGGCGGCTTCGTCCAGCCCGACCGGTCCGGCTTCGCCGCCGCCGTGGCGGACATGCCGGTCGACGCCCTCACCGGGACCCAGACCCTCCCCTACGGGCAGGCCGGCAGCGACTTCGCGCGGGACCAGCGGGCCTACCCGCTGACCGCCGTGCAGTACGCGATGGTCCCCACCGCGGGCCTGTCCGCCGAGAAGAGCGCCGCCGTGGCCACCTTCCTCGGCAAGGTCACCGACCCGGGCTGGGGCCAGCTCTACGGCGTCGAGCCCGGCCGGCTCGCACCGGGCTTCCTCGGACTGACGCAGGCCCAGCTCGCCCAGGCCCAGGACGCGGTGAAGCACGTCTCGGCCCAGGACGGCAGCTACCCCGGCAACCAGACGCCGCCCGCGCCCACCACCGAGCCGAAGCCCCCGACCACCGCTCCCGACGGCGGCGGGACCGCCACCGGCGCCGGCTCGACGGGCGGTACCACCGCGGGCGGCACCGCGGCGACCGGCGGCACCGGCCAGTCCGGCGACGGCGGCGCCACCGGCGCCACGGGGAGCGGTGGAGCGACCGGCACCGGGGACGCCACCGGCGGCAGCGGCTCCACCACCGGCTCGACGATCGCTTCCACGACCGGCTCCACGGGCACCGGCAGCAGCCTCGGTTCCGGCGGCACCGGGAGCGCCGCGACGGCCGGCGGCACGGCCACCTCCGCCCCGGTGGCGGCCAAGGCCACCCCGGGCGCCGCCCCCGCGGCCACCGGCGGCCCGCTGGCCGCCGCCCCGGTCGCGGCCGGCGCCCCCGCGCCCGACCGGCCCGGCACCGCCCGGCTGCTGCTGCCCGTCGCCCTGATCGCCGGCCTGGTGCTGCTGGTCGGCGGACCGGCCGCGCTGTTCCTCGGCGGCACCCCGGCGGGGGCCAAGGCCCTGGCCGGTGTGCGGGCCCAGTGGGCGCGACTGCGCCGCAGGGGCTGAGACCGCGGCGCGCGGTGCTCGGCGGGGCCGCCGTCCCGGCCCCGCCGAGCCCGCGGCCCGCCGCGCACGCCGTTCGTCGAATCCGCCGTTTCCGAGCGCGCCGTTCCCCGAGCGCGTTCCCCGAGCGCGTTCCCCGAGCGCGCCGTTCCCGAGCGCGCCGTTCCCGAGCGCGCCGTTCCCGAGCGCGCCGTCTTCCCGAGCACCCCGTTCCCGAGCACGGAGAGCAGACCATGACAGCCGCCGCCGAGCCCGCGGCACCGCACGACGGAGCACCGTCGCGCCGCGACAGCCGCCCCGACCCCGACGTCCCGCGCGCCGTCACCTCCCCCGCGACCCCCGGCGACCGGGTCTTCCGCGGGGTGCTGCGGCTGGCCGGCCTCTCGGTCTTCGCGATCATGGGGCTGATCGCCTTCTTCCTGGTGCTGCGCGGCACCGACGCCCTGCGGGTCGTCGGCTGGTCCTTCCTGACCGAGCAGAAGTGGCAGACCGCCGCCCACAACTTCGGCATCGCCGCCGTCCTGCCCAACGGCCTGCTGATCGCGGTGATCGCGCTGGTCATCGCCGTCCCGGTGGCGCTCGGCACGGCCGTCTTCATCGCCGAGTACGCGCCGGTGCGGCTGCGGGCCGCGCTGATCTCGCTGGTCGACCTGATGGCGGCGATCCCCAGCATCGTCTACGGCCTGTGGGGCCTGTTCTTCCTGCAGCCGAGGATCATCGGGTTCGTCCGCTGGCTGGCCAACCACCTCGGCGACACCGTCCCCTTCCTCAAGGTGCGCACCGGTGACATCGGGACCTCGTACACCTCGTCCACCTTCATCGCCGGCGTGGTGGTCGCCCTGATGATCATCCCGATCATCACCTCGCTCAGCCGGGAGGTCTTCTCGCAGGCGCCGCAGGGCGAGCGGGAGGGCGCCTACGCGCTGGGCTCCACCCGCTGGGGGATGGTCCGCACCGTGGTGCTGCCGTTCGGCCGCGGCGGGGTGATCGGCGCGGTGATGCTGGGCTTCGGCCGGGCGATGGGCGAGACGATCGCCGTCGCGCTGATCATCTCGCCGAACTTCAAGGCCATCACCCACGTGCTGGAGAACGGCGCCAACTCGATCTCCGCGCTGATCGCGCTGCGGTTCGGCGAGTCGGACCGGCTCTCCCTCTCCGCGCTGATGGCGGCCGGACTGGTGCTGTTCGCGCTCACCCTGCTGGTGAACGTGGCGGCCGGCTTCGTGATCAACCGGTCCCGCTCCGGCTCGGCGACGGCGGACTGACCATGACGAACCGTCATCCGATCCGTCGCCCGAGCCGCCACCCGAGCCACCACCCGAGCCGTCGACCGAGCCACCGCCGGGACCGTCACCAGGACCGCCACCCGCACCGGCGGGCACCCCGCGCGACCCACCGCGAGACCCACCGTGAAGGGACCACCCGATGACCACGCTCGACCTGCCGCCGGTCGCGGCGCCCGGGCCCGCCGGCGACCCGGCGCCCGCGGCGCCCGCCCCGCCCCGGCCCGAGAAGCGGGTCCGGCTCGGCGGCGTCACCCGCGACGACGTCCTCACCGTGGCCGGCGCGCTGACCGGCTCGCTCGGCCTGGTCTGGATGCTGTACGAGCGGATCCTGCCGTTCAGCGGTGCCTTCGGCTTCCTGGTCTGCTGGTACCTGCTCTTCCTGCTCGGCTACTACGGCCTCGGTCGGCTGCAGTGGAACCGGATGATGGTCCGGGACCGCCTGGTCGGCGTGGTCGCCTGGAGCTCCGGCGCGCTCGTGGTCGCCCTGATCGTCGACCAGATCGGCTACGTGGCGAGCCGCGGCTACGAGGCCGCCCAGCACCTCAACTTCTTCACCGAGTCGATGGAGCACACCGGGCCGCTCAACCCGATCACCTCGGGCGGCGCCCTCAACGCCGTCGTCGGTTCGCTCGAACAGCTGGGCCTGGCGACGCTGTTCGCCGTTCCGCTGGGGATCGCCGCGGCGGTCTTCATGTCCGAGGTCGGCGGCCGGATGGCCCGCCCGGTGCGCACCCTGGTCGAGGCGATGACCGCACTGCCGTCCATCGTGGCCGGACTCTTCATCCTCGGCGTCGTCATCATCACCTTCGGCTTCGAGAAGAGCGGCTTCGCGGCCTCGCTGGCGCTCACCGTGATGATGATGCCGATCGTCACCCGGGCCGCCGAGGTGGTCATCAGGCTGGTGCCGGGCACCCTGCGCGAGGCCTCGTACGCGCTGGGCGGCAGCCAGTGGCGGACGGTGTGGAACGTGGTGCTGCCGACCGCCCGGCCCGGCCTGGTGACGGCCGTGGTGCTCGGCATGGCGCGCGGCGTCGGCGAGACCTCGCCGGTCCTGCTCACCTCCGGCTTCACCTCGCAGTTCAACGGCAACCCGTTCGAGGAGCACCAGGTCTCGCTGCCGCTGTACATCTGGAACTACGTCAAGCAGCCCTACGACGGCATGATCGCGCGCGGCTTCGCCGCCGGACTGACCCTGATGGGCGTCGTGCTGATCCTCTTCGTCACCGCACGGGTGCTCGGCGGCCGCCGGCCCGGGCAGCTGACCCGCGCCCAGAAGCGCCGGATCGCCCGCGAGGCCCGCCGCCTGGAGGCGGCCGCCGCGCATGCCGTCGCCACCCCGTACGGGCTCCGGCCGAGGAGGCGCTGATGTCCGGCCGGACCGGCGACCTGCCGGCGACCCACCGGACCGGCGACCTGCCGGCGACCCACCGGGCCAGCCCAGCGCCGGCGCCCCGATCCGCCGGCCCGGTGCCGGCGACCCGACCGACCACCCTCCGTACCAGAGGAGTTCCCATGTTCCGGGAGGCCGCAAGGCGCTCCGTGGCCCGGCTGCTCGCGGGGCTGCTGTCCCTGCTGCTCGCCGCGGCCTCCCTGCTGACCGGGCTGAGCACCCCGGCGTACGCGGCGGTCGCGCTGAGCGCCGACGGCTCCAGCTGGGCCGGTCCGGCGATCGACCAGTGGCGCCAGGACGTCGCCTCGCAGGGCATCCAGATCAACTTCAACCCGGTCGGCTCGGCGGCCGGCCGCAACCAGTGGTCGATCGGCCAGGACGACTTCACCGCCTCCGACGTGCCGTTCCGCTCCGCGCCGGACACCGGCCTCGGCCAGTCCGGCCACAGCTCCGGCTCCGGTGAGCCGGAGAACCCCACCTACGGCTTCTCCTATGTGCCGATCACCGCGGGCGGCACCACCTTCATGTACAACCTGGTCGTCGGCGGCAAGCAGGTCCGCGACCTGCGGCTCTCCCCGCAGAGCGTGGTGGACATCTTCACCGGGAAGATCACCAACTGGAACGACCCGAGGATCACCGCCGACTACGGGAAGGCCCTGCCCAGCCTGCAGATCACCCCGGTGATCCGCTCCGACGGCTCCGGCGCCACCGCGCAGTTCACCCGGTGGATGGAGCACACCCACAAGGCCCAGTGGGACGACTACTGCACGTCGGTCAACGGCGTCACCTGCGGCGACTACACCGAGTTCTTCCCGTCCTCCGGCCGGATGGTCGCGCAGAACGGCTCCGACGTGGTGGCCGGCTACATCAAGGCCTCCTCCAACGTCGGCACCATCGGCTACGACGAGTACGCCTTCGCCAAGCGCAGCAACTGGCCGGTCGTGAAGGTGCTCAACCAGGCCGGGTACTACTCCCTGCCGACGGCCTCCAACGTGGCCGTGGCGCTCACCGCCGCCAGGATCCGCGGCGTCGACGACGGCACCGCGCCGAACGACCCGAACTACCTGCAGCAGAACCTCGACGGCGTCTACACCATGGACGACCCGCGCGCCTACCCGATCTCCAGCTACAGCTACCTGATCGTGCCGCGGGCCGGGGCGGCCCTCCCCCCGCCGCCGCGGTTCACCAACGACAAGGGCGGCGCGCTCAGCCGCTTCCTCGACTACGTGCTCTGCGAGGGCCAGGGCGAGGCCGACGGCCTCGGCTACTCGCCGATCCCGCGCGGACTGGTCCGCGGCGGACTGCTGCAGACCAAGAGCATCCCGGGCAACGCCAGCAAGGTCGACCCGAACACCCTCGCCAACTGCCCCAACCCGACCTTCAACGCAGCCGGTGAGCTGACCGTCCTCAAGAACGCCCCGCAGCCCAGCCCCTGCGACAAGCAGGGCACCCCGCTGGACTGCACCGTGCAGAACGGCCAGCCGGTCAAGACCGGTTCGGGCTCCGGTGGTTCGACCGGCGGCGCCGGCAGCACGGGCGGCTCGGCGGCGGCGGGCGGGGCCGGCGGCACCGGCGGCTCGGGCGGCGGGAGCGGTGCGCGCACCGGCGCCGGCACGGCCGCGGGCGGCACCGGCGGCAGCGGCGGCACCGGTGGGGGGTCCGGCGGGGCCGGCACCGGTGGTGCGGGCGGTACCGGCGGGACGGGCGGCACCGCCGGGTCCGGCGGGGCGGGTGCCGCCGGTGGCGGCGACGCGGCCGCCGCCGGCGACCCGAACGCGGCCGGCGGAGCGGCCCCGGGCGAGGACCCGACCACCGAGGACGTGATCGACCCGCAGACCGGCCAGGTGGTGGCCCGCGCCCGGGCCGGCGGCGAGGTCGCGGCGAACGTGGTCGAGGTCGCCGGCAAACCCGAGGACTGGACGCTGAGCACCCTCACCGCCGTCGAACTGCTCGCCGTCGTGCTCGTCCCGCCGCTGCTCGGCCGGCGCCTGCTGCGCCGGCGCAAGTCCTCGGACGGCACCTCGTGACCGCCCCCGTGCTGGAGAAGCCGGCCGCCGCCCCCGCGCGGCCGGCCGGGCCCGCCGGCGCACCGCCCGCGGGCCCGGCCCCCCGGCCCGCCGTCACCCCCGCCCGCCGCCGCTTCCTCCAGGGCGCCTGGGCGGCCAGCCTGCTGGCCGCGCTCGTCCTCGGCTTCGTCGGCTACCTGTTCACGCTCTCGCACCTGCAGGAGCGGCACTACCAGTCCACCGCGCACAAGACCTTCCGCGACCAGCTCGCCCGGGCCGTCGCACCCACCGGGACGGCCGCCGACGGCGCCCCGGTGGCCCTGCTGGACATCCCGGCGATCGGGCTGCACCAGGCCGTCGTGGTCGAGGGCACCACCGGCCGGGACCTCATGCGCGGGCCCGGCCACCGCCGCGACACCGCGCTGCCCGGCCAGGGCGGCGTGGCCGTCGTGTTCGGCCGCGGCGCCACCTTCGGCGCGCCGTTCGCCAGGCTCTCCGAGCTGCGGGTCGGCGACCGGATCGAGGCCACCACCGGGCAGGGGAAGTTCAGCTACACCGTCAACGTGTACGGCGACGGCGACCACCCGATCAGCGACCCGGTCCGCAACCGGCTCGTCCTGGTCACCGGGGACTCCGACTGGATCCCCGGTTCCACCGTGATGATCGGCGCCCGGCTGGACGGCGACCCGGAGCAGAACCCCGGCGGACGGCCGGCGACCGTCGCCTACGACAAGGCGCTGGCCGCCGACAAGGGCGCGCTGGCCGCGCTGCAGCTGTGGTCGCTCGGCCTGCTGGGGGCGGTGGTCGGCGCGCTCCTGCTGGCCCGCCACTGGCGGCGCTCGGCCGCCTACCTGAGCGCCGCGCCGGTGGTCGCCGCCCTGCTCTGGGCGGTCTACGAGAACGCCGCCGCCCTGCTGCCCAACCTCTACTGACGCGCGCCCGGAGGCCCGTACCGATGACGGATGCACCGATGACCGACCTGCCGATCACCGACCTCGCGGCGGCCGGCCCGACGACCGGCGCCCGGGCCGTGGACCCGGTCGCCGACACCCTCACCCTCCCGCCGACGCCACCCGGCGCGCACCCCGGCGGGCCGCTGGCCGGGCTGGAGACCCGCGAGGTCTCCGCCTGGTTCGGCACCCACAAGGTGCTGGAGCGGGTCTCGCTCGCCATGCCGGCCGGCGAGGTCACCGCCCTGATCGGCCCGTCCGGCTGCGGCAAGTCCACCTACCTGCGGATCCTCAACCGGATGCACGAGATGGTCCGCGGCGCCGCCCTCTCCGGCGAGGTGCTGCTGGAGGGGGACGACGTCTACCGCCCCGGGCGGCGCCCCGCCGAGGTGCGGCGCCGGATCGGCATGGTCTTCCAGCGCCCCAACCCGTTCCCGGCGATGTCCATCCAGGACAACGTGGCCAGCGGGCTGAAGCTCGCCGGGATCAAGGTGTCCAAGGAGGAGCGCCGCGACCTCGTGGAGACCAGCCTGCGCCGGGCCGGGCTCTGGGAGGAGGTCTCCGGCCGGCTGCACACCCCGGGCGGCGCGCTCTCCGGCGGGCAGCAGCAACGCCTGTGCATCGCCAGGTCGTTGGCGGTCTCGCCGGACATCCTGCTGATGGACGAGCCGTGCTCGGCGCTCGACCCCACCTCCACCCGGCGGGTCGAGGAGACCATCGCCGAACTGCGCGGGCGGCTCACCATCGTGATCGTCACCCACAACATGCAGCAGGCCCAGCGGGTCTCGCAGACCTGCGCGTTCTTCCTGGCCACCCACGACACCCCGGGGCGGATCGTCGAGGCCGGGCCGACCGCACAGGTCTTCGGCAACCCGCGCGACCAGCGGACCTCGGACTACGTCAACGGCCGCTTCGGGTAGGGCCGGTCCGCCGGGATCGGCGGGACCGGAGCCGGCCGCCGGACCGGAGCCGGCCGCCGGGATCCGCCGGCCGGGCCCCGGCCGTCAGCTCCGGGGGAGGGCGAGGAGCTCCTCGAGCACCGCCGCGACGCCGTCCTGCTCGTTGCTCACGGTGTGCCGCGCCACCGCCGCCAGCACCTGCGGGTGCGCGTTGGCGACGGCGTAGGCGGTGCCCGCCCAGTCCAGCATCTCCAGGTCGTTCGGCATGTCGCCGAAGGCCACCACCTCGCTCCGGTCGATCCCGTGCCCGGCGCACCAGTGGGCCAGCGTGCTGGCCTTGGTGACGCCGGGCGCGCTGATCTCCAGCAGCGGGATCGGCGCCGAGCGGGTGATCTCGGCCAGGTGCCCGGCCGCCTCCCGGGCCTCCGAGAGCAGCTTGTCCGGGTCGAGGTCCGGGTGCTTGGCCAGCAGCTTGAACAGGCCCCGGACCGCCCCACCGGCCCCCAGCAGCTCCTCCGCCGGGCCGATCGGGTGGTCCTCGTCCTCGCCCCACATCGGCACCTCGTACCCGGGCTCGCGGGCGAACCCGGCCGGGTACTCGAAGGCGAACGAGGTGCCGGGCAGCTTGGCCCGCAGCACCTCCACCACCTCCAGCGCCGTCGCGGCCGGGAGCGGGAACGACTCCAGCAGCTCGCCGCGCCGGACGTCCACCACCGCGCCCCCGTTCGAGCAGATCGCCAGCCCGTGGCCGCCGATGTGCGCGCTCACCTGCTGCATCCAGCGCGGCGGCCGCCCGGTCACGAACACCACCTGCACCCCGGCCGCCTCCGCCGCCGCCAGGGCCGCTGCGGTGCGTTCGCTGACGGTGCCGCCGGCGCACAGCAGGGTGCCGTCCAGGTCGGTGGCGATGAGGCGGGGAGCGGTGCGGGGTTCGGTCACCGGTCCATCTTCGCCCATGGGTACGGCACCGGTCACCGCCGAGGTTGCGGTCGCCCGGCGGGGCCCGCGGGCCGTCTCCCGGACTCCTCCCGGCCGCCCGCCGTCCGCGTCACGGCCGGGTGCCGTCCGCCCGCGGGCCCGCTTTCGGTCCCCGAGGCGCCGTTTCCGGCCTATTCCCCGGTGGCCGGCGTGTCCTGCCCGGGGCGGCGGGCAGGACTGTGGACGGTGTCCCCGTCGGCAGGAAGAGCCATGCCCACTCGCCAGCTCGGACAGCAGCACCCCGTGACCGCCCCGCCCGCCGCCGCCCGCCCCGGCCGCCCGCCGGACGTCCGGGGCGACTCCCCGCCCGACCCGCCGTCC
The DNA here is from genome assembly GCF_044768035.1 of Kitasatospora sp. NPDC101176. NCBI lineage: Bacteria > Bacillati > Actinomycetota > Actinomycetes > Kitasatosporales > Streptomycetaceae > Kitasatospora > Kitasatospora sp. NPDC101176. The sequence continues at coordinate 22,640 of NZ_JBIWPA010000035.1, forward strand.
GGCTCCCCGTCCGGTTCCCCGTCCGACGTCGCACCCGACTTCGCGCCCGAGGCCTCGCGCGAGCCGGTCCTGCTCGGCGACGTCCTCTTCCACGCCCTCGCCGAGATCGCCCGCCGTGCCCCCGAGTCCCGGTTCCCGGCCCAGCGCACCCGCCCGCACCCGTAGCCGGGCGTCCGGCCGCCCCCGGCGATCCGGCCACCGACTACGTGAGCTGGGCGAGGCCCTCGGTGGCGATCCGCTCGAACACCGCGAGGTCGTTCTCGAAGATCGAGTCCGGCACCGGCCAGTGGACCACCAGCTCGGTGATCCCCAGCTCGCGGTACGTCCCGGCCCAGTCGACGAAGGCGTCCAGCGAGACCAGCGGCTTCTCCGCCGTCGAGCCCTGCAGCAGCACCTTCTCCAGCGCGGCCACGTCCCGGCCCTTCGCCTCGCAGGCCGCCGTCAGCTTCGCGATCTGCTGCGCGATCACCGCGGGCGCCTGCTCCACCGGCACGTCCGCGGGCCCCTTCGGGTCCCCGTACGTCACCCAGCCCTGCCCGTGCTCGGCCGCCAGCCGCAGCCCGCGCGGCCCGGTCGCGGCGACGTAGAACGGCACCCGCGGCGACTGCACGCACCCGGGGACGTTCCGCGCCTCGACCGCCGAGTAGTACGTGCCCTCGCGGGTCGTCGCGTCGGTGCGCAGCAGCTCGTCCAGCAGCGGCAGGAACTCGCCGAACCGGTCCGCCCGCTCCTTCGGCGACCACGCCTCCTGCCCCATCGCCGTCGCGTCGAAGCCCGTCCCGCCGGCCCCGATCCCCAGCGTCACCCGCCCGCCGGACACGTCGTCCAGCGTGATCAGCTCCTTGGCCAGGGTCACCGGGTGCCGGAAGTTCGGCGACGTCACCAGGGTCCCGAGGCGGATCCGCTCGGTCGCGCACGCCGCCGCCGTCAGGGTCGGGACGGAGCCGAACCAGGGCTCGTCGCGGAAGGACCGCCAGGACAGGTGGTCGTAGGTGTACGCGGCGTGGAACCCGAGGTCCTCGGCCCGCCGCCAGATCTTCTGCCCCTCGCTCCACCGGTGGATGGGGAGGATCACGGTGCTCAGACGCATAGGGCCGACCCTACGCCGCCCAACGGCCCCCGACGTGGCGCACACCGCAGTATGCTCGCCTCATGGCAGCTACTACCCGCATCACGGTCACTCTGCCGTCCGAGCAGGTGGCCGAGCTCAAGAAGCTCACCGACAACGTCTCCGGCTATGTGGCGGAAGCCGTCGCCCGCCAGATCCGTCACCACCTGCTCGCGGAGGAACTACGCCGCCACGAGGACGAGCACGGCGAGTTCACCGATGAGGAACTGGCGACCGCCCAATCCCGGATCTTCGGATCGGCCGAGTCCGAGTCCTCGGCGAACGCGGCGTGACCAACCGCATCGAGACCGTCGTCCTGGACTCCCAGGGGGTGTCCGCCTGGATCTCGCAGGACCGGGGCGTGCTCGCGATGCTCCGGTCCTTCCACACCATGGCGGCCGACCTGGTGGTCTGTTCCAACACCATCGTGGAGGTGGCGCACGCACGAGTGAACACTCCCCGGCTGAACTGGATTCTCTCCCAGGTCAAGGTGGAGGCGGTCACCGAACAGGCGGCTCGGGCCGCTGCGGCACTGCTCAAGCAGGCCGGCCTGCACGGCCACAAGTACGCGATCGACGCCACCGTCGCCGAGATGGCGCTCCGCCAGCCCGGACCGGTAGCGGTGCTGACGTCGGACGTCGACGACATGGCGAAGCTCTGCGGCACCCGGGTTCGGCTCGTCGGGATCTGAGTCGGAGCGAGGCCCGGACGGGCCGCGCACTCCGTCCTGACGGATCGCGTGTCCGGTGGCCGGTTCCCGGATCCGCCGGTGCGGACCGGGTCACCGTCGGAATCAGCGCTGGAGCCAGCTCAGCAGGGCCGTCGCCGTGAACACCGCGCCCGACGTCAGGCAGACCGCGCGCGGGGTCAGCCACCCGGGGCCTTCCGGGACCGGCCGCGGAGGCGGGGGCTGCGGGGCCGGAGCCAGCAGCGCGTCCGCGAAGGCCCGGGCGGTCGGCGGTCGGTCCGCCGGATCGACGGACATCGCGGTCCGCAGCAGCAGGGCGACGTTCGGTGGGAGCTCCGTTCCGGCCGGGAGCGCCGGCAGCGTCGAGGCGGTCGGCCGGTCGGTCATCAGGGCCGTGGCGCGCCCGCCGGGGCCGAAGGGCTTCTGCCCGGTCAGCAGCTCGTAGGCCACCACGGCCAGCGCGTACACGTCGGCCCTCCCGTCGAACCCGCCGGTCTGGAAGGCCTGTTCCGGTGCCATGTACGCGGGTGTGCCCGTGGTCACCGTCAGCCCGGACGCGTCGGCCAGGTGCTTCGCGCTGCCCAGGTCCGCCACCAGCACCGCGGCGGGCACCGGGCCGGTGGCGAGCAGCAGGTTGGACGGCTTGACGTCGCGGTGCACCACGCCCGCCTCGTGCAGGACCTGGACCGCGTAGCCCGCCTCCGCGGCCAGCCGCAGCGCCTCCTGCGGGTCGCACCGCCCGACCCGGTCCGCGAGGGTGCCGCCGGGTACGTAGTCCATGACGAAGTAGGGCCGGTCCTCCTGCACCCCGACGTCGTGCACCCGGACCACCCGCGGGCTGGCGATCCGGCGCAGCAGCCTCGCCTCCGTCAGGAACCGCTCGCGCACATCGGCGTTGGCGGCCCAGTTCTCGGCCAGCACCTTCACCGCGACCTCGGTGTCGAGCTCCGGATCGTAGGCCTTCCAGACCGTCGCGAAGGAGCCGGCTCCGAGCCGCTCCGTGAGGAGGTAACGGCCGAGCTTGCGCATGTGGCAGCATTCTGCCGGAGTCGGGGGGAGCGCGGAACTCCCGTTCGACGAGCGGGATGCCGGGCGGGGTGCCGGGCGGGACGGAACGGGGGATCCGGGTGTTCGAGGACGGCGAGCTGGAACGGCTCGTGGCGGCTGCGCAGGCGGGCGACCCGGGGTCGACGGAGTACCTGCTGGCCAGACTGCGGCCGGTGGTGCTGCGCCGCTGCTCGCGCTTCCTGCCGCACCACGCCGACGCGGAGGAGGCGGCGCAGGACGCGCTGCTGTCCATCAGCACGCACCTGGGCGACTACGTCGGCCGCGGCTCCTTCCTGGGCTGGGTGACGGTGATCGCCTCGAACGCCGCCCGGTCCACCTACCGCTCGATGCGCCGGCGCGCCGAGGACAGCCACGCCGACCTCCCCGATTCCGTCGACCCGCGCACCACCAGCGTCATCGCCGGGACGCGGCTGGACCTGATGGAGGCGCTGGGCGCGCTGGAACGTCAGCACCCGACCCTGGTGGAGTCCTTCGTGCTGCGCGACCTGGGCGACCTGACCTACGCGCAGGTGGCCGAGGAGCTGGACACCCCGCTGGGCACGGTCAGGGACCGCATCCACCAGGCCCGTCGCTTCATGCGCGGGCGTCTGGCCCCCGGTCTGTGAACGGCGGCCCCGTGGCGGGCGGCGGCCGTGCCGTCGTCCGGCCCCGGTCCGCCGTCGCCGCCCTGGTGGCAGCCGCCGCGCTCGGGTTGGCGACCGGCCGTTTCGTCCTGCCACCGCCACCCGGCACCACCGCGCACCCGGCAGCGGGGCAGGCCGCCACGGTCGGCGGGGCGTCCCGGGCCGCGTCCGCTCCCGCGACGCCCGGCGGGTCGGACCGGGCGCCCGCGGCCTCGGCCTCCGGCTCCGCCTCGCCGACCGATGCGACCGGGCCGGTGACGACCGCGAACCTCCTGGAACCCGCGGCCTTCAGCCCGGACGTGGGCATCGGGCAGATCCACGTCACCGACCGGTACGGCGACGAGGTTTACGCCGACACGGCCTGCTCCGGCGAGAAGAAGACCCTGGGCGGGCCCGGCGCCCACTCCCGCGAACTGGTGGCCAGCCCCCGCACCAACCCGGGCGACCCCCCGCCGGCCGCCGACCGCGTCGACCAGGTCGCCCGCGAGGTCGCCGCCGAGGCCCCGAGCCCCTCCCTGGCGCAGAGCCTCACCGAGCGCCTGCTGCTGGAGGAGGTGCCCTGCAAGGAGGAGCCGCCAGGGCACTGGGTCTACGGAAGGACCACGACGCTGCAGCTCGCCCCGGACGTCACCGCGAGCTGGATGGGCCTCTACCCGGGAGCCTTCAACACCACCGGCAGGGCGCCCGAGGGCAAGGAGCCCTGCGGGGGCATCGCCGTGCTGCGCAGCGGCAGCCACTACGGGGTGCTGGAGGTCCACGCCTGCCTGGGGACGGCCGCGATGGACCACGTCGTCAGGACCGCTCTGTCACAGCTGTGAAACAGCCGGTCGGGGCTCCGACATTCCCTCCTCCGGCGGCATCTCCCCGGTTGTACGAGGACGCAGCAGGCGTCCCGACCAGCAGGGGGACCAGATGACCGAGAACAAGGCCGTCCAGCAGAAGTCCGTTCGCCGCAACCGGGTCGCCGCCGCCGCGGCCTGCTTCGCCGCCGCACTGATCACGGTCGGCGTCGTCGGCACCCCGTCGGCCACCGCCGACGGGGCCGCGCAGGGCGGCGCCCGTCCGGCTGTGGTCGCGGCCCCCGCGCCCGGGCTCGGCTCCGCCGCCCTCGTCCAGAGCGAGGACGCCGTCCGGCAGGGGCTGAACCCGGTCGGCGCGACCGTCGTGCTGACCGGGCGTCAGGGTCTGTCCGCGTGCTCCGGCGAGGAGACGATGCGCGACCTGACCAAGGGCAGGGCCACCGCGTACGCCTCCGTGGCCTGGACCTTCGACACCGACGGCCTCCTGACCGAGTCGGCCGCGAGCGCCCCCACCGGGGCCGAGGCCGCCACCTGGGAGAAGCAGCTCGTCGCGCTCGTCCAGGACTGCCAGGACGAGCCCGCGGGCCACTGGCACTACGGCGCGGCCCACACCCTGACCGTCCCCGGCGGTACCGCCCGCTGGTACCCGGCCTACAGCGGCGACGGCGTCGTCGGCGGCGGGGTCGCGGTCCTGCGCAGCGGCAGCAAGGTCGCCGTCGTCGAGCTCACCGGCCGGGCCGCCGGCGCCCCGAACTCCGTCGAGGGCATCGCCACCGCTGCCCTGAAGCGGCTCGCCTCCTGAACGGCGGGGCCGGCTCCGCCGCCCGGCGGAGCCGGCCCCGGACATCTTCCGGAGGGGGCGCGGGGGAGGCGCTAGTCTGTCGGCCGCACCTTCAATCTGATCATGTGTTAAACGGGGGTTCATTCGTCATGCCTTCTTCCAGGAGACTGCTCGCCACCGCGCTGGTCGCCGCCGCCGCGTTCGGGCTCTCGGCCTGCGGGCCGGACAACGCGTCGGACCAGGGCCAGGGCAGCGCGCCGAGCACCGCCGCCACGGCCGCGCCGACCGGGGCCGCGCCCGGCACGGGGGCGGCCTCCCCCGCCGGGACGGGCAAGCCGGCGCCGACCGCCAAGCCGTCGGGGACGGCCGACGGGGAGCCGGAGGGCTTCTGCACCCACGGGCCGCTGCCGGCCGGGCAGAAGTGGATCTACCCGGTCAAGGGCACCAGCGCGACCGCCCTGGTCTACAAGGACACCAAGGACGTCTGCGGCGTCAACGACGTCGGCTTCGACCCGGTGGGCGCCGAGAAGACCGCCCCGTTCGCGCCCACCGCCAAGGGCCACCTGAGCTCGGTGCTGGCCCCGCCGAAGGACGTCAACCTGGCCGACCTGGTCAAGCACATCAGCGAGTGCCTCGCCTCGCCGTACAACGAGAAGGGCTCCTACCCCTGCTCGGTCGGCGACTACAAGGTGGCGATCGACGCCTCCGGCAAGGTCACCGAGCTGTGGGAGCGCGCGCACTCCTGACGGGTCGCGTACCCGCCGCCGGGCCGGGTCGAGGGCGCCGGGGGGGGCCCCCCCCCCGGGGGGGCCCCCGCCCCCCCCCCCCCCCCCCCCCCCGCGCCCCCCCCCCCCCCCCCCCCCGGCCCCCCCCCCCCCCCCCCCCCCCCCCCCCCCCCCCCCCCCCCCCCCCCCCCCCCGCA
>NZ_JBIWPA010000035.1:28635-61650 GCF_044768035.1 Kitasatospora sp. NPDC101176
GCGCGGGGGCTCGCCCCCCCCGGGGCCGCCCCCCCCCCCCCCGGGGGCGCGGGGGGGGGGGGCCCCCCCCCCCCCCCCGGGGGGGCCCCCCCCCCCCCGCCCCCGGCGCAGCCGAACGTCGCGGCGGCCCGCTCCGCGAAGCCGGTCACCAGCTCGCCCATCCGCTCCCGACCGGGGCCGCCGGCCGGCCGGACGCCGTCCTCGGTGAGCCTGAGGACGGCCTGGTAGGGCTCGGTCCGCCCGTTCAGGGTGCAGCCGAAGACCGCCACCCCGATGCCGTCGCCGCTGATGCCGCCGGCGCCGTCGGTCACCGAGGCGAACAGCGTCCGGCCGCCCTGCCCGGTGACGTCGCAGTCGAGGACGGGCCGGGAGTCCGGCTGCGGGGCCAGGTAGCGCGTGTTCGCGAAGACCCGGGGGGTGCGCCCCAGCAGCTCGGCGACCCCCGGGTCGGCCAGGGCGCCCCGGCACTCGTCGTGCGACAGCGAGACGGCCGGCGGCCGGTACCCGGTGCGGTCGAGGTACGCGTGCCAGCCGAGCAGGCCGCCGCCGAGCAGCAGGGCCGTCAGGCCCGCGGTCAGTGGTCGTGGGTGCCTCACCGGCAGACGTCCTTCTTGCTCGTCGGCAGCCCGTCCCGGGCGATCTGCTCCAGGTCCGTCCGCCGCGGGCCGTCGCCGCCCGCCGGTGCGTCGGCCCCGTCGGCGGTGACCGCCAGTTGGACGTGGGCGACGCGGCCGCCCGTGCAGTAGTCGGAGACGGCGGCGCCGCCGCTCCAGGAGGCGGCCACGCTGCCCGCGTCGAAGGCGTGCGCGTCCGGGTGCCCGGCGGCCTCCGGGGGGAGCACGGCCTCGCCGTCGCGCCGGACGGCGGTGAGGGTGAGCGCGGTGCGGCCGTCGACCCGGATGGTGCAGCTGCGCGGGTCGACGCCGGTGCGGCCGGTCCGCTCCTCCTCGACGTCCTGGCCGCCGGCCGGCAGCAGGCGCCCGAGCGGGGTGCCGGCGCCGGTGGGCAGCCCGCAGAGGCGGGCCGCGCGGCCGGGTGCGTCGGCCGGGCGGTGGCCCCGCCAGTCCAGGTAGCCGACGGCGCCCGCGGCGACCACCGCCGCCGCGAGTGCGGCGGGCAGGACCCACCGGCCTCCGGGCCCGGTCACGAACTCCCCTTCGCGTTGGCGCTGAGCCCGTCGGCGACCCCGGTGGTGTAGCCGTCGAGCGCCCGGTCGCCGGCGCTGTCGGCGAGCCGCCGGACGTCGTCGTAGCCGAGGCCGGAGCCGACGGCAGCGTCGCGGACGGCCTGTTGGGCGCCGGTCGCGGCGCCGTTCTTGGCGTCGTCGTTGAAGTTGCGGGCCTCCTGGCGGCCGTCCTCGGTGGTGTCGCGGGAGTTGGCCTCGATCACGCTGTCGGCGATGGAGTCGACGATCGCGCCCGAGATCTCGCCGCCGAGCGGGATCTTCTCGGTCACCGAGCCGATGGTGCTGTTGAAGGCGTCCTTGGCGTACCCGACGTTCGTCTCCAGCGCGTCGTTGTACTCCTTGTCGGAGGCGGCGTGCTGGTTGTGCACCTCGTCGACCCGGGCCTCGTTGAGGACGCCGTTGACCACCCCGCCGGCCCGGCTGGCGTGGTCGATGTCGGCCTGCAGCCGGGCGAAGTCGGTCTGCCCGGCGTCCATGTGGCCGCGGATGACGGCGGTGGTGTACGCCTGGTTGGCGTTGGTCACCGCGCCGTACGCGTCCGGGTCGCGGCCCAGCGCGTCGAGCAGTCCGCTGACCGGCGCGTCCCGCAGGGAGGCGGGCGAGCCGTTGACGGGCAGGTCGGTGGTGTGCGAGAGCGCGTTCTGGACGTCGCCGATGTACTCGGCGGTCATGTGCCCGAGGCTGGTCCGCATCGGGGCGAGGCTGCCGTCGCCCTTGATCTCGTCGAGCGCGCCGTGGTCGCCGTGGGTGCCGAAGGTGTCGACCACCCGCTGCATCAGGCCCGCCTGCTGGGCGGTGTGCGGGGTCGGCGGGACGGCGGCCGGGCCGTCGTACGGGTGGCCGGTGGTGGCGGCCTCCAGGGCGTGGCCGAGTGCGGCGGGGCCGCCGAGGCGGGTCTTGGCCGCGAGGTCCGGGTCCCGCGAGCCCGTGTCGGGGATCCACTCCTTGTCGTGGACGTAGTAGTCGAAGTAGTCCGCCGGCTTGGGCCGGCCGCCCGGGTCGACCGTGCCGTCCTCGTGGTAGGCGGTCGCCTGGCCGGTGAAGAAGGCGTTGGCCGCCTCGGGGCTGTGGCCGAGCGCCTCCAGGATCGCGGTGGTCGGCCGGAAGCCGGAGCCGGCCTCGGGGCCGCCGAGCAGGTTGAAGCCGTGCACCCGGTCGGCGACGGAGGGCGGCGGCGCGGGCCAGTACTTGTCGTCCCTGGTGTCGAGCTGGGTGACGTGCTCGGCGATCGGGCCGAGGAAGTGCGGGTCGTAGTCGCCGGTGGCCAGGATGCCGGAGAGCACCTGGTAGCCGTACGGCACGTAGTCCAGGCCGGTCGGCCGCATCGGCTTGTCCCAGACGGGCTGGGAGCCGGCCTTGCGCAGGGCGGCGGCCCACTCGTCGGACAGGTGCGGCTCGTTGCCGGTGCGGGTGGCGGTGGCCAGGTTGAGGCCGAGGTTCTTCTGGAGCTCCTGGTAGGCCTTCCAGCGCGGGTCGTTCGGGTCCCGGTAGTGCGCCGGGTCGCCGACCATGCTGTTCCAGGACTTGATCAGTCCGTCCGGTCCGAGGTCCTGGTAGAACGCCACGGCGAACTTCGGGTCGCCCGAGTGGGCCGCCAGCAGCGAGTTGAGTTCGGTGAGTTCGGCGTCGCCGATGTCGCCGCCGCGGGCGGCGAGGAGGGCGGCGCGCCTGCCGTCCGCCTCCGGTCCGCCGCCGATGGCCCGGGCGTTGAAGGACTTCTGCGGGTCGGTGCTCGTGTCGGAGCGCAGCGCGTAGGCGATCCGCTCGTCGGCGGCGGTGGCCTCCTGGACGGCGGCGTCGATCGCGTTGCGCGCGGTCTCGGCCTTGCCTCGGTACTCGTTCTGGTAGTCGCGGTAGCCGTCGGGGTCGTGCCGGGTGGCCTGGTCGGCCGGCGGCCAGCTGACGGTGCCGTCGGGGCCCACGGTCAGTCCGGCGGCCACCGCGTCGGCGACGGCCTTCTCCAGCTTGGACCTCGCCGCCTGGAACTCGGTGGCGGCGTCCTTGAAGAGCGAGGCGAGCGCGTTGGCCTCGGTCACCGCCGCGGTCAGCTGCTCGTTGGTGCGCTTGAGGCCCGGTCTGGCCTGGTCGGCCGCCGGGCCGGCCCAGCAGACGGAGAAGATCTTGCCGACCACGGTGGTGTTCCAGTCGTCGTCCATCGACTTGAGCTTCTGGGCGGCGGTGGTCCAGGCGGTGGCGGCGTTCTCCAGCACGTCGAACCGGGCGGTGCTGAGTTCGTGGAAGTCGACCACGGCTGTCGTCCTCTCAGGAGTCCCGTTCGGTTCAGGGGTTGAGGTCGTGCTGCACGGCCGACTCGTTCTGCCGGTAGTTGGCGGCGCTGGTGTTCAGCGCCTGGGTGATCTGGCCGATGGTCGCGCCGAGCGCGGCGACCTGCTGGTCCCAGGTGGCGGCGGCGGCCTGGGCGGCCCGGCCGGTGCTCCAGTTGGCGAGCCCGGTGGCGACCTTGGCGGTGGCCTCGTCGGCGCCCCGGCCGTCGGTGTTGAGCCGGGCGTGGATCTGGTCGGAGTTGCCGCCCGCGGTGGCGAGCACGGTGGGGTCCGCGGCGAAGCCGCCGCCGTCCCCGCCGCCGGGCGCCTGGGCCGAGTTGATCTGCGTGCGGGCGCTCTCCTGGGCCCGGGCCTGCGCGGTGAGGTTGCCGTCCGCGTCGTACGCCCAGGGGTTCATCATCCGGTCGAAGGCCGTCGCCCGGTCCGCCATGTCGTTCTCCCCCTCCGTGCCGGCGCAGCGCTCCGGCACCCCCGTTGGCAAAGAATTCGACCAGGGTACAAGCGCGTTCGGGGTTTGCCGACCGGTGGCGCACGAGCACACCCCCTAGGGGAGCGGGCCCGCGCCGTCATACCGCAGCAGCAGATCGGCTCGTCATTCCAGCTCATGGCCCTTTCCCCGCAACGCCGTTACGTTGAGGGCGTGTCCACTGCTGTCATCAAGACGGACGGCCTCACCAAGAGGTTCCCCCGGGTCACCGCCCTGGACCGGCTCACCGTCGAGGTGCAGCCGGGCGTGGTCGGCCTGGTCGGTGCCAACGGCGCGGGCAAGTCCACCCTCATCAAGATCCTGCTCGGGCTGGCCCCGGCGACCTCCGGTCGCGGCGAGGTGCTCGGGCTGGACGTCGCCACCCGCGGCTCGGAGATCCGCGAGCGGGTCGGCTACATGCCCGAGCACGACTGCCTGCCGCCGGACGTCTCGGCGACCGAGTTCGTGGTGCACATGGCCCGGATGGCCGGGCTGCCGGCCACCGCCGCCCGCGAGCGCACGGCCGACGTGCTGCGTCACGTCGGCCTGTACGAGGAGCGGTACCGGCCGATGGGCGGGTACTCCACCGGCATGAAGCAGCGGGTCAAGCTTGCCCAGGCGCTGGTGCACGACCCGAAACTGGTGCTGCTGGACGAGCCGACCAACGGCCTCGACCCGGCCGGCCGGGACGAGATGCTGGCGCTGATCCGCCGGGTGCACGCCGACTTCGGGATCTCGGTGCTGGTCACCACCCACCTGCTCGGCGAGCTGGAGCGCACCTGCGACCACCTGGTCGTCATCGACGGCGGCACGCTGCTGCGGTCCTCGTCCACGGCCTCCTTCACGGAGGCGACGGCCGTGCTCGCCGTCGAGGTCACCGACCACCCGGAGGACCGGCTCCCGGAGCCGGGCGGGGCCGTCCGGGAGCGGCTGGCCGCGGCCGGGCTGTCCGTCCAGTCCGAGGGCTCGCACCTGCTGCTGGTCCGGCTGGCCGGCGAGGACACCTACGACACCATCCGCGACACCGTCGCCGGCCTGGGCCTCGGCCTGGTCCGGCTGGAGCAGCGCCGCCACCGGGTCGCCGAACTCTTCACCGACGACAGCAGGGGAGGGACGGACGATGCCGCTGCCTCCTGACACCGGGGCCGCCGACTCCGGCGTCATCCACGACATCGGCTACCGGGGCTACACCGGCCCCCGGCTCGGCCGCGGCTACGCGACCCGCTCGCTGTTCACCCAGAGCCTGCGCGCCGCGTACGGGCTGGGGCGCTCCGGCAGGTCCAAGGTGCTGCCGATGCTGGTCCTCGGCGTGGTGTCGATGCCCGCCGTCGTCATGGTGGCGGTCGCGCTGGCGACCGGCGCCGCCGAGCTGCCGCTGGACTACGCGCGCTACCTGTCGCTGTTCGGGCCGATCGTGGCGATCTTCCTGGCCTCGCAGGCGCCGGTGCTGCTCTCCCGGGACCTCAGGTACCACACCGTCCCGCTGTACTTCTCCCGCCCGATCACCCGCGCCGACTACGTCCGGGCGAAGTTCGCGGCCATGGTCTGCGCCCAGTTCCTGCTGATGGCGGCGCCGCTGACGGTCCTCTACCTGGGCGCGCTGCTCGGCCGGCTGGACTTCGGGCACAACACCGGGCACTTCCTGTCCGGCCTGCTCGCCGCGGCGCTGTACGCCCTGGTGCCGACCTCGGTGGCGATGGTGATCGCCGCGGCCACCCCGCGCCGCGGCTTCGGGGTGGCCGGGATCATGGGCTACCTGACGATCAGCTCGGTCGTGGTGGCGGTGCTCACCAGGATCGGCACCGCCACCGAGCTCACCGTCCCGGACTCCGTCCAGTGGGCGGCGCTGCTCTCGCCGAACGACCTGGTGGAGAGCTTGACCAACCAGCTCTTCTCGGTCGGCGGCGTGGACGGCCGGATGCACGCGCCCGGCGGGCTCGGCGCGGCCGTCTTCCTGGTGGCCGCGCTGGCCGTCCCGGCCGCCGCGTACGGGCTGCTGCTGCGCCGCTACCGCAGCGTCTGACGAACCGAGGAGTGTGAGAGGGCGCCATGGCCACCATCAGCATCGACAAGGTCTCCCGCTGGTTCGGGAACGTGGTCGCCGTCAACGACATCAGCATGTCGATCGGGCCCGGCATCACCGGCCTGCTCGGGCCGAACGGCGCGGGCAAGTCCACCCTGATCCACATGATGAGCGGCTTCCTGGCGCCGTCCGGCGGGGCGGTCACCCTGGACGGCGCGCCGACCTGGCGCAACCAGGAGGTGTACCGGCAGATCGGTCTGCTCCCCGAACGGGAGTCGATGTACGACTACCTGACGGGCTGGGAGTTCGTGCTCGCCAACGCCGAACTGCACGGCCTCGCCCAGCCCGGCGCCGCCGCCCGCCGCGCCCTGGACCTGGTGGAGATGGCGTACGCGAAGGACCGCCGCACCGGGACGTACTCCAAGGGCATGAAGCAGCGGGTCAAGATGGCCTCGGCCCTGGTCCACGACCCGGCCGTGCTGCTGCTCGACGAGCCGTTCAACGGCATGGACCCGCGCCAGCGCCTCCAGCTGATGGAGCTGCTGCGCCGCTTCGGCGCGGACGGCCGGACGGTGCTGTTCTCCTCGCACATCCTGGAGGAGGTCGAGCAACTGGCCCGCCACATCGAGGTCGTGGTGGCCGGGAGGCACGCCGCCTCGGGCGACTTCCGGAAGATCCGCCGACTGATGACGGACCGCCCGCACCGCTACCTCGTCCGGTCCGGCGACGACCGCCGGCTGGCGGCCGCGCTGATCGCCGACGGCTCCACCACCGGCATCGAGGTGGACGAGCGGGAGCGGGTGCTGCGGATCGAGGCGGTGGACTTCCAGGGCTTCACGACGCTGCTGCCCCGGGTCGCCCGGGACGCGGGCATCCGGCTGTTCACCGTCGCTCCGGCGGACGAGTCCCTGGAGAGCGTCTTCTCCTACCTGGTCTCGACGTGAGCCGCTTGCGCCGCGCCGACGGCCCGGGCCACCCGGGCCGCCCGAGCCGCGCCGGCCGCCCGAGTCACCCGGGCCGCCCCGCCCGCGCCGCCGACCCCCTCCCGTACCGGACCCAGGAAAGGGCCGACCGACCATGAACCCGACCGTCGCCCGGCTGACCCTGCGCGGCCTGCTGGGCCGCCGCCGCGGCCTCCTGCTGCTGGTGGTCCCCGCCCTGCTGCTGCTCGTGTCCGCCCTGGCCGGCGGCTCCGACGGGAACGCGCACGAGCTGACCGTCAAGATCCTCGGCCAGCTCGGCCTCGGCACCCTGGTGCCGATCCTCGGCCTGGTGGTCGGCACCGGGGTGATCGCCACCGAGATCGACGACGGCTCGATCGTCTACCTGTTGGCCAAGCCGCTGCCGCGGTGGCAGATCGTCACCACCAAGCTGGCCGTGGCGATCGGCACCACCTGGGTGTTCGCCGCCGTCCCGACGCTGCTCTCCGGTCTGCTGCTGTACGGCACCCGGGACGGGGTCGCGCTCGGCTACACGGTGGCCGTGCTGGTCGCCGGGGCCGCCTACAGCGCGCTGTTCCTGCTGCTCGGCGTGGTCACCCGGCACGCGGTGGTGGCCGGGCTGGCCTACGCGCTGGTCTGGGAGTCGCTGATCGGCAACTTCGTCTCGGGCGCCCGGACGCTGAGCGTCCAGCAGTGGGGTCGGTCGGTGGCCGAGGCGGTCGCCGGGGACGCCGCGATCGGCGCGGACGTGTCCTTCGGGGTGGCCGTGCCGCTGCTGCTGGTGGTCACCGTCGCGGCGACGGTGCTGGCCTCGGTGAAGCTGGCCGGGCTGACCCTGGCCGGGGAGGAGTAGGGCCTGCCGGCGCCCCTGTCCGGCGCTCCCGTCCGGCGGCCCCGGTCCGGGGCCGCCGGACGGGCGGTGCTCAGAGCGTCCGGTTGCGGCCCGCGCCCCAGCCGGCCGCGCCGACCACGGTGACCAGCGCCAGCATCAGCACCAGGGTCGTCGTCCAGCCGCCGGTGAGCTGGTGCAGCGCCCCGGCGCCGACCGGTCCGGCCGCAGCGACCAGGTAGCCGATCGCCTGCGACATCCCGCCCAGTTGGGCGGCACCGGCCGCGCTGCGGGTGCGCAGCACGATGAAGGCCAGGCCCAGGCCGAGCGAACCGCCCTGGGCGACGCCCAGGATCGCCGCCGCCACCCAGGCGCCGGAGACCGGCGCGACCAGCAGCAGCGCGATGCCGAGGCCGTTCAGCCCGGCCATGGCGACGGCCAGCACGCGCTGGTCGGTCATCCGGCCGGCCAGCAGCGGCACCAGGAAGGCGCCGGCCACCTGCACCAGGTTGGAGAAGGCGAAGACCAGCCCGGCCTCGCCGCGGTCCATGCCGTGGTCGGCCAGGATGGTCGGCATCCAGGCGACCAGGGTGTACACCAGCAGCGACGAGATGCCCATGAAGAGGCTGATCTGCCAGGCCAGCGGCGAGCGCCAGATCCCCTCGACCGGTCGGCCCGGCCGGGCCGCCGCGGCGGCGACGGCCGTCCGCTCCTGCCGGGAGCGCAGCACCTGCGGCAGCCAGGCCACCGCGGCGACCAGCGCCAGCAGCGACCAGGCGCCCAGGGAGGCCTGCCAGCCGCCGCCGAGCACGTGCTCCAGCGGGACGGACGTACCGGCCGCGAGGGTCGCGCCGACCAGCATGGTGGTCGAGTAGACGCCGGTCATGGTGGCCGCGCGGTCCGGGAACTCCCGCTTGACCAGGCCCGGCATCGACACGTTGAGCACGGCGATGGCGACGCCGATCACCACGCAGCCCGCGTACAGCGCGCCCACCGAGGGCAGCACCCGCAGCAGCACGCCCGCGCCGAGCACCAGCACCGCGCCCAGCACCACCCGCTCGGTGCCGAAGCGCCGGGTCAGCCGGGGGGTGAGCGGGGCGCCGACGCCCTGGAACAGCACCGGCACGGTGGTGATCAGGCCGCTGGCGGTGGTGGAGAGGCCGAAGGTCCGCTGGATCTCGCCGACCATCGGGGAGATCGCCGCCAGGCAGGCGCGCATGTTCAGCGCGACGAGCACGATGCCGGTCAGCAGCAGGGCGGGGTGGGCCAGCCGGCTGCGGACGGGGAGCGGGGCGGAGGAGGTGACGACCGGCTGCTGGGCACGGGTGACGGCCATGGGTGTGCTGTGTTCTTTCGTGAATGTGCTGCGAGGGGTGCGGACGGCGGAAGGGGCGGGTGCCTTACTTCCGGGCCGCGATGGCCGCGAGGAGCTGCTCGACGGCCGCGGTCGGCTCGGCGAGCAGCGCACGACACGCCGCCTCGGCGCGGTCCGGGTCGCCGCTCTCGATCGCGTCGACCAGCGCCTCGTGGGTGGCCACGACCACCTCGGGCATCTCGTGGTCGCCGAAAGCCGTGGTCATCGACTCGCGCACGGAGGCGCCGAAGTAGCGGTACACCTCGGTCAGTGCCGGGTTGTGGGCGGCCTCGACGACGGCGGTGTGGAACTCCAGGTCGTGCTCGACGGTGGCCTCGCGGCCGGCCCGCTCGGGCTGGGAGGCGATCACCTCGGCCTCGCGGGCGAGCGCGGCGCGCATCCGCCGGACGTCCTCGGGGGTGTGCCGCAGTGCGGCCAGCCGGGCGGCCTCGGCCTCCAGCGCGGCCCGGACCTCCAGGACGTCGCGCACGCCCGAGCGCTGGACGCCGCGCAGGACGGCCGCCGGGTCGCTGGTGGAGCGGACGAACGTCCCCTCGCCCTGCCGGGAGACCAGCATGCCGGCGTGCACCAGCACCCGGATCGCCTCCCGGACGGTGTTGCGGCCGACCTGCAGCCGCTCGGCGAGCTCGTGCTCGGTGGGGATCTGCGACCCCACCGGCCAGGCCCCGCCGGCCAGTTGCTCGCGCAGCTGGTCGATCGCGGTGTCCACCAGGGAGCGCCGTCCGGCCGCCTGCAGGCTGCTGCCGTCGCTGGTCATGCCGGAACCTCCCTCTGCGGTGCGGACCGTGCGCGGACACCGGCCTCCGGGCCGGTCATCGGTCATCCTACAACTGCTTGCCCGGTCATCCTACAACTGGGCGTGGACAGCCGCGGAACGGCACGCGGCGAGACGCGGCCGGCCGAAGGCGGGGGCCTCGGGTGCAGGGGCCCGGCGGGGGCGGGCGAGGGCCCTAACGGGCCGGGTAGAGACGCTCCAGGACGACGGCGACGCCGTCCTCGTCGTTGCCGGCGGTGACCTCGTCGGCGACCGCGAGCAGCTCCTCGTGGGCGTCCGCCATCGCCACGCCGTGCGCCGCCCAGCCGAACATCGGCACGTCGTTCGGCATGTCGCCGAAGGCGATGGTGTCGGCCCCGCGGACGCCCAGGCGGCGGGCGGCGACGGCCAGACCGGTGGCCTTGGACAGGCCCAGCGGCAGCAGTTCGACCACACCGGCACCGGCCATCACCGCGCCGACCAGGTGGCCGGCGACCCGGCGGGCCGCCTCGGCGAGCGCGTCGTCGGTCATGCCGGGGTGCTGGACGTAGAGCTTGCTGACCGGGGAGGCGAGCAGCTCGCCCCGGTCGACCCGGACGACGGGCAGGTCGGAGCCGATCAGCAGCTCGTACCCGGGCCCGGCCAGCACCTGGCCGTCCAGCCCGTCCTGGCTGGCGGCGACGGCCAGCGGGCCGGTCTCGGCCTCGATCTCGGCGAGGGCGAGCGCGGCGAGCCGGCGGTCCAGGGTGAGTGAGGTGAGCAGCTTGTGCGCGCCGGCGTCGTACACCTGGGCGCCCTGGCCGCAGACCGCTATCCCGGTGTAGCCGATCTCGTCGAAGACCGGCCGGGCCCAGACGGCCGAGCGGCCGGTCACCACGATGTGGAGGGCACCCGCGTCGGTGGCCGTGGCCAGGGCGGCGCGGGTGCGCTCCGAGACGGTCTCCGCGCTGGTCAGCAGGGTGCCGTCGAGGTCGGTGGCGACCAGCCGGTAGGGCAGGCCGCCACCGTCCGGACGTGCGCCGTCCCGGGAGAGGGGGCTGGGGCTGGTGGTGCTCATGGCCGTACGTCTCCCGGGAGTTGCAGGTGCTGCGGGTGGCTCGGTGCTGCTCGACCGGGCTACTTGACCGGCTCGAGGACGGTCCGCCCGCCGAGGAACGGCCGCAGCGCCTCCGGCACGACGACCGAGCCGTCGGCCTGCTGGTGGTTCTCCAGGATCGCCACGATGGTGCGCGGGACGGCGACCAGGGTGCCGTTCAGGGTGGCCAGCGGGCGGGTCTTGCCCTCCTCGCGCATCCGGATGGCGAGGCGCCGGGCCTGGTACTCGGTGGTGTTGGACGTCGAGGTGACCTCGCGGTACTTGCCCTGGGTCGGGATCCAGGCCTCGATGTCGAACTTGCGGGCGGCCGAGGCGCCGAGGTCGCCGGAGGCGACGTCGATGACCCGGTACGGCAGCTCCAGCGCGTTGAGGAAGTCCTTCTCCCACTGCAGGAGGCGGCGGTGCTCGTTCTCCGCGTCCTCCGGCGTGGTGTAGACGAACATCTCCACCTTCTCGAACTGGTGGACGCGGATGATGCCGCGGGTGTCCTTGCCGTAGGTGCCCGCCTCGCGGCGGAAGCAGGACGAGTAGCCGGCGTAGCGCAGCGGCAGCTTGTCGGCGTCGAGGATCTCGTCCATGTGGTACGCGGCGAGCGGGACCTCGCTGGTGCCGACCAGGTACCGGTCGTCCTCGGCGAGGTGGTAGACGTTCTCGGCGGCCTGGCCGAGGAAGCCGGTGCCGTCCATGGCGGCCGGCCGGACCAGGGTCGGGGTGATCATCGGGATGAAGCCGGCCGCGGTGGCCCGGGCGATCGCCATGTTGACCAGGGCGAACTCCAGCAGCGCGCCGACGCCCGTCAGGTAGTAGGAGCGGGCACCGGCGACCTTGGCGCCGCGCTCGGTGTCGATCGCGCCCAGGATCTGCCCGAGCTCGACGTGGTCGCGGGGCTCGAAGCCCTCGGCGGCGAAGTCGCGGGGGGTGCCGATCTCCTCCAGCGTGACGAAGTCCTCCTCGCCGCCGACCGGGGCGGCCGGGTCGATGAGGTTCGCCAGGGAGCGGAGCAGGCGGTCGGCCTCCTCCTTGGCGGCGCCCTGTTCGGCGTCCGCGGCCTTGACCTCGGCGGCCAGCTCCTTGGTGCGCTGCAGCAGGGCGGTCTTCTCGTCGCCCTTGGCCTGGGCGACCTGCTTGCCGAGCGCCCGCTGTTCGGCGCGGAGTTCGTCGAAGCGACTGCCCGAGGACCGGCGCCGTTCGTCGGCGGAGAGGAGGGCGTCGACCAGGTCGACGTCCTCGCCACGGACGCGCTGCGAGGCGCGCACTCGGTCAGGGTCCTCACGGAGCAGGCGAAGGTCAATCACAGGCCCAAGCGTACCGGGCGGGGACTCCTCCGCCGGTACCGGTTTTCCCCTGGGGATAACCGCCCACAGCCTGTGGATAACTTCTGTGGGAACTCGACCGGGGCCCGGTTATCCACAGCCCCCGGCCCTGACCTGTGGATCGAAGGGGAGTGGAGACGTCCGGGTGTCGAAACCAGAGAATTGAGGTTTCAAACCTGATTTGACCTTCCCGAGTGAGGGAATTGAAGCACTCGGTCGGGTGATTTGCTGGCACACGGGTGACTCTGGTCCGATTAGTCATCTCTGCGCCGCTTCCCGATGATCCGACCGAAAGCTGCAGTGGCTATACCGGTTTGTCGACTCATCCCCAGGCCTGTGGATAACTTTCGGCTGTGGATAGTCCCCGCCCCTGTGGACGGCGGGATCCGGCGTCGCCGCCCCCTGTGGACGACGGGTGCGGTCACGTGCCCGGCCCCGGAGAACCGGGCGAAAACGATCGGAAAAGGTCGGAAGGACGCCGGAAAGACAAGGGGCGTCGATCAGACGTCCCCGCGCCCGTCGAGGCAGCGGGAGAGCCAGTCGGCGGCCGCCGTGAAATCGGCGTCCGAGGTGCCCGGCCGCCGCTGCGTGGACTCCTGCCGGTCGGCGCGCGGATAGGAGCCGAGGAAGCGCACCTGGGGGCAGATCCGCTTGAGCCCCATCAGCGCCTCGGCCACGCGGCGGTCGGACAGGTGCCCCTCGCAGTCGATCACGAAGCAGTAGTTGCCGATGCCCTCGCCGGTCGGCCGGGACTCGATCCGCATCAGGTTGACCCCGCGCACCGCGAACTCCTGCAGCAGCTCCAGCAGCGCGCCCGGGTGGTCGTCCGGCAGCCAGACCACCATCGAGGTCTTGTCCGCGCCGGTCGGCGAGGAGACTCGGCCCGGGCGGCCCACCAGGACGAAGCGGGTGGTCGCGGTCTGCGCGTCCGCGATGTCCTTGACCAGCGGGTCCAGACCGTAGATCGGGGCCGCGAACTCGCCCGCGAACGCCCCGTCGTAGCGGCCCTCGGCGACCAGCCGGGCGCCGTCCGCGTTGGAGGCCGCCGACTCCCACTGCGCCTCCGGCAGGTTGGCCGCCAGCCAGCGGCGCACCTGGGCCTGCGCCACCGGGTGGCTGGTCACCGTCTTGACCCCGGACAGCTCGGTGCCCGGCCGCACCAGCAGCGCGAAGGAGATCGGCAGCAGCACCTCGCGGTAGATCATCAGCGGGGCGCCGGCGGCCAGTTCGTCGTTGGTCGCGGTGACCGCGCCCTCCACCGAGTTCTCGATCGGGACGAACGCCCCGGAGGCCTCCCCACCGCGCACCGCGTCCAGCACCAGCGGCACCGTGGCCAGCGGCACCAGCTCCCGGGTCGCCGCCTCGGGCAGGGTGCGCAGCGCCGCCTCGGTGAAGGTGCCGGCCGGGCCGAGGTAGGTGTAGCGGGTGGCCGACATGACGCCTCCTGGGAAACGGGTGGAACCGGGGCAGGGTGGTGCCGAAACAGCCACCATAACGAGTTCGCGGTCCGGGCAGGAAAGCGTTCCAGCAGCCGGGACCGGGGGCCGACGCGCCCGTGGGCCGGGGCCCGTCCGGCGGGATCCGCCCGACGGGCCCTACCCGTCGAGCAGCTGCTGGCCGAGGTAGCCGCCCGCGGGGACGCCCGGCGGGACGGCGTACAGGCCGCTGGCCTCGTGCCGCAGGAAGCGGGAGAGGCCGTCCCCCCGGGACAGCTTGCGCTGCACCGGGGTGAAGCCCCGGCGGGGGTCGGACTGGAAGGCGAGGAACAGCAGCCCGGCGTCCGGCGACCCGTCGGGCAGCAGGCCGTCGTGGTACGAGAAGCCGCGCCGCAGCATGGCGGCCCCGCCGTTGGCGGCCGGGGCGGCGACCCGGACGTGTGCGTCGGAGGGGATCACCAGTGCGCCGTCCGGCCCCTGCGCGGCCAGGTCGACCGGGGTGCGCTCGCCGGCCCCGGCGGGGGCGCCGAGCGGGGCGCCGTCGGACTTGCGCCGGCCGATCACCCGCTCCTGCCGGTCCAGCGGCAGGGCCTCCCAGGTGTCCAGCAGCATCCGGATCCGCCGGAACACCAGGTAGGAGCCGCCGGCCAGCCAGGCCGGCTGGTCCGGACCGGCGGTGCAGAACACCTTGGCGGCGAAGCCGTCCTCCCCGGGCCTGGGGTTGTTGGTGCCGTCGATCTGCCCCATCAGGTTGCGGCCCGTCACCGGGCGCGCGGTGGCGCCCGGCGTGCGGGCGAAGCCGGCCGACTGCCAGCGCAGCGCCGCCGTCCCGGCCGCCTGCCGCTGCAGCACCCGCAGCGCGTGCACGGCCACCAGGGCGTCGTCGGCGCCGATCTGGACGAAGAGGTCGCCGTCGCCGCGGGCCGGGTCGAGCGCGTCGGCGGGGAAGGCCGGCAGCGGTTCGAGCGCCTGCGGCCGGTGGTCGGCCAGCCCGGCCTTGTCGAACAGCGCGGCCCCGAAGCCGACGGTGACGGTGAGCGCGCAGGGGCCGGCGTCCAGCGCCACCTGGTCGTCGGAGTCCTCGGGGGGCTCCCCGGCGGTCAGCCGCTCGGCGGTGCGGGTCCAGCGCCGGAGCAGGGTGCGCAGGCCGTCCCGGCCGACGCCGTCGGCCAGGTCGAAGGCGGCGAGCTGGACCCGGGCCTGCTGCGGTTCGAGGATGCCGGCCTGGTGCTCGCCGTGGAACGGCACCCGGGCCGCACCGAGCGCGCCGCCCGGTGCCGGGGCCTGCGCCCCGCCGGAGCGGTCCAGGACGACGGCGCCGGCGACGCCCGCGCCGGCGCCGGCCAGCAGTCCGGCGCCGGCGGTGCCGAGCAGCGTCCGCCGGGTGAGGCCGGACCGGCCCGTGCCGCCGGCGGGGGCGTCCGCCGGGGTGTCCGCCGGGGCGCCGTCCGGCGCGGCGCGGTCGGGCGTGGTGTGCTCCATCGAGGTCAGCCGATCTTGAACTGCTGGGTGGGGGTGGTCTGGTCGATGTCGGAGGAGCGGATCTGCACCGACACGACCCAGGTGCCGGTCAGCGGCAGCTGCGCGGAGCCGCTCCACCGGCCGGTGCCCTCGGGGGTGAGCGCCACCGGCAGCGGGCCGAGGTCGCGGTCCGGCAGGGTGAAGGCCAGCTCCACCTCCGGGACCTCCACCGGCTGGCCGTCCGCGCCGTCCAGCTTGAGGTGCACCTCGTTGGGGCCGGTCCGGGCCGGGTTGAGGGTGACGGTCGCGGTGCCCTTGGCGTTCGGCGTCCGGCCCTTGGTGTCGTACGGCAGCTTGAGCTCGACGGTGCGGCCGGGCTCGGTCTGCGGGGCGGGTGCGTCGCCCGCCGCCGGGCCGGCCGGGGCGGGGGCGGCGGCCCCGGCCTTGACCTCTCCCGCGACCCGTCCGGGCGGGGAGTTGGTGAGCAGGGTGGTGACCACCAGGACGGCCACCGCGACCGCCGCCTCGACCAGCACCGAACGGCGCAGTCCGGCGCGGGTCGGGGTCAGCCCGCGATCGCGTCCGGCGCTCTGCCGGGCGGCCTGCTGGCGCTCCAGCTGGGCCTGCCGGACCGGGTCCGCGGACCGCGCCGCGGCGCCGACCGGCTCCGGCACCTCGGAGGGTTCGACCTCGGCGGCCTCGGCCGGGGCCGAGCGCAGCCGGGCCAGCCAGGAGCGGGAGGTCCACGCGACGCCCAGCATGGCGAGCACGCAGCCGGTCTTCACCAGCAGCAGCCGCCCGTACTCGGTGCCGGTCAGGGCGCCCCAGCTGCCCAGGCCGCGCCAGGACTGGTAGAGGCCGGTGGCGACGAGCACCGCGACCGCACCGAAGGCGATCCGGGAGAAGCGGTCGACGACCTCGGCGCCGACGCCCTCGCGCAGGGCGACCAGCAGCGCGGCCAGGCCGCCCAGCCAGAGCGCCATCGCGATCAGGTGCAGCATGCCGAGCGGCAGCGCCAGCCAGACCTGGATGCCCACGGCGGCGTGGTCGGCGCCGACCCAGGTCGCCGACAGGGCGACGGCCAGCACCAGCCCGGCGACCCCGAGGCCGAGCCGGGCCTCGCGCTGGGGCCGTTCGGCGGCCCGCTGCTCCAGCTCCCGCAGTTCGGCGTCCTCGGCGTCGGCCGCCGCCTCCGGGCCCCCGGCACCGGTCGCGGCGGGCCGGGCGGGCTGCCCCAGCTGGCCGACCAGCAGCGACAGGAACACCCCGCTCGCGGCGAGCAGCAGCAGCCGGGCGGCCAGCGCGGTGCCGATCCGCTCGTCCAGGGTGGCGCGCACCAGGGAGAGGTCGAGCGCCTTGCCGATCCCGGAGCCGCGCTCGTACGGGCCGCGCAGCATCAGGACCGCGACGGTGGAGGCGAGCAGCGCCGTCCAGCCGGTCATCAGCAGCCGCTGCACCCGGCGCCGGGCCGCCCCGCCGGGCCAGCAGAGCAGGACGAACCCGGCGACGCCGGCGAGCAGGGCGAACGCGGCGTAGGCGACGGTGCGACCGGTGCCGTAGAGGGCGGCGACCAGGCCGTCGGCCTTGGCGCCCTGCAGCGCGGTGGCGGACACCGAGGTGTCCGAGGGGGCGCCGACGGAGAAGGTGAAGGCGCCGCCGATCGGGTGCGAGTCCTCCGAGACGGCCCGCCAGGCCACCGTGTAGGTGCCGTTGGCGAGTCCGCCGCGCAGTCCGACCCGGGCGGTGTTGGACTTGCCGTCGGCGTGCCCCGGGTCACCGCTGTCGACGGCCTTGCCGGCCGGGTCGAGCACCCGGACGGAGTCGCCGGACAGCGAGACGGACTCGCTGAAGGTCAGCGTGACGGCCTGCGGGGCGGCGGCGACCACCGAGTTCTGGTGCGGGTCGGTGGATTCCAGGGTGGCGTGCGCGGAGGCCGGTCCGGCGCCGGCGAGCATCAGCGCGAGCAGCGCGCCGAGCACTCCGAGCAGTCCGGCGATGCGGCGGTGGGAGGCCTTCTCCATGCTGGCGGGTCCCCTCTAGCTCTGGCCGGGTCGGTAGGTGAGCTCCTTGACCGGCACCTTGACCGACAGGGTGCCGGATCTGGCGAAGGTCAGGTCGAGCTCCAGCTCGTCGCCGAGCGCGGGGGCCTTCTGCCATCCCATGATCATCAGGTGGGTGCCGCCGCGGGCGAACTGCAGCGCGCCGTGCGCGGGCACGTCCAGGCTCTCGACCTGCTCCATGCTGGACGGGGTCGACCGGTGCATGGTGACGGACTCCGCGCCCGGGCTGCTGACCTTCACCAGCTGGTCCCGGCCGCCGTCGTTGCGCACGGTCAGGTAGCCGGCGGCCATCCCGCCGGCCGGCGGGAGCGGGATGTAGGAGTCGGCGAAGCTCAGCCGCGCGGGCCCGCCGCCGGCGCCGTCCTGGCCGCCCGCCCCGCAGGCGACCAGGATGGCGCCGCCGCCCAGGGCCGTCGCCAGCACCGCGCCGGTGAGCGCCGTGCGCCGGAAGCCGAGCGCCGGGCGGCCGGTCCGCGCGCTCACGCCGCGACTCCCTTGGCGAGCAGGGGCAGGTCGTGCTCGTAGGTCTTCTCCTCGGTGCCGCTCAGGTAGAGCACGTGCGCCTTGTCGTCCGACGGGAGGAAGGCCAGCACCTGGGCGCCGTGGGTCGAGGTGACGGTGCCGTCCGGGTTGACCACCGGGTCCTCGATCATGATGCCGAGCGACCGGGCGGCGGTCTTGACCTTGGCCAGGTCGCCGGTGAGGCCTATGAAGTCGGTGCCCATCGAGTCCAGCCAGGTGCGCAGCACCTTCGGGGTGTCGCGCTGCGGGTCGGTGGAGACGAAGACGACGTCGATCTTCTGCCGCTCCTCGGCCGGCAGGGCCTTCATCGCGACGCCGATGTCGCCCATGGTGGTCGGGCAGACGTCCGGGCAGCTGGTGTAGCCGAAGAACAGCAGCGTGCTCCTGCCGGCGGTCTTCTGCCGCAGGTCGTACGGCTGGCCGGAGGTGTCGGTCAGCTGGAGGTCGGGCTTCTCGAAGTTCTTGCTGAGCACCGTGCCCTGGTACGGCGAGTCGGCCTTCTGCTGGGTGACCTTGGCGGGGGCCGAGCCGCCGGAGGAGCCGCAGGCGGACAGGGTCAGGGCGGCGGCGAGCGCGACGGCGGCCGCGCCGGCCAGGCGGGTGGTGCGGGTGGTGCGGGGCATGGGGTTCCGATCGTGCGCGGTGGAGCGCCGGCGGGGCCGGCCCCGGGGAGTGCCCGGGGCGGCCCCGCCGGCGGACGGGTCAGTTGGCGGAGCCGCTGCTCCGGCGGCGCAGGCCAAGCACGCCGACGGCGGTGCCGATCACGCCGACCACGATGCCGACCACGCCGAGCACCCGGGCGGTGGAGTCGTCGGCCTTCTTGCCGCCGTCCGCGGCCGCGGCGTGGTCCGAGCTGTCGCCGTGGGCGGCCGCGGTCGGGGAGGCGGTGACGCCGTGGGAGTCGTCGTGGCCGTCGCCGGCGGCGGCCTTGGTGAGCTTCAGGACGGGGGCGGGCTTGGCCGGCTCCGGCTGGCCGTCCTTGGACTCGTCGATCCAGCGGACGACGTCGCCGTTGTCGTAGCTCTGCAGGGCCTTGAAGACCAGGCTGTCGGCGTCGGTCGGCAGCGGGCCGAGCGAGACCCGGAACTCCTGGAACTGGCCGGGGGCGATCTTGGTGCCGGCGTCGGCGGTCCAGGTGATCTTGGAGACGGCCTCGTTGACGTCGCTGCCGTGGACCTTCAGCGGCTTGTCGAGCTTGGCCTTCTCGACGGTCGCGGTCCAGCCCGGCATCGGGAGGGTCCGCACGGAGGCCAGCGGGTGGTCCAGCGGGAGGTTGACCTCCAGCTTCACGGTCGAGGCGGTGTCGCTCTCGTTCGGCACCCGGAAGTCGACGGCCGTGTAGCCGCCCTGCTGGGCCGCACCGGGGTTCACGGTGACGTGCGCGAACGCGGGGCCCGCCAGCGCGACCACGGAGGCGGCGGCGGTGAGGGCGACGGCGGCGAGACGACGGGTGGGAAGGGAACGCATGATGCGGGGTCTCCGATCGGAGCTCGGTGGCCGGCCCGCTCCCGGGCGACGGTGGAACCGTGCCTCGGCGGGGCCGTGCGGGGGGCGTGGGGGCTGAACCGGGGGCCGCCGCGAGCAGGACGCGGGAACGGCCCGGACGCCGCGCACCCGCGCGAACCGGCACCAAGGAGCCGGGACGGGCTAGTACGCGGGGGCCCCGCACGGCGGACCGCGCCGCACCACGCTGTGCCGCAGCGCGGCACCCGCCGGGAGCAGGACCTCCCCGCCCCGGGCGGCGAACCGGCGCACCGGCCCGGCCGCGCCGAACAGGCCGCGCAGCAGCGCGGCCACCAGGACCAGGGCCGAACGCAGCGGCGCCGCCCAGTGCTCCCGGGCCGCCGAGGCGGCCACCCGCACCAGGCGCCACAGGGCGGCCTCGCCGCGCCGCAGCCACCAGCCCGCCACCAGCGCGGCGGCCAGGTGCCCGGCCAGCATCGACGGCGTCATCCCGAACACGCCGCCCTGCCACCACGGCACGACGGCGTAGGCGTTCGGGTCCAGGCCGGCGGCGGAGACCAGCTGCTCCGCGGACGGGGCGCCCGGCAGGCCGGCCAGCGTGCCGGGCCGGCCCTCGTTGCAGATCAGTCGGCCGGCCACCTGCGGCAGGGTCAGCGGGCCGGAGCCGCCGTGGTGCATCCCGGCCATGCCGGTGGCCTGGCCGCCGAGGCCGTGGAAGAGGCAGTGCAGCGCGAGCTGGCCCGCGCCGAGCGCACCGGCGATGGCCGCCAGCGAGCGTTCCCGCCCGCCGCACGCCACCGCGAGCACCAGCACCGCGGCGAAGCCCGTCGCCAGCGCCGTCGGCGGCACGTTCCCGCCGCCGGCCAGGGCGTGCCCGGCGGCCGCTATCAGGGTGCAGACCAGCGCGAACGGGACGGCCCTGAGGAGCCGCAGGTCCCAGGCGGCGGCCCCGACCGGCGCGTCCGGTGCGGGGGCGCCCGGGAGCGGGGCGGCGGCGAGGGCAGTCATGGCCGGGACATCATCTCATCGCGTACACCGCCGACGCGGGCAGGGTGGGAAATCCCTACGAATGCCCCGTTCGGCGGCGGCGTGCAGGGCGGTGAGTGCGCCACTCGGCACAGACCACGGCCCCAGTCCATCCGCCGAACGGGCGGCAGCGGCCCCCGGGCACGGTTCACCGCGGAATCGCCCGGAGATACCTAGTTGTATGTGGAGCCGCAGCCAGGAGGGACCTCCCGTGGACATCTGGTGGACTCTGCACCTCAAGCGCGACCCGGCCAGCGTTCCGCTGGCCCGCCGCATCCTGCTCGGCGCCATGGCGACCGCGGGCGTCGACCCGCAGGTCGCCCACGACCTCGGCGTCGCGCTCAGCGAGGCCTGCGCCAACGCCGTCGAGCACGGCGCCGCCGGCCGGTCCGACGACGGCTTCCAGGTCACCGCCTCGATCAGCGGCGACCGGCTGCGGATCGAGGTCGTCGACTCCGGCCCGGGCCTGCCCGCCCCCGCGGCGGTGGCCGTGCCGCCGCTGCCGCACCGCCGGCCGGCGCCCCCGGTGCTGCGGCCGCTCGCGCACCGCCGCCCCCGGCGCGGTCGCGCCACCGTCCCGGCCCGGGTGCTCACCGCCCACCGCCCCCGCCGCGACGGCCACCCGTACGACACCCACGTGCTGCCGGCCCGCCCCGCGGCGCCGAGCCTGCGGCCGGTCGACCTGGACGCCCTCCCGGACCTCACCGCCGAGTCCGGTCGCGGCCTCTTCCTCATCCACGCCCTCACCGACCACGTCCAGCTGCGCAACCATCCGCTGCGGGGGGCCATCGTGAGCTTCGACAAGATCCTCAAGTGGCAGGACGGCGCGCTGCTGCGGGCGGCCTCCTGACGCGGGCCGGGGCCGGAGCGGGCCGACGCCGAGGGGCCCGGAGTGCAGCACTCCGGGCCCCTCGGTCGTTCATCCGCGGACGGCTCAGCCCTGCGAGCCCGCCTTGCGGCGGCGCAGGAAGAAGAGGGTGCCGGCACCGGCGGCCAGCACCGCGGCACCGCCGAGGGCGATCGGCAGGGTGTTGGAGTCGGCACCGGTCTCGGCCAGGTGCGGGCCGGCCGACGGCGAGGCCGAGGCGGCGGGGCGGGCGGCGGCCGTGGTGGCGGTGGTGCCGGTGGCCGGGGTGCCCGGGGCGGCGGCGTCGACGACCTTGAAGAGGTCGTTGACGCGGTAGTCGCCGCCGAAGTTGAGGCAGCTGTCGGTGGCGGGGGCGCCCGGCACGTCCTTGCGCTCGAAGGTCTCGGAGTTGACGCTCAGCTGGGCGAAGTAGGGGGAGACGAGCGCCTTGTCGGTGGCCGCGAGGCGCACCTGGAAGGTGAGCTTCTCGCCCTTGGCGATCTTGTACTCGCCCAGGTCCACCATCAGGTAGGACATGTTGCCCTTGACGCTCTCCGGCGCGGGGGTCTTCCAGTCGCCACCGGGCAGCTTCACCTGGATGGTGAAGGACTCCTTGCCCCAGGTGACGGGGGTGGCCGTGCCCTCGGCCTGGCCGGCGTCGCTGAAGAAGAAGTAGCCGTCGACCTTCTTGAGGTCGACCGTGCTGGTGTTCTCGAAGGTGACCGTGGCTTCCTGGGCCGGTCCGCCCTTGACCAGGGTGGCCTTGGCGAGCCCGGAGCCGGTGACCTTCAGGTCCTGGTGGAGGACGCCGTGGCAGGGGCCGCCGCTGGGGGCCGGCACCGGCGGGGTGGGCAGGTTCGTCGGCGGCTTGGCGGTGGCCGTCGCGGTGGCGCTCGGGGTCGCCGTCGCGGTGGCGCTCGGAGTGGCCGTGGCGCTGGGGGTGGCGGTGGCGCTCGGAGTGGCGGTCGCGGTCGGGGTGACGCCGACGGCACCGGCGGAGGCGGCGCCGACCGTGGCGCCGAGGGAGAGCGCGACCAGGGTGGACGCGGCCAGAAGGCGGGAAGAGCGCACGATGAGTGCTCCAGCTTTGGGTGAAATGAGTCCGTTTTGGGGCGACTTGAGCCTCGGCGAATGGCGCCGTCGGCTGCCGCGCCCGTGACCCTATCGGGTTCCGGTGGCTGAATTCGATCGGGATCGGCATTTTCCGATCGCACGGCTGCGGAGCGTGTCCGTGCCCCGGTTGCCGGAGCCGGGGGGCGGTCGGACGATGGATGGATGATGCACCAGATGCGAGCCGAGTACGGGGCCGGGGGTGCGGCCGGCGAAGTGCGGTTGTGGCACATGGTCCGGGGGGCGGAGAACGTGGCGATGTGCGGCCGGGAGCTCGATCCGGCCGCACAGGTGCGGGACGCGGTGGACTGGGGCAAGACCCCCGAACTCTGCTGCCACACCTGCGGGGCGTACTTCCTGCGCGAGCAGCCGTACCTGGCGGCCGAGCACCCGTAACGGTCGCCGGCGCCCGGTCTATCGTGATCGGCATGGAACAACCCCTCGTCCGGCCAAGGTCGTTGAGTCGTGAGGCCGCCGAACTGCGCTCCGGGAGCCGGGGCCCGTCCGATCACGTCGACCGGTTCTGCGGGCTGGTCGAGCGGGTCGACCCGCTGATCCACGCGTTCGTCCCGGAGCCGGGCCGGCACGACCGGCTGAGCGCCGGGGCGCGGGCGCTGTCCGCGCGGTACCCGGACCGGGCCGGGCGGCCGCCGCTGTACGGGGTGCTGGTCGGCATCAAGGACGTCGTGCACGTGGACGGCCTGCCCACGCACGGCGGTTCGGCGCTGCCGCCGGGGGTGCTGGCCGGCCCGCAGGCCGTGGTGGTGGACCGGCTGCTGGCGGCGGGTGCCCTGGTCGCGGGCAAGACGGTGACCGCCGAGTTCGCGGCGAGCGCGCCCGGCCCGACCCGCAACCCGCACCACCCGGGGCACACCCCGGGCGGCTCCAGCAGCGGCTCGGCGGCGGCGGTCGCGGCAGGGCTGGTGCCGCTGGCCGTCGGCACCCAGACGGTGGGGTCGGTGATCCGGCCGGCCGCGTACTGCGGGGTGGTGGGCTTCCGGCCGACGTACGGGCGGATCCCGACGGCCGGGGTGCTCCCGAACGCGCCGAGCTTCGACACCCTCGGGGTGTTCACCGCCGACCTGGCCGGGGCGGCCCTGGCGGCCGCGTTGCTCTGCGACGACTGGCGGGCCCGCGAGGGCTGGGCCGGCGAGGAGCGGGCCGGGGCGCCGGTGCTGGGCGTGCCGGGCGGGTCCTACCTGGAGCGGGCCGAGCCGGCGGCGCTGCGGGCCTTCGAGGCGACGCTGGCCCGACTGGAGCGGGCCGGGCTGACGGTGCGCCGGGTGCCGCTGTTCCCGGACTTCGCGGAGATCACCCGGCAGCTGCAGACGATCAACCGCTTCGAACTGGCCCGCAGTCACGCGGACTGGTTCGCCCGGTTCGGCGGGCTGTACCGGCCGGAGACGGTGGCGAGCATCCGGGTCGGCCAGGGCGTCGCGGCCGAGGACCGGGCGGCCGCCCTGCAGGCCAGGGAGCGGTTGCGGGAGCGGGTCGCCGGGGCGACCGCCGCGGCCGGGGTGGACCTCTGGCTGGCGCCCTCGGCGACCGGTGGTGCGCCGGAGGGCCTGCACACCACCGGGGACGCGGTGATGTCGCTGCCCTGGAGCCACCTCGGCCTGCCCGCGGTGAGCCTGCCGGCCGGGCGGACGGCGGACGGGCTGCCGCTGGGCCTGCAGGTGGTCGGCGCGGCGGGCGGCGACGAGGCGCTGCTCGGCCGGGCGGCGCTGCTGGAACGGGTGCTGGCGGAGAGCTAGGCCGGGCCCTGGGCCGGGCCCGGGCTCAGGGCCGGGTCGGCCGGGTCGGTGGCCTCGGCGCGCAGCAGGCGCAGCAGGAGGCGGCCGGCCCGCTGGTACGGGGTGTCGTCCTCGTGCAGCACGGCTTGGGCGTTGGCCGTCTCCAGGACGGCGACCAGGGCGAAGGCGAGGTCGTCGAGGTCGGTGCCGGGCCGCAGCGCGCCGGCGTCGCGCGCCCGGGCGAGGGCGTCCGCGAGCACGCCGTGCCACTCCACGGCGCACTCGGCGAGGGCGTCCCGGACGGCCCCCGGGCGGGCGTCGAACTCGGCGGTGACCTCGTAGAAGAAGCAGCCGCCGGGGAAGACCCGGGCCCGAGAGTAGGCCAGCCAGCTCTCGCAGAGGGCGCGGGCCCGGCCGAGGCCGGGCGGGGTGTCGGCGACCGGGGCGACGACGGCGTCGGCGAAGATCCGGCGGGCGGCCCGGACGGTGGCGAGCTGCAGTTCCTCCTTGGAGCCGAAGCCGGCGAAGACGCCGCTCTTGCTGAGGCCGAGGTCGGTGGCGAGCCGGCCGATGGAGAGGGCGTCGAGGCCTTCGACGGAGGCGACGGCGACGGCTCGGCGCAGGACGGCCCGGCGGGTCTCCTCGCCGCGCAGGACCCTGCCGTCCGTGGTCGGTCCGGCCATCGTCCACCCCCGTGCTCGTCCGGTGCGTGCTGCCCAGAGTAGTGGGCGGGGCCGTCCCGGCCCATAAAACTGCACGAACGATCGTGCTAATATCTCGCCCCGAGCACGGCCCCACGCCCGTCAGCACCGACAGGGAGACCCGATGGACCCGGCCCAGGCACTGATCCGCACCGTCCTCAACCCCGCCGCACGGCTCGCCCCCGGCCCGGCCGGCCGGGCCGCGTTCGAGCTGTTCCAGCGCCCGCTGCGACGCAGCCGGGTGCGCCCGGCCGAGCAGGACGTCCACCGGGAGGCCGCCACCGAGCGCCTCGTCGTGAACGGCAAGCCCGTGGTCGGGTACCGCTGGGGCGACGGCGAGCGGCCCGTCCTGCTCCTGCACGGCTGGCGCTCCCGCGCCTCCCGGTTCGCCCCCTTCGTGCCCCGGCTGCGGGAGCTCGGCCTCAGCGCCGTCGCCTTCGACGCCCCCGGCCACGGCGACTCCGGCGGGCGGACCACCAGCGTGCTGGAGTTCCGCGAGCTCGCCCTGCTGCTCCAGGAGCGGTACGGCCCGTTCGAGGGGGTCGTCGCCCACTCGCTCGGCGTCTGCGCCGCGTTCGGCGCACTGGCCGACGGCCTGCGGGCGGGCCGGCTGGCGGCCGTCTCCGGGGTGTCCGAGGTCGGCTTCTTCCCCGCCGCCTTCTGCGCCGGGCTCGGGCTGAACGGTGCCGTCGAGCGCGCGCTGCGCCACCGCGTCGAACGCGAGCTGTTCGGCGGGGACGCGGGCGTCTGGGAGCGCTACGACGCCGCCCGCCGGAGCGCGGCGGTCGACCTGCCGGTCCTGGTGCTGCACGACGAGGGCGACGACGTCGTCCCGCTGGCCCAGGCGCACCGGCTCAAGGAGGCCTACGCCGAGCGGCTGGACCTGGTCGTGACCCGGGGCCTCGGCCACCGCCGGATCGTCGCGGAACCGGCCGTCGTTGACCAGGTGATCGGATTCCTGTCCGCCGCCGGCCCGGAGGTCGCCGCCGCATGAAGCTCGTCGAACTGCACGCACAGGTCGAACTGCACGCCCGGTCCCTGGAGTTGGCCGCCGAGGTGGTGGACACCGTACGGCCGGACCAGCTCGACCTGCCGACCCCGTGTGCGGGCTGGCCGCTGCGCCGGCTGCTGGCGCACGTCGTCGGCCAGCACCAGGGGTTCGCCGCGGCCGCCCGCGGAGCCGGGCCCGACCTCGCGCTCTGGGCGGACGCCCCGGTGGGGGACGATCCGGCGGGCGCCTTCCGGCGCACCGGCGCCGAACTGACCGCGGCGTTCCGGGGGGCCGCGGCGGCCGGCCGGGCGGCCGTCCGGCTCCCGGAGATCCGCCCCGACGCGGCCGTCCCCACGGACCTGGCGGTGGGCTTCCACCTGCTCGACACCCTGGTGCACGGCTGGGACGTCGCGGCCGCGGTCGGCGCCCGGGCCCCGCTGGTCGCCGCCGTGGACGCCGACGAGGCGCTGGCCGCCGCCCTCTCGGCGGTCGCCGAGGCCGTCCCGGCGGCGCCGGAGAACCGGACCCCGGGCAAGGCCTTCGGTCCGCGGCTGGAGCCGGACGCGCGGGGCGGCCGTTTCGAGCGCGCGCTGGCGCTGCTGGGCCGCGACCCCGCCTGGCGGCCCTGACCCGGCCGGGGCCGGCTGCCCGGCCCTGACCCGGCCGGGGCCGGTCCGTCCGGGGGGTCAGGTCCGCGCGTGCCGGCCGCCGCGCTGCTCGTCGGGGAAGCGCGGCCCGCCGATCAGGAAGAGCAGCGCGGCGGTCGGAAAGCCGAGCGAGGCGGCCACCAGCACGATGAACTGCCAGACCATGTCCTGCTCCTCGTCAGTCCCGGGCCGCCCTGACACCCGAAGGTGCTACCAAACCTGAGTGGCCCTGATTGGCCGAATTGTCCAGTCCTTATCCGACGGTATGGCCGAATTGCCCCGGCTGCCACCGGGCGGCGGGGACCGGCCCGCGCCACTCCGGCGCACGGGTCTGGGCGTGGGCCGGGGGCGGCGGCCACACTGTCGGGATGCAGCTACAGCTCGCAGGGGAAGCACGGCGGCCGGACCGCGAGAGCGAGGACTTCGCGGCGGCCTCGCCGGAGGCGCTGGTACTGCTGGACGGTGCGAGTTCGCCGACCGGCCTGGAGTCCGGGTGCCGGCACGGGACGGCCTGGTACGTCCGCCGGCTGGGCGTGCACCTGCTCGCCCGGCTCACCGACCGGGTGGACCGCTCGATCGCCGAGTGCCTGTCCGACGCCATCGTGGAGACGGCCGCCCTGCACGGCGGCCGCTGCGACCTCGGGCACCCCAACACCCCGGCCGCGATGGTGGTCGCCGCCCGGCGGCACGGCGAGTCGCTGGAGTACCTGGTGCTCGGCGACTCGCTGCTGGTGCTGGAGTACAAGGAGGGCCCGCCGAAGGTGATCGGGGACAACCAGCGCTTCCCCGGCGGGGAGGGCCTGCGCCGGCAGGTCTGGTCGACCGTCCCCGGCACGGCCGAGCGGGCCGCGCTGCACCTGGAGTACGCGCTCGCCGTCCGGGCCGCCCGCAACCGCGGCAACGGCCCGTGGATCGCCGCGGCCAGTCCGAAGGCCGCCGGGCACGCCGAGACCGGCTTCGTCCGGCTGGAGCGGCTGCGCGCGCTGGCCGCCCTCACCGACGGCGCCTCGCGCTACACCGAGCGCTTCGGGCTGGGCAGTTGGGCGGACGTGCTGCGGCTGCTCGCGGAGTCCGGGCCGGCCGAGCTGATCGCCCAGGTCCGCGAGGTCGAGCGGGCCGACGCCGCCTGCGAGCGCTGGCCGCGCGGCAAGGCGCACGACGACGCCTCGGCGCTGTACGCCCTGTTGTAGCGGTGCGCGCGGCACGACGACGGCCCCCCGGGCCCCGTACGGGGGGCCGGAGGGCCGTCGTCGTGCGGGCCGGGCGCCGGTGTCAGGAGGCGTCTGTCGGGATGGAGCCGAGCCGCCCGGCCTGGAAGTCCTCCATGGCCTGCTGGAGCTCCCGGTGGCTGTTCATCACGAACGGGCCGTACCAGGCGACGGGCTCGCGGATCGGCTGTCCGCCGAGCAGGATCACGTCCAGGTTGGGGTGGCGGGAGTCCTGCCGGGCGTCGGCGGTGATGGTGATGGTGTCGCCCTCGCCGAACACGGCCGCCTGCCCGGTGTGGATCGGGCGGGCCTCGGCGCCGACGGTGCCGTCGCCGTTGAGGACGTAGGCGAGCGCGTTGAAGTCGGGCCGCCAGGGCAGGGTGACCCGGGCGCCCGGGGTGATGCTGGCGTGCATCAGGGTGATCGGGGTGTGGGTGACGCCCGGCCCCTGGTGGCCGTCGATTCCGCCGGCGATGAGCCGCAGGATCGCGCCGCCGTCCGGGGTGGAGAGCAGCTTGACGTGGCCGCCGTGGATGTCCTGGTAGCGCGGTGCGGTCATCTTGTCGGAGGCGGGGAGGTTGACCCACAGCTGGATGCCGTGGAACAGGCCTCCGGTCGCCACCAGGGACTCGGGCGGGGTCTCGATGTGCAGCAGACCGGAGCCGGCCGTCATCCATTGGGTGTCGCCGTCGGTGATGACACCGCCGCCGCCGTGCGAGTCCTGGTGGATGAAGGTCCCGTCGATGATGTACGTGACCGTCTCGAAGCCGCGGTGCGGATGCCAGGGAGTCCCCTTCGGCTCGCCAGCCTGATAGTCCACCTCGCCCATCTGGTCCATCATGATGAACGGGTCGAGGTACTTGGTGTTGATCTTGGCGAAGGCGCGGCGGACGGGGAAGCCCTCGCCCTCGTAGCCCTCGGGTGCGGTGACCACGGTCAGGACCGGACGGGCGCTCGTGGTGGCGGGGTCCGGGGTGGCGACGCGCGGCAGAACGAGCGGGTTCTCGACGGTCACGGCGGGCATGTCGGCCTCCTTCGGGGGGTTCCTCTGGCCTACGTCCACGAGAATAGTTCAATCCTCAACAACAAGCAAGTTGAAAATTGAACCAAGTGGTGACGAAGGAGCCGGGGCTCCTCCTCCGGGGTGGGCTAGCCGTACATCCGGCGCATCGTGAAGTCGACCATCTGCTCGACGGCCTTGGCGTCGAACACCATCCGGTGCTCGCCCTCCATGTCCAGTGCGAAGCCGTAGCCGGTCGGCAGCAGGTCCAGCACCTCGGCGCCGGTGACGGTGAAGTGCTTGGAGTCCTTGCCGGCGTAGCGGCGCAGCTCCTTCAGCGAGCTGAACATCGGGATCACCGGGGTCGGCGTGTTGTGCAGGGCCAGGAAGCCGGGGCGGTCGCCGCGCGGGCAGTGCACCTTCGAGGTGATGAAGATGGCCTGGAAGTCCTCGACCGCCATCGAGCCGGTGGTGAAGGCCCGGACGGCGTCCGCCAACGAGGGCGGCGAGGGTTCGGGGTAGAGGGACTGCTGCTGGGACGTCTGCGACTGCGCGCCGTAGGCGTCGGCGCCGGGCATGCCGTTCATGCCCGGCTGCGGACCCGCCTGCTGCTGGTAGGGGTCGCCCGGGTATGCGTTCTGGTCATATCCGTACACACGGACAGGCTAGCGGGAGCGCGGCCGCTCGTGCGGGCGTCGATCCTGACAAGGAGTGGTCGGCCCGGCTTGTGGGACGTGACCACGTTCATAGCGGATTCACCGCCGGGGGCTTGCCCAAGTTACCGCTGGGTAGCATCATGATGCCTACTGGTGGGTACGGGGCGCCCGAACGCGGCGGTCTCCCGGAAGCGACGAACCGGAGAAAACGGCCATGGGTCACTACAAGTCCAACCTGCGGGACGTGGAGTTCAACCTCTTCGAGGTGTTCGGTCGCGAGCAGGTCTACGGCACCGGACCGTTCGCGGACATGGACGTCGAGACCGCGAAGAACATCCTGAGCGAGATCTCGCGCCTCGCCGAGAACGACCTCGCCGCCTCGTTCGCCGACGCCGACCGCAACCCGCCGGTCTTCGACCCGGAGACCAACACCGCGCCGGTCCCCGCCTCGTTCAAGAAGAGCTACCAGACCTTCATGGACGCCGAGTGGTGGCGCCTGGGCATCCCGGAGTCCATCGGCGGCCAGGTCACCCCGAACTCGCTGATCTGGGCCTTCGCCGAGCAGATCCTGGGCTCGAACCCGGCCATCTGGATGTACTCCTCCGGCCCGGCATTCGCCGGCGTCATCGCCGAGGAGGGCACCCCGGAGCAGCTCGAGGTCGCCAAGCGGATGACCGACCGCCTCTGGGGCTCCACCATGGTCCTCACCGAGCCCGACGCGGGCTCCGACGTGGGCGCCGGCCGCACCAAGGCGATCAAGCAGGAGGACGGCTCCTGGCACATCGAGGGCGTGAAGCGCTTCATCACCTCGGGTGAGCACGACATGTCCGAGAACATCATCCACATGGTGCTGGCCCGCCCCGAGGGCGGCAAGCCCGGCACCAAGGGCCTGGGCCTGTTCATCGTCCCCAAGTTCGACTTCGACTGGGAGACCGGCGAGCTCGGCGAGCGCAACGGCGTCTACGCCACCAACGTCGAGCACAAGATGGGCCTCAAGGCCTCCAACACCTGCGAGATGACCTTCGGCGCCAAGCACCCGGCCAAGGGCTGGCTGCTCGGTGAGACCGTCGACGGCATCCGCCAGATGTTCAAGATCATCGAGTTCGCCCGCATGATGGTCGGCACGAAGGCCATCGCCACCCTCTCCACCGGCTACCTGAACGCGCTGGAGTACGCCAAGGAGCGCGTGCAGGGCGCCGACATCTCGCAGTTCCTGGACAAGACCGCCCCGCGCGTCACCATCACCCACCACCCCGACGTGCGCCGCTCGCTGCTGACCCAGAAGGCCTACGCCGAGGGCATGCGCGCGCTGGTCCTGTTCACCGCGTCCACCCAGGACGACATGATGGCGGCCAAGCTCCGCGGCGAGCGCGACGAGGCCGCCGAGCGCCTGAACGACCTGCTCCTGCCGATCGTCAAGGGCTACGGCTCGGAGAAGTCCTACGAGCAGCTCGCCCAGTCCCTGCAGACCTTCGGTGGCTCCGGCTACCTGCAGGAGTACCCGATCGAGCAGTACATCCGGGACGCCAAGATCGACACCCTGTACGAGGGCACCACCGCGATCCAGGGCCAGGACTTCTTCTTCCGCAAGATCGTCAAGGACGGCGGCCAGGCGCTGACCGCGCTGTCCGAGCAGATCCAGAAGTTCCTCGGCTCCGCCGAGGGCGGCGACGCCCTGGCCGACGAGCGCGCCCTGCTCGCCAAGGCCGCCGGCGACCTGGAGGCCATCGTCGGCAAGCTGCTGGCCGACCTCTCCTCGGTCGAGCAGGACGTCAAGAACATGTACAAGGTGGGCCTCAACACCACCCGCCTGCTGCTCGTCTCCGGCGACGTCGTGGTCGGCTGGCTGCTGCTGCGCCAGGCCGCGGTGGCCCTGGCCAAGCTGGAGGCCGGCGCCTCGGAGAAGGACGTCCCGTTCTACCAGGGCAAGGTCGCGGCCGCCCGCTTCTTCGCCAAGAACGTGCTGCCGACCGTCACCCCGCAGCGCCTGATCGCCGAGGGCATCGACAACGAGATCATGGAGCTGGCGGAGGAGGCCTTCTAAGGCCCGCACCCACCGACCGCCCGACGAAACCCTCACACCGAAGGGCCCGGCCTCCCGCCGGGCCCTTCGGCGTCCCCGGCGCCCGTGGCCCCCCGGCCCCGTGGTACAACTCCCTTCCGGCGGTGGAACGTCGGGGCCGCCGCGAACTGATGGCACGTCATCCACTCGGCCCCGTCGGGGTGGTGGCGGGCACGGACCCGCCCGCACCCGCGATGACCGTGTGCGACCGGAGGGGATCCCTGGGTGTGCGCCGCCCGGTGCGGCGTCACTTCACGGTTCCGTCCGCGTTCCGCATCCGTTGGGACGTTCCGAATGCCCTGTCCGTGTACGGGCATATGCTCAAGGTGCGAAGCCGACTCCCCATCCGGCTTCGACCCTCCCTCGACTCAGGAGCAGTATGTCGACCGCCGCCGCCCGCCAGGCATTCTTCGACCGGACGCACAGCGACGATCTGATCGCGTTCCTCGGCACCTCGCCGTCCCCGTACCACGCGGTCGCGAGCGCCGCCGAGCGGCTGGAGAAGGCAGGCTTCCGGCAGGTCGCCGAGACCGACGCCTGGGACGGCGCCGCCGGCGGCCGCTACCTGATCCGCGGCGGGGCGCTCATCGCCTGGTACCTGCCCGCGGGCGCCGGCCCCGAGACGCCGTTCCGGGTGGTCGGCACCCACACCGACTCGCCCAACCTGCGGGTCAAGCCGCTGCCGGACACCGGCTCGGCCGGCTGGCGGCAGGTCGCGGTGGAGATCTACGGCGGCGTTCCGCTGAACACCTGGCTCGACCGGGACCTCGGCCTCTCCGGCCGGCTGGCCCTGAAGGACGGCAGCTGGCGGCTGGTCCAGCTGGACGAGCCGCTGCTGCGCGTCCCGCAGCTCGCCATCCACCTGGACCGCCAGGTCAACGACGGCATGAAGCTCGACAAGCAGCGCCACCTCACCCCGATCTGGGGCCTCGGCCCGGTCGACGAGGGCTCGCTGATCTCCTACGTCGCCGAGCGCGCCGGGGTGGACCCGGCCGACGTGGCCGGCTGGGACCTCATGACGCACGACGTCCAGCCCGCCTCCTACCTGGGCCGCGACCGCGAGCTGCTGGCCGGCCCGCGCCTGGACAACCTGCTCTCGGTGCACGCCGCCACCGCCGCGCTCGCCGCCGTCGCCTCCGCCGAGGGCGCCGCCGACCTGCCGTACATCCCGGTGCTGGCCGCCTTCGACCACGAGGAGACCGGCAGCGAGTCCGACACCGGCGCGCAGAGCCCGCTGCTCGGCAACGTCCTGGACCGCACCGTGTACGCCCGCGGCGGCACCCCGGAGCACCGCGCCCGCGCCCTCGCCGGGACGGTCTGCCTCTCCTCGGACATGGGCCACGCCGTCCACCCGAACTACACCGAGCGGCACGAGCCGGGCCACCACCCGATGCCCAACGGCGGCCCGATCCTCAAGGTGAACGTCAACAACCGCTACGCCACCGACGGTGTCGGCCGGGCGGTGTTCGCGGCCGCCTGCGAGAAGGCCGGCGTCCCGTGGCAGTCGTTCGTCTCCAACAACGCGATGCCCTGCGGCACCACCATCGGCCCGATCACGGCGGCCCGCCTGGGCATCAGGACGGTGGACTGCGGCATCGCGGCGCTCTCCATGCACTCGGCGCGCGAGTTGTGCGGCGCGGAGGACCCGTACCTGCTGGCCAGCGCGATCAAGGCCTTCCTGGAAGGCTGACCGGACAGCACGGAGGGGCCCGGGGGGGGGGGCGCCCGCCCCCCGGCCCCCCCCCCCGGGGGCGGCCCCCCCCCGCCCGGGGGCCCCCCCCCGGCGGGGGCCGCCCCCCACCCAACCGGCGCGGCCCCCCCGC
>NZ_JBIWPA010000035.1:61660-93332 GCF_044768035.1 Kitasatospora sp. NPDC101176
TGGCGGCCGGACCCCCCCCTCCCGGCGGCCCCGCGCTACCAGCCCCTCCATGGAGGGCACCCGGCACAGCCGGGCGGGCCCGGGGGGGGCGCCCCCCCCCCCCCGGGCCCCTCCGCCGTGTGCCGTCCCGTACCGGCCGGGTGCCGCCCGCCGGGCGGTGCCGGCCCTACTCCATGCCGGCGAGCACCAGCGGCAGCCGGCGCGCGCCGTCGGCGGTCAGCTTCACCGGCACGCCCCAGTCCTGCTGGTGCACGTGGCAGGCCGGGAACTCGATCTCCGGGTCGTCGTCGCAGGACGCCGCCATCGCCGAGACGTGCAGCACGCCCTCGGTGACCGCGTCGGAGAGCACCAGCTCGCGGGAGAGGCCGCTGTCCGCGCCGGCACCGGAGACCAGCAGCTCGGGCGGGGTCGAACTGACCAGCAGACGGGTGGACGGGCCGTACCGCTCGTCCAGCTTCTGGCCGCTCGGCGCCGAGAACACCACGTCCAGCCGGAACGCGCCCGGGGCGACCTCGGTGGCCGCCCGCTGGGTGCGGTGCGCGACCGACTCGACCCGCACCGCCTCCTCCGGCAGCCGCAGCCTGGTCAGCCGGTGCCGGGCCGACTCGACCACCACGATGTCGCCGTCCACCAGCACCGCCCCGGAGGGCTCGCGCAGGTCGGTGGCCAGCGTGGTGACCTCACCGCTCACCGGCTCGAAGCGGCGCAGCGCGTGGTTGTAGGTGTCGCTGACCGCCACCGAGCCGTCCGGAAGCACCGTGACGCCGAGCGGGTGCTGCAGCAGCGCCTGCCCGGCCGCGCCGTCCCGGTGGCCGAAGTCGAACAGCCCGGTGCCGACGGCGGTGTGCACGGTGCCCGTTTCACGTGAAACCCAGCGCAGCGCGGAGGTCTCGGAGTCCGCGACCCAGAGCCGCTCGCCGTCCGCGGAGACCGCCAGACCGGACGGCTGGGCGAACCAGGCCTCGGCGACCGGACCGTCCACCAGGCCCTCATTGGTGGTGCCGGCCGCGACGCCGACCGTGCCGGCGGCCGGGTCGTAGGACCACAGCTGGTGCACGCCGGCCATCGCGATCCACACCGCGCCGTCGAACCAGGCGACGTCCCAGGGCGAGGAGAGGTCCACCTCGAGGGCCGGGCCGGTGGTCGCCGAACCCTGCCACCACTGGCGACCGGTGCCGGCCAGGGTGGTCACGCTGCCGTCCGCCAGCCGCACCCCGCGCAGTGCGTGGTTCACGGTGTCGGCCACGATCACGTCGTACTCCGAGCCCGCCGGCAGCAGCGCCAGGCCCTGCGGCTCGCTGAACCGGGGGCTGGTGCCGTCCACCAGACCGCGCTGCCCGTCGCCGATCCGCCGCACCACCGTCTCGCCGTCCTCGGCCAGCTCCACCAGCGAGTGGTGGCCGGAGTCGGCGACCAGGAAGTGGCCGTCGGCCAGGCGGACCGCCTTGCCGGGGAACCTGAGGTCCCCGGCGGTCGGCTCGGGCGCCACGTACGGGCCGTCGCCGCGGCGCAGCGTGCCCTTCGCGGCGTGCTCCGCCTCCAGCTCCTCCACCAGCCGGGCGATCGCGTGGGCGTGGCCCTCCCCGGCGTGCTGGGCGACCACGTACCCCTCCGGGTCGATCACCACCAGCGTCGGCCAGGCCCGCACCGCGTACTGCTTCCAGGTCGCCAGCGCCGGGTCGTCCAGTACCGGGTGGTGCACCTCGTACCGGGCGACGGCGTCCACCACGGCCCGGTGGTCCGCCTCGTGCACGAACTTCGGGGAGTGCACCCCGACGATCACCACGGTGTCGCGGTGCTTCTCCTCCAGCTCCCGCAGCTCGTCCAGGACGTGCAGACAGTTGATGCAGCAGAAGGTCCAGAAGTCCAGGACCGTGATCTTGCCCCGGAAGTCGGCGAGCGTGAGCTCCTTGCCGCCGGTGTTCAGCCAACCGCCTGCCCCGACCAGCTCGGGGGCGCGTACACGTGCACGAGATGCCATGCCTGTATCCAACCGCATCGCGCCCGGGCGGCATTCCGGGGCGCCGGCGGGGCGGGGGTCTGGGGTGGCGGGCGTGTCGGCGGGGGCGGTCGGCGGCTCCGTGCTGTCGTTGGCCGTATGACCACCTCACTCCTGATCCGGGCGGGGCTGACCGCCGCGACCGCCGTCCTGCTGGCCGCCGGTGCGGCCGCCCCCGCACCGGCCGCGGCCGCGCCGCGCGACGTCACCGCCGAGCAGTGCCGGGACGCCGGCGGCTGGGTGGAGGGCTCCGGCTACTGCGTGGGTGCCCTCGGGGACGACTACTGGGGGCAGCCCGTCGACGGGCAGGCCATCAACCCCCACCCGGCACCCGGGGAGGAGTGACCGCGCACCCCGGCGCCCGAGCCCTACGGCCGGACGGGGAGCTCCGCCCGCCAGCGCAGCTCCCCGTCCTGCCGCTCTCCGGTGGGGGCGAGGCCGAGGGCGCGGGCCACCGCCGCGGAGGCGTGGTGGTCGGGGTGGACGTGGGCCGTCACGGTGCCGATCCCGGCGGCGGTCAGGTGGGCGAGCAGCGCGCGGGCAGCCTCGGTGGCCAGGCCGCGGCCCTGCCAGGGGGTGCCGACCACCCAGGCGAGTTCGGCGTTCCCGGCCCGCACGGTGGTCTGCACGTAGCCGGTCAGGCGGCCGTCGGCCCGCAGCCGCAGTACCCAGTTGCCCCAGACCTCCGCCGGGTCGGGGGAGCCCGCGGCGAGCCGGGCGTAGCGGGCGCGCAGCTCCTCGGCGGTGGCCGGGGCGCCGCCGGTGAAGGCGTGCAGGGCGGGGTCGGCGAGCACGGCGGCCATCTCCCCGGCGTGCTCCGGGCCGATCGGGAGCAGGTCGAGTCGCCCGCTGTGCAGCGGGGCCGTGGTGTCGGGTCGTCGCGGGGCGGTCATGGCGGTATTGAACGCCGTCGTGTGGCGGTGCTTCCCGGCGGGTGGGGGGATCGGGTCGAATGGGGCCACGTCAACACGGAGGAGGCTGCTGTGCGGTACCTGGTCAGGGAGAAGCTGTTCGCGGTGGGCGACGACTACTGGATCGAGGACGACCGGGGCCACAAGGCGTACCTGGTGGACGGCAAGGTGCTGCGGCTGCGGCACACCTTCGAGCTGAAGGACGCGCACGGCCGGGTGGTCGCGGTGGTGAAGGAGAAGGCCTTCACCGTCCGCGACGCGATGAAGATCGAGGACGCGGACGGCGAGGTGGTCGCGACCGTCCGGGAGAAGCTGTTCACCCCGTTCCGCGACAAGTACCTGGTGGAGCTGGCCTCCGGCGGGGAGCTGAAGATCCACGGGAACCTGATCGACAAGGACTACCGGGTCGAGAACGAGCACGGCGACGAGCTCGCGCGGATCTCCCGCAAGTGGTTCCGGGTCCGGGACACCTACGGCGTGGAGATCGCCGACGGCGCCGACACCGGTCTGCTGCTGGCCGTCGCGGCCTGCGTCGACCACCTGGTGGCCGAGGAGGACTGACCGCGGGGGTTCCCGGATCCCCGGCCCGCCCTCACCCGCGTGGGGTATCTTTTGCCAACCCTTGACCGGTGCGGTCGGGGGACGGCGAGCGGACCGGGGGCTGGAACCACCATGAACGACATCCTGCACGGGCTCGGCGCGGCGGCCGCCTACGGAGCCGTCGGGGTGGTGCTGCTGCTCCTCGGCGTCGGCCTGGTCGACCTGCTGACGCCCGGCAGGCTCGGCCACCAGATCTGGGTCGAGCGCAACCGCAACGCCGCCGTCCTGCTCAGCTCGGCCCTGCTCGGCATCGGCGGCATCGTCTTCACCGCGATCATGTACACCTACGAGGACTTCGCCAAGGGCCTGGTCTCCACCGCCTGCTACGGCCTGCTCGGGCTGGTGCTGATGACCGTCGCCTTCTGGGCGGTGGACCTGCTCACCCCCGGGAAGCTCGGCGCGATCCTGGTCGAGCCCGAGCCGCACC
This sequence comes from Kitasatospora sp. NPDC101176, assembly GCF_044768035.1. Lineage (NCBI taxonomy): Bacteria > Bacillati > Actinomycetota > Actinomycetes > Kitasatosporales > Streptomycetaceae > Kitasatospora > Kitasatospora sp. NPDC101176. The sequence continues at coordinate 65,598 of NZ_JBIWPA010000035.1, forward strand.
CCGCGGTCTGGGTCTCCGCCAGCTGCAACATCGCGGTGGCGGCGGTGGTGTCGGCCGCGATCGCCTGAGCCGCGGCGGCCGGGTGGCCGGCACGGACGGGTGCGCCGGTCGAACCGTGCCGACCGGGGCCGTGGCTGACGCCGCGTCGGGCCGCGCCGGCGGGCCGCGAGGAGGGGGCGGCGGGCGCCGCCGACCTGCTGCGGAGCCGGGGCCCGGCCGGTAACGTACCGGCATGGCTGACCTTGAAGAACGCGCCGACGTCGTCGCGTCCGGTTCACGGCGGGCCGGAGCCGCGGTGGCCGTCAGACGGCGCCGCGTCACCGATCTCGCGGAGTGCGTCCGGCTGCTCGGCGACGTCCACACCACCGACGGCTACCCCGCCGACTGGCCCGACCGCCCAGCCGCCTGGCTGACCCCCGAGGGGCTGCTCGCCGCCTGGGTCGCCGACCTGGACGGCCGCCCGGCCGGCCACGTCGGCCTCTCCCGCAGCGCCCCCGGCGACGTCGCCCCCGCGCTGTGGAGCCACCGCACCGGCGGCAGGCCGGAGCTCACCGCCGTGATCGGCCGCCTCTTCGTCGCCCCCGGGGCGCGCGGCCACCGGATCGGCGCCCGTCTGATGGCGACGGCCGTGGTGCACGCCCGGATGCTGGGCCTGCACCCCGTCCTGGACGTCCTCGCCACCGACGCCCCGGCCACCGCGTTCTACCGCCGGCTCGGCTGGACCTGGCTCGGCAGCGGCGAGCAGCGGTGGGGCGCGGACCGCACGGTCGTCGTCCACTGCTTCGCGGCGCCCAGGGGATAGGCCCGGGCCCGCGGCTCCCCCGGCCGGGGGAGCCGGATCGTCGCGGGGGCGGAGGCCGCGGCGCGGGGGTGCGGGCGAGGCTGGGGCCATGGTGCGCAGCGGATGGCCGGTGGTCGGTTGGGGCGTCGTCTACGCCGGGTTCGGCGCGGGGTGCGCGGTGGGCGGGGTGGCGCTGTTCGGTGCACCGCGGCTGGGGTGGCTCGTCGCCGGGGTGGGTGCGGCGGCGGCCGCGGCCGGGGTGGCGGTGCGGCGGCGGCCGGCCTGGCGGCCGGTGCTGTGGCCGTTCTGCGGGCTGGCCGCGGTGGCGGCCTGGGGTCTGCTGATGGACGTGCTGGCACTGCTGTTCGGGCAGGCCGTGGACAGCGTCGCGGGTGCCGTGCAGCACGCCCTGGCGGCGGCCGGGGCGCTGCTGCTGGGGTCGGCGGCCCGTCGGCGGGGGCCTGCCGCGGCCCGGACGGTCGCCCCCTCCGAGGCCCCGGCGGCCGTCCAACTCGCGGCCTGGGCAGGGACCCTGGCCTTCGGTCCGTACGTCGCGATGAAGTCGCTCTGGGCGTTCGGCGGCAGCTTCGCCGGGATCGACGGCGACGAGATGGACGCGATGTACGCGCGGGACGGGGCCTCCGGGCTCTGGCGCACCCTGGAGTCCTGGGGGATCGACGGCACCGTGCTGCTGGCGGCGCTCGGCGTGTTCCTGCTCTGGGGGCTGGTGCGCCCCTGGGGACAGGTGTTCCCGCGCTGGGCCCCGGGGCTGTGCGGCCGCCGGGTGCCGCGCTGGTTGCCGCTCGCCCCGGCCCTGGTGGGCGCGGCCACGCTGGCGCCGTACGGGGTGGCCGGGATCGGCTACCTGGCGCTGTGCACAACGGGAGTGCTGGACGTCCGGCGGGGAGGTTTCTCCTCCGGGGCGGAGGCCCTGCAGGTGGGGTGGGTCGGGGCGGTGGCGTTCGCGGGGTACGGGGTGGCGCTGGCGGTGGCGACCCGGTCGTACTGGCGGCGGACCGGCGGCTGAGGCGGATTTGCGGAAACGGCAACAAAGCTTGCCGAATCGCCGGGAGGCGTCGCAGCCTGGCGGTGGCCGTCGGCGCCGTGCACCCGGTGGTCCGGGCAGGTCCGACGGGCCCGATGGCGCCGATGGCGCCGATGGCGGCGGGGCCCGATGCGGGCCGGCCACCGCCCGCTACCGAGCGCCCGGCCCCGCCGCACCCGCCCCGGCGGGGAGGCTCCTCCCGCACCACCGTCAGCCCAGCCACGATCGGAGTGACCACGATGTCCGGACACCAGCACCAGCACGGCCACGGCCACCACCACGGGCACGTCCCCGCCGCGGACTTCGACTGGGACGCGCTCGCGGACCACCTGGAGCGCGAGGCCGAGCTGCGCGCCCCCGCCGTGGCCGCCGCCGCGCAGTGGCTGCGCGCGCTGCCCGGCGCCGACGGGGCCGCCGTGCGGCGGGTGCTCGACGTCGGCAGCGGCCCCGGAGTGGTCGCCGGGCAGCTCGCGGACGCCTTCCCGGAGGCCGAGGTGGTCGCCGTCGACCAGTCGGCCGCCCTGCTGGAGCGCGCCCGGGCCCGCTCGGGCGGCCGCCTCGGCGTCCAGCAGGCCGACCTGCCCGCCGAGTTCGACAAGCTCGGCGAGGCCGACCTGATCTGGTCGGGCAACGCGATCCACCACCTCGGCGACCAGCAGGCCGCCCTGACCTCCCTCGCCGGCCTGCTGCGGCCCGGTGGCGTGCTCGCCGTCGCCGAACGCGGCCTGCCGCTGCGCTACCTGCCGCGCGACTTCGGCCTCGGCCGGGCCGGCTTCCAGGCCCGGCTGGACGCGGCGCACGAGGACGGCTTCAGCACCATGCGCGCCGAACTGCCGGGCGCCACCGCGGAGGTGGAGGACTGGCCGGCGATGCTCGGCCGCGCCGGACTCGTCCCCGGCGGCACCCGCACCTTCTTGGTCGACCACCCGGCCCCGCTCGCCCGCCCGGCCCGCGAGCACCTGCACGCCCAGCTGAGCCGGCTCCGGGACCAGCTGGCCGGGACCCTCGACCCCGAGGACCGGGCCACCCTGGAGGCGCTGCTCGCCGAGGACGCCCCCACCGGCATCCTCCACCGCCCGGACGCCTTCTACCTCTCGGCGACGACCGTGCACACGGCGCGCCGGCCCTGACCGCCCGCCCCGGCCGCCCGCCCCGGCCGCCCGCCCCGGCCGACCGCCGACCCCGCCCGCCGGCGACCAGGTCAGAGGGTCTGGCCGAGGGTGGTGATGAGCCGGGCGATGCGGTCCTCGTCGCGGCGGTAGTGGGTCCACTTGCCGAGGCGGGTGGCCCGCAGGAGACCGGCGCGCTGGAGTTCGGCCAGGTAGGCGGAGACGGTGGACCGGGCGAGGCCGGCCTTGGCGTGGATCAGACTGACGCAGACCCCGACCTCGTGCGGGTCGACGGCGGTGTCCGCCACCGGGAAGTGGCGTTCCGGTTCGCGCAGCCACGCCAGCAGTTGCAGGCGCGTCGGATTGGCGATCGCCCGCAGGGCGGTGACCAGGTCGGGATCCATGGCTGGAGATCGTACCGGCGGCCGTCGACGGCGGGGTTCCGGCCGACACCCGCCGTACGGCGGCGCGGTGACGGCTCGCCACGGCGGTCCGGTACGGCGGCCCGGGACGGCGGACGCGCGGCGGCGCCGCACGGCCGGCGGGCCGCCGCGGTACCGTCGCGGCATGGCAGCAACCGAGCACCGCCTGGTCGTGGTCACCACCACCCACGAGAGCGAGGAGCGGGCCCGCGCCCTGGCGTCCGCCGCCGTCCGGGAGCGGCTTGCCGCGTGCGCCCAGGTGTACCCCGTCCGGTCCGTCTACTGGTGGGACGGCGAGGTGCAGGACGCCGCCGAGTGGCGGACCGACTTCAAGACCAGGGCCGATCTCGCCGACCGGCTGGGCGCGTTCCTCGCCGACCGGCACGACTACGAGACGCCGGAGGTGATCGCCGTCCCGGTGGTCGCGGGCCACCCCGGCTACCTGGACTGGGTCGTCACGGAGACGGCCGGGCCGGGCCCGGGGGGCTGACCGGGCGGAGCCCCGGCCGGAGCGGACGGACGCGCGGGCCCGGCCGGAGGACCGGACGGGCCCGCGCGGGGTACGGGCTCAGCCCTCCTGGCCGCCGAAGCGGGCCGTCCAGCCGGCCAGGTCCTCGTCGGTGATCTTGGCGAACAGCACCGGCGGCACGGTGAACGCCGTCCCGGCCGGCACCAGGTCCAGCGCCCGGGCGTGGTCCGCGGACACCCAGGTGAGCGTGGCCGCCGGGGAGTCCTCGGGGAGTCCGAACGCGCCGCGCATCGCCGCGGCGGCGGTCGGGATGAACGGCTCGGACACCACCGCGTACAGGTGGATCAGGTTCATCGCGGTGCGCAGGGTGAGCGCGGCCGCGTCCGGGTCGGTCTTCACCTGGAGCCAGGGCGCCTTCTCGTCCAGGTAGGCGTTGCCCGCGCTCCACAGCGCGCGCAGCCCCTGCGCCGCCTTGCGGAAGTTGAGCGCGTCCAGCTGGGCCTCGTACTCCGCCAGCAGCGCGGCGATCTGCTCGCCGAGTCGTTCCTCGGCCTCGCCGGGCAGGTGGCCGGCGGGCACGTCGTCGCCGAAGCGCTTGCGGCTGAAGGAGAGCACCCGGTTGACGAAGTTGCCGAGGGTGTCGGCGAGGTCCTTGTTGACGACCGAGGCGAAGAGGTCCCAGGTGAAGCTGGAGTCGTCGGACTCGGGGGCGTGCGCCATCAGGAAGTAGCGCCAGTAGTCGGCCGGCAGCAGCTCCAGGGCGACGTCGGTGAAGATGCCGCGCTTCTGGCTGGTGGAGAACTTACCGCCGTAGTACGTCAGCCAGTTGAAGGCCTTGACGTAGTCGACCTTCTTCCAGGGGCGGCGCGAGCCGAGGATCGTCGCCGGGAACATCACGGTGTGGAACGGGACGTTGTCCTTGGCCATGAACTCGGTGTACCGGACGCTCTCGTCGGCCTCGTACCACCAGGACCGCCAGTCCCTGGTCACCCCGGCCGGCGCCGCGTCGGACCACTCCTTGGTGGCGCCGATGTACTCGATCGGGGCGTCGAACCAGACGTAGAACACCTTGCCCTCGGCGGCCAGTTCCGGCCACACGTCGGCGGGCACCGGGACGCCCCACTCCAGGTCGCGGGTGATCGAGCGGTCCTGCAGGCCCTCGGTGAGCCACTTGCGGGCGATCGAGGAGGCCAGCACCGGCCAGTGGTCGCCGTTGGCGGCGATCCACTGCTCGACCTCCTCGGTCAGCTTCGACTGGAGCAGGAACAGGTGCCTGGTCTCCCGGACCTCCAGGTCGGAGCTGCCGCTGATCGCCGAGCGCGGGTCCACCAGGTCGGTCGGGTCCAGCACCCGGGTGCAGTTCTCGCACTGGTCGCCGCGCGCCTTGTCGTAGCCGCAGTGCGGGCAGGTGCCGACGATGTAGCGGTCCGGCAGGAATCGGCCGTCGGTGTTGGAGTACACCTGGCGGATCGCGCGCTCCTCGATGAAGCCGTTGCGCTGCAGCTCGCGGGCGATCTCCTGGGTGATCTCCCGGTTCTGCGGCGAGGAGCTGCGGCCGAAGTGGTCGAAGGAGAGCCCGAAGCCGTCGTACACCGCCCTCTGGGCCCCGTGCGCCTGCGCGCAGAACTCGGCGACCGGCAGTCCGGCCTCCTGGGCGGCCAGTTCGGCGGGCGTGCCGTGCTCGTCGGTGGCGCAGATGTACAGCACCTCGTGGCCGCGTTGGCGCAGGTAGCGGGAGTAGACGTCCGCCGGGAGCATCGACCCGACCATGTTGCCCAGGTGCTTGATCCCGTTGATGTACGGAAGGGCGCTGGTGATCAGGTGGCGAGCCATCCTCGGATGCTCCGATTTCTCCCGCACGCGCACCCCACCCGGGGTGCTGTGCCAGGCGCAGGGGTCCACTGTGGGCTGCCCAGCCTACCGCCGCGGGGCCGGGGCGCAGCCCGGTTTCAGAGCGGGGTGAAGTCGGCGTACGGGTCGAACTCCCCGGCCTTGACCCCACGGACGAAGGCGGCCCACTTGCGCGGTGTCGTCCGCACGACCGTCTCGGGCCGGTCGGACTCGCGGATCTCCACCAGCCCGCCCGCGGCCCGGACCTCGACGCATTCGTTGCTCTCGCCGCTGGACGACGACTTGCGCCACGTGTTCATGTGAAGTCTTTCAGTAAGGCCCGGATGAAGTCCCGGGACTCGACCGGCCCGAGCGCGACCCCCGCGGTCTCCTCCTTGATCCGGCGGTAGGTCCGCAATTCGGCGTCGGCGTGCACGAACTTCGGGCCGTTCGAAAGGTCGATCTGGACGGTGTCGAGCTCGGGCACCGGCCCGCGCGCGAGATACAGGCTCTCCCCGGAACCGGGAAAGGTGTGCACGCTGAACGGGATCACCCGGATCTCCAGCCCGGGCCGCTCGGAATTCTCCAGCACGCTCCGCAACTGCCCGCGCAGCACTTCCGGCCCGCCGAACTGCATCCGCAGCGCGGATTCGTGGATGAAAGCGCTGTACGGCTTGGGGCGCTCGGTGAAGAGGTGCTGGCGCCGAATCCGGAATCCCGTCCGGGTGTCCGCGTCGTGCGGGGACAGCGGGGGGCGCAGCCGGGCGAACACCGCGGAGGCGTAGGCCTCGGTCTGCAGCAGTCCGGGGACGAAGGTGGTGTGCAGGATGGCCAGCGACTCGGCGTGGTGCTCCATCTCGGCGATGTCGATGATCCCGCCGGGCAGCCGTCCGCGGTAGCTGTCCCACCAGTACTTGCGCCGGTCCTGGGTCATCGCGAGCAGGGCGTCGAGGTAGCCGTCGTCATGGGTGCGGTCGCAGGTGCGCGCCCAGATCCGCAGCCGTTCGGCACTGATGCCGGCCTTGCCGTTCTCCATCTGGGAGATCTTGGGCAGGTCGGTGCCCAGCCTGGCCGCGAGGGTTTTCGGCGTCACGCCCACGCGTTCGCGCATCTTGCGCAGCTCGATGCCAAGGCGCTGTTGGCGCACGGTCGGAGACAGGCGGGGTGGCATGACTCTCTTCTCCGGATCGCGGGTTCGGTCGATGCTTCCGGTGAAGTGTGCCGCGCACACCCGGCCCTAGCTACTGAAATGGGGGATACCCCACGATGGAGTGAACGTCCACTCGCTCGGTAGCAAGTCTTGCACCCTGACCCTATGGTCGTGGCGTGTCACTCGCTGACTTGTTGTCGCCTAAACAGCTGCCAATCAGCAGTAAATACACACCAGATGCACGGTCGGGACGCCCCGACATCACCGACCGGAGACCGCCCGTGAACGCTCTCCTCGTCGCCGGATTGTCGGCCCTGCTGCTCGCCGTCCTATTCGTCGGCTGGCTGGTGTGGCTGGTCAACGCCCAGCCCCGCGAACCGCGTCGAGCAAAGGCGGAGTTCGTCGCGCCCCATTCCGCGCCGGCCGACAAGAACTAGGCCCCGGCCGTCCGGTGGCCTTTCCCGCCGACCTCGCCGACCTCGCCGGCTTCCGGGCCCCGCCGGCCTCCGGGCCCGCCGACCCGCGGCTCCGGGCCCCGCGCCCCCCCCGACCGGCGAGGGGCGCGGAGCCGGCCGCTACGCGTCGGCGACGAAGTGGTCGAACTCGCCGGCCTGCACGCCGAGGAGGAAGGCCTCCCACTTCTGCGGGGTGGTGCGGACGACGACCCCGGCCCCGCCGGACTCGCGGATCTCGACCATGCCGTCGACGGTCCGGATCTCCAGGCAGTCGTCGGAGTCGCCGCTCAGGGACGGCCGCTGCCAGTCGGTCATGGGTGGCTCCCGTGGTGGAGGTGGCGGGCGCTGGGCCCCTGCCCGGTCAACGATCAGCCGCGGGCGAGGCGTTCCTGCAGTCGCGACTTCGCGGCCGGCCACTCGTCGGCGAGCATCGAGAAGTAGGCGGTGTCGCGCCAGACGCCGTTGGCGCGCAGCCGCTCCCGGCGGTGGACGCCCTCGAACCGGGCGCCGAGGCGCTGGATGGCGTTGCGGGAGCGCTCGTTGAGCGCGTCGGTCTTCCAGTAGACCCGGCCCATGCCGAGGTCCTCGTAGGCGTGGGTGAGCAGCAGCAGCTTGGACTCGGTGTTCACCGCCGTGCGCCACACGGACCGGGCGTACCAGGTGCCGCCGATCTCGACGAGCTCGTCGGTGGCGGAGAAGTCGTAGTAGCCGGTGATGCCGACGGCCCGCCCGGAGGCGAGGTCGACGACGGCGAACTTCACGGCCGTCCCGGCGGCGACCTCGGCGAGCCGGACGTCGAGGGCCTCGCCCAGCTCCTGCTCGGTGGTGGGCGGGAGGGAGGGGATCCAGCGCCACACCTCCGGGTCGGGGCCGACGGCGGCCCAGAGCTCGGACAGGTGGTGGCGGCCGAGGGGCTCCAGGCGAACGTGGCGGCCGGTGAGGGTGACGGGGGCGGGCAGCTGTGCGGTCATGATCCGAAACTAGCGCGAGTCTGCACTAGAGGCAATGCATTTCTGCACTAGTGCAAAATTCCTGGCGCGGACGCGGCGAGGGCCCCGCGGGACGCGTCCCGCGGGGCCCTCCACTGCGACCCTGCCCGCTCCGCTCCCGGAGCCGGGGATCAGATGAACGAGTTGATCTGGATCGTCTCGTCGCGGCCCGGGCCGACGCCGATGGCCGAGATCGGCGCGCCGGACATCTCCTCCAGTGCCTTCACGTAGGCCTGCGCGTTCTTCGGCAGCTCGGCGAAGGACTTGGCCTTGCTGATGTCCTCGGTCCAGCCCGGCAGCGTCTCGTAGATCGGCTTGGCGTGGTGGAAGTCCGACTGGTTGTAGGGGAGCTCCTCGACCCGCCGGCCGTCGATCTCGTACGCGACGCAGACCGGGATCTGCTCCCAGCCGGTGAGCACGTCCAGCTTGGTGAGGAAGAAGTCGGTCAGGCCGTTGACGCGGGTGGCGTAGCGCGCGATCACCGCGTCGAACCAGCCGCAGCGGCGGTCACGGCCGGTGGTGACGCCGCGCTCGCCGCCGATGCGGCGCAGCGCCTCGCCGTCCTCGTCGAGCAGCTCGGTCGGGAACGGGCCGGAGCCCACCCGGGTGGTGTACGCCTTCAGGATGCCGATGACCCGGTCGATCTTGGTCGGGCCGATGCCGGCGCCGGTGCAGGCGCCGCCCGCGGTCGGGTTCGACGAGGTCACGAAGGGGTACGTGCCGTGGTCGACGTCGAGCAGGGTGCCCTGGCCGCCCTCCAGCAGGACGACCTTGTTCGCCTTGAGCGCCTCGTCCAGGACGAGGGTGGTGTCGGCGAGGAAGGGCTTGATCTTGTCCGCGTAGCCGAGGTACTCCTCGAGGACCAGGTCGGCCGGGATGGCGCGGCGGTTGTACAGCTTGACCAGGAGCTGGTTCTTGTCGTGCAGCGCCGCCTCGATCTTCTGGCGCAGGATCGACTCGTCGAACAGGTCCTGGACCCGGATGCCGACGCGGTTGATCTTGTCCGCGTAGGTCGGGCCGATGCCGCGGCCGGTGGTGCCGATCCGGCGCTTGCCGAGGAAGCGCTCGGTGACCTTGTCCAGGGTGCGGTGGTACGGCGTGATCAGGTGGGCGTTGCCCGAGACCAGCAGCTTGGAGGTGTCGATGCCGCGCTCGTTGAGCCCGTTGAGCTCGGAGAGCAGCACACCCGGGTCGATCACGACGCCGTTGCCGATCACCGGCGTCACGTTCGGGCTGAGGATGCCGGAAGGGAGCAGGTGCAGGGCGTACTTCTGGTCGCCGATGACCACCGTGTGACCGGCGTTGTTGCCGCCCTGGTAGCGGACGACGTAGTCGACGGAGCCGCCGAGGAGGTCGGTGGCCTTCCCCTTGCCCTCGTCCCCCCACTGAGCGCCAACGAGCACGAGTGCCGGCACAGGCGTACACCCCTTCCGGTTGGGGCATCCTGCGTAGGCCGCAGTCTGCCCCGAGATAGACGAAGCCCCTGGCGCAGTAGCGCAAGGGGCTCTTGCACCGAGAGATTACCTGAGGAAGGACCGGTCGTGTCGTCCCTGTCCACGCCTGCGAACGGCGGCCCCGAGCCGCTTCTGCTGCTCCTCGACCCGGCGGCCCGGCAGACCGACGGCGAGTCGGTGCGGATCGCGAAGGACGTGCTCTGCGGTGGTGCGGACGTCAAGGTGGTCTACCCGGAGAGCACGTCCGAGCTCGACCGGGTGCTTTCGCACCGGGGTCGCAGGCGACCGGTGGTGATCGGTTCCGACCTCGCGCTGCAGCGGGTCCTGCAGGCGCTGCACCGGCACCGTGAGCTGGGCGCGGATCCGGTGGGCATGGTTCCGGTCGGCCGGGCGGAGGAGCTGGCGGCGGCCCGCGCGCTCGGCGTGCCGGGCGAGCCGGTGCGGGCGGCGCGGGCGGTGCTGTCGGGGGCGTCGCGCAAGCTCGACCTGCTGGTGGACGACGGTGGCGGGGTGGCCCTGGGCGGGGTGCGGATCACCGGTGCCGGGGCGCGCCGGCCGGGCGGCCGTTCGGGCGGCTGGCGTTCGCTATGGGCGAAACTGGCTGCGGCCGAGCAGGCGAACGCCCTCACGGCCGAGGGGCGGCCCGCCGCCGAGCTCAGCCCCCGGGTCCGGGTCGAGGCCGACGGGCGGCTGCTGGCCGACGTGCACCGTCCGGTCCGGCTGGTCCAGGTGACGCTGCCGGGCGGCGAGTCGGACGGCGCCGGCGTCATGGAGGTGGTGGTCCGCGCGCCCGGCGCGCTCGTGCGGGCGAGGGCGGCGAGCGTCTCGGTGATCGGCCGCGGCTTCGGCTACGAGGCGGACGGCCGCGCGGTCGGCCCGGTCCGCGCCCGCACCTGGACGGTCCACCCGGGCGCCTGGGGGCTGCTGCTGCCGGCCGCCTGACGGCGCGCGCCGGCCCCCGGTGGCCGCCGGGGCGGCTCGCGGGGGTCGGTGAAGCGGGAGTGAACGCCGGGTGAGCAGGCTCACGTTCGCCGCCGCCGCGATCCCGACCGCTCCGCACACGGAACGCCCCAACAGGCGCGAACCGCAAGGCCAACCGCCACCCGCCGGAATTCCCCCCACCCGAAATCCCCACCCCGTAAGGGGTTTTGTCTACGCGCGTTACTGGCCGATCGCCCGACAAACGCGGCATCCCGCGTTCCGGAAGCCTGTGCCAACTGCCCTAGACTCGAAGGCGTGCCACGTGGTGACGGAAGACTCAACCACGATCTTCTTCCCGGTGAGAAAGGCCCCCAGGACGCTTGCGGCGTCTTCGGTGTCTGGGCTCCCGGCGAGGAGGTCGCCAAGCTCACGTTCTTCGGCCTTTACGCCCTGCAGCACCGCGGTCAGGAATCCGCGGGCATCGCAGTGAGCAACGGCTCCCAGATTCTCGTCTTCAAGGACATGGGACTCGTCTCCCAGGTCTTCGACGAGGCCTCGCTGGGGTCGTTGCACGGGCATATCGCCGTCGGACACGCCCGCTACTCGACCACCGGTTCCTCGGTCTGGGAGAACGCCCAGCCGACCTTCCGGGCGACCGTGCACGGTTCGCTGGCCCTCGGGCACAACGGAAACCTGGTGAACACCGCCGAACTGGCGGCCATGGTCGCCGAACTGCCCGGCGAGGAGCACGTCTCCCGCTCCGGGCGGACCGCCGCGACCAACGACACCGACCTGGTGACCGCGCTGCTCGCCGGCCACCCGGACCTCTCCATCGAGGAGACGGCCAAGGTCGTGCTGCCCAAGGTCAAGGGCGCGTTCTCGCTCGTCTTCATGGACGAGCACACCCTCTACGCCGCCCGTGACCCGCAGGGCATCCGCCCGCTGGTGCTCGGCCGGCTGGAGCGCGGCTGGGTGGTCGCCTCCGAGACGGCGGCGCTCGACATCTGCGGCGCCTCCTTCATCCGCGAGGTCGAGCCCGGCGAGCTCATCGCCATCGACGAGAACGGCATGCGCACCTCCCGCTTCGCCGAGGCGAAGCCCAAGGGCTGCGTGTTCGAGTACGTCTACCTGGCCCGCCCCGACACCTCCATCGCCGGCCGCAACGTCCACCTCTCCCGCGTGGAGATGGGCCGCCGCCTGGCGAAGGAGGCCCCCGTCGAGGCCGACCTGGTGATAGCGACGCCCGAGTCCGGCACCCCCGCCGCGATCGGCTACGCCGAGGCCAGCGGCATCCCGTACGGCTCCGGCCTGGTGAAGAACGCCTACGTGGGCCGCACCTTCATCCAGCCGAGCCAGACCATCCGCCAGCTCGGCATCCGGCTCAAGCTGAACCCGCTGCGCGAGGTCATCCAGGGCAAGCGCCTGGTGGTCGTCGACGACTCGATCGTCCGCGGCAACACCCAGCGCGCGCTGGTGAAGATGCTCCGCGAGGCTGGCGCGGCCGAGGTCCACATCCGGATCTCCTCGCCGCCGGTGAAGTGGCCCTGCTTCTTCGGCATCGACTTCGCCACCCGCGCGGAGCTGATCGCCAACGGCATGACCATCGAGGAGATCGGCCGCACGCTCGGCGCGGACTCGCTCTCCTACATCTCGATCGACGGCATGATCGAGGCCACCAAGCAGCCCAAGGACAGGCTCTGCCGGGCCTGCTTCGACGGTGAGTACCCGATGGAGCTGCCGGACCCGGCGCTGCTCGGCAAGCTCCTGCTGGAGGCCGAGATCAAGGGCGGCCAGCAGCCGCCCGCCGTGCGCGGCAAGCCGACCAGCGGCAGCGACCTGGACGGCGTCCAGTCGCTGCTCGGCGGGGCGGGCGCGGCCGACGCGCTGCGCCGCCCGTAGCGTCACCACGGTGGGGTCCCGCGAACCGGGGCCCCACCGCTGTTCAGCCCCCCGGCTGTTCCCGAACAACCCCCCAGACCCGAGAGGGCCGCACCGCAGTGACCAGCAACCAGAACGGCGCCACCTACGCCGCCGCCGGCGTCGACATCGAGGCGGGCGACCGCGCCGTCGAGCTCATGAAGCAGTGGGTGAAGAAGGCCAACCGCCCCGAGGTGGTCGGCGGTCTCGGCGGCTTCGCCGGCCTCTTCGACGCGTCCGCGTTCAAGAGCTACGAGCGGCCGCTGCTGGCCTCGGCCACCGACGGCGTGGGGACCAAGGTGGCCATCGCGGCCGCCATGGACAAGCACGACACCATCGGCCACGACCTGGTCGGCATGGTCGTCGACGACCTGGTGGTCTGCGGCGCCGAGCCGCTGTTCATGACCGACTACATCTGCGTCGGCAAGGTCGTGCCGGAGCGGGTCGCCGCGATCGTCAAGGGCATCGCCGAGGGCTGCGCGCTGGCCGGCTGCGCCCTGGTCGGCGGCGAGACCGCCGAGCACCCGGGCCTGCTCGGCCCGGACGAGTACGACGTGGCGGGCGCCGGCACCGGCGTCGTCGAGGCCGACGCCCTGCTCGGCGCGGACCGCGTCCGGGCCGGCGACGTGGTGATCGCGATGGCCGCCTCCGGCCTGCACTCCAACGGCTACTCGCTGGTCCGCCACGTGCTGCTGAACGAGGCCGGCTGGAAGCTGGACCGCAAGGTCGAGGAGTTCGGCCGCACCCTCGGCGAGGAGCTGCTGGAGCCGACCCGGATCTACTCGCTGGACTGCCTGGCGCTCACCCGCGCGACCGAGGTGCACGCCTTCTCGCACGTCACCGGTGGCGGCCTGGCGGCCAACCTGGCCCGCGTCGTGCCGGACGGCCTGCACGCCCGCCTGGACCGCGGCACCTGGACCCCGCTGCCGGTCTTCCAGACCGTCGCCGAGGTCGGCAAGGTGGCCACCCTGGAGATCGAGAAGACGCTCAACATGGGCGTCGGCATGGTCGCGGTCGTCCCGCCGCACTCGGTGGACGTCGTGCTGTCGATCCTGGAGGACCGCGGCGTCGAGGCCTGGCTGCTCGGCGACATCGTCGAGCGCGGCGACGGTCACGAGGGCGGCGCGGCCCTCTACAACGCCTACGAGGGCTTCACGGCGGGCTGATCCCGGCCGGAACGACGAGGGGCCCCTCCGGTGTGCCGGAGGGGCCCCTCGCGCCGTCCGGGGCCGTCCGCGGCCGTGCGCGGAGGGCGGGGCGGGCGCGCCGGGACCGTGCCCGGGAGGGCGGTGGGGCGGGCATGCCCGGGAGGCCGGTGCCGCGGGCGTGCGCGGGAACGCCGAAAACCGGCCCGGCGCCCTGGGGCGCTCGGACCGGTCGGCGGGACTACGGGTTACGAGCGGCGGGAGGCCTGCGACGGCCCGGTACCCGGCCCGCTGTCGTCCTCGTCGTCGAGGTCGGCGTAGCGGGCGGCGTACTCCGCGTACGGGTCGTCGTCCTCCTCCTCCTCGATCGGCTCCGGCTCGATCGAAGCGGTGGACGGCGATACGCCCAGCTCGTTGGACAGACGGTTAGCGTCGAACCCGCCGCTGTTGTACTTCAGCTCGCGGGCGACCTTCGTCTGCTTGGCCTTGGCCCGGCCGCGCCCCATGGGTCGACCCCCTCAACGATGGGGCTCACGGCCCCGAGTCTGACACGTGTTCATGATCAGGTCCGGCCTGCCCGAATGGGAGGACCGTCCCTTGGAGCATTAACGGTACCTGTTTCCGCCGCTGGACGGTACGTCGTCGGTGTGACGTGGCGCGCACCGACTGCACCCGAGACCAGGTCTTCCCAGGTCAGGGGAGGTTTTGCGGCGGTTTGCGCGCTGTCCGGAGGTGTCTGAGGTCCGTCGTTCCAGGACCGATTATCCCCCCTAGGGGGACGTTGGATCACCCGATCGGGCGCAGAAGTGAGAATCCGGTTCCACATCGTGATGCGCGGGGGACGGAAGAAGACCGCCCCCCGCGCACCCCGGGTCCGGACCGGGCCGGATCAGGCCCGGCGGGCACCCGGCAGCAGCACCGTGCGCAGCGCGCTGATCTCGCGCATCCGCTTCTCGGCCAGGCGGTCGGCGGCGACCGCCGGCGGCACGCCGTCGGAGGTGGCGCGGGTGAAGATCTCCAGGGTCGTGTCGAAGATCCTGGTGGCCTTGTTCTTGGCCCGCTCGAAGTTGAAGCCGTCGATCTCGTCGGCGACCTGGATCACGCCGCCGGAGTTCACCAGGTAGTCCGGCGCGTAGAGGATGCCGCGGTCGGCGAGGTCCTTCTCGACGCCCGGGTGGGCCAGCTGGTTGTTGGCCGCGCCGCAGACGATCGAGGTGCCGAACTCGCCCAGCGCCGCGACGACGGAGTCGGTCAGCGCACCGCCGAGGGCGCAGGGGGCGTAGACGTCCAGCTCGGCCTGCAGCAGGGCGGCGGTGTCGGCGACCACCTCCACCTCGGGGTGGGCGGCGCGGACGCGGTTGACGGCGGCCTCGAAGGGGTCGGTGACGACGACCGTGGCGCCGTCCGCGACCAGGTGGCCGACCAGGTAGTGGCCGACCTTGCCGACGCCCGCGACGCCGACCCGCCGGCCGCGCAGCGTCGGCTGGCCCCAGCGGGCCTGGGCGGTGGCGCGCATGCCCTGGAACACGCCGAAGGCGGTCAGGATGGAGGAGTCGCCGGCGCCGCCGTGCTCGGGCGAGCGGCCGGTCACGAACTCGGTCTCGCGCGCGATGACGTCCATGTCCTGCACGTAGGTGCCCACGTCGCAGGCCGTGATGTAGCGGCCGCGCAGGGACTCCACGAAGCGGCCGTAGGCCCGGAGCATGGCCTCGTTCTTGTCCTTGTTCGGGTCGCCGATGATGACGGCCTTGCCGCCGCCGAGGTCGAGCCCGGCCAGCGCGTTCTTGTAGGACATGCCGCGGGACAGGTTGAGCGCGTCCTCCAGGGCCGCCTCCTCGGAGGCGTACGGGAAGAAGCGGGTACCGCCGAGGGCGGGGCCCAGCGCGGTGGAGTGGATGGCGATGATCGCCTTGAGCCCGGAGCTCCGGTCGTGGCAGAGCACGACCTGCTCGTGGCCGTCGCCGGGGGCGCCGTCCTGCTCGGTGCGGAAGATCCTGCTGAGCACGCCGGGTGCGGGGTGCGTGGCGGGGGTCTGTACGTCGGTCACTGTGGTGACTCCAGTATCGAAGGCCCGCTGCTGTGGTGCGGGCGCCTAAGGCGAAGCGTAGTCGCGCGTGCGGTGGCGATCGGCCCTCTTGTCCGAGCTTGTGCCGGTTGTCCGAGGGGTGAGACGGGCCGCGGTCCGCGGTGCGGGCGCGAACGGTTCGGGAGCGCGCCCTCCCGGGGCCGGTCGGCGCGTGCGACCATGCAGGACGTGACCGTCGTACGCACCTCGGTACTGCCGCCCTACGCCGCCCACCTGCGGGTCTACGAGCCGCTGGCCGCCTACCCGGAGCCCGAGCGGGCCCGGTGGCAGGCCTACGCGGCGGAACACGGGCCGGACGCCGGGGATGCGGCGCAGCCGGTGGCCGGGGCGGCCCTGGAGGAGCAGCGCGGGGCGCTCGCGGAGCTGGTCGCCCGGACGCCCCGGGCGCTGCCCGAGCGGGAGAGCGAGCGGGCCTTCGTGCGGGTGGTGGACGGCGTGCTCTACGTCTGCCCGTGGGCGACCAGGCTGCGCAGCTGGCAGGCCCTGGAGGAGCTGCGGGCGGCGGCCCCGGTGACGCTGCTGGACACCGCGGTGCCGCCGGTGGCCCGGGCGGCCGCCGAGGCGGACCACGAGCGCTGGCGGGCCGAGCACCCGGACGCCCGGCCGTGGATCCTGACGAGCCGGTGGGAGGTGCCGGTGCGCTGGTTCCTGCCGTTCGGCGACGAGGACCGCTGCTTCGTGCCGGCGGCGGAGCCGGGCGGTCCGGCGCGGGCGGCGGCGCTGTTCTACCTGGTGCCGATGGCGCAGGCGCGGCGGCGGGTGGCCCGGGCCTACCGGGCGCTGCGTGAGGAGGTGCCGGACGGGGAACTGGTCCGGGGGGCGGAGCGGGTCGGGCGGTGGCTGGAGGAGTTCCACCCGCGCTCGCTGGTGGAGCTGGACTACGGGGGGCTGGTGCATCTGCTGGGGCCCGAGCGGCTGTTGGCGGACCGTTCGGCGGGGGAGCTGGAGGAGGGGCTGCGCGCGCTGCGGGCGGGGGACGCCGCGGAGGCGATGCGGGCGTACGGGGAACTGACGGCGCGGTGGCGGCGGGTGCTGGCGCTGCGGTACGCGAACTGACCCCGTGGGGCCCGTGTATGACTGGAAGGGTCCTACGGCCCGGACCGCATGACCAAGGTCCTGGTTCGGGTCAATAGCTGTCGAACGTGACACTACTCACCGTTGACGCGAACTTACCCCTATGTGCAAAAATGGGACAACCAGCCCAACTTCACGTGAGCGTGCCCACTTTTGGGTGGTTCTGGAGTCGATGCGTGCTTTGCGGGGAAACGGAGGGTCTGGTCCCTTCGTAACCGGACGTCACGACCGCGTGACTGTCCGTTATGGGGTGGTCCATCGCCATCCGTCAGCCTTGAACCCGTGAGGGGTCAATTTTGGCGGTTTGGTCGATAGGGCTGGACGGATGGTGTAGTTGTAGACACCAGGACAAGCCGTTCGTCCTATAACCGACTCGGCCCGTCTATGCCATTTCGGGCATCGCGGGCCAAGGTGCAGAATTTGAAGGATAGAACCGCCCTGGTTCGGTTCTCCCGAGGAGGCCGCTCA
This sequence comes from Kitasatospora sp. NPDC101176, assembly GCF_044768035.1. Taxonomy (NCBI): domain Bacteria; kingdom Bacillati; phylum Actinomycetota; class Actinomycetes; order Kitasatosporales; family Streptomycetaceae; genus Kitasatospora; species Kitasatospora sp. NPDC101176. The sequence continues at coordinate 82,913 of NZ_JBIWPA010000035.1, forward strand.
TGACCGCTCGTACCCCTGATGCTGAGCCGCTGCTGACGCCGGCAGAGGTTGCCACCATGTTCCGCGTGGACCCGAAGACGGTCACCCGCTGGGCCAAGGCGGGCAAGCTGACGTCCATTCGCACGCTCGGCGGTCACCGCCGTTACCGCGAGGCGGAGGTGCGCGCTCTGCTGGCCGGGATTCCCGCTCAGCGCACTGAGGCCTGATAGGCCGAAGGCTCTTTAAAGGGGCCGCTTACCGGACTCCGCCGGGTCCGGTAAGCGGCCCCTTTGCCATGCCCGGGGCCGGCCGCGCCGGGGGCGGAATGCTGAACTCCGGATAACGATTCGATGTGCGTGGGGCGGGGGGGATTTACAGTGAATAGCGGTGCAATTTTACATATTAAATTAGCGGGGTCGTGATGGGCGTGTGACGGAGTCATGATCGGGAAATGGGGGGTGACGACGGTCACACGTCCGGGGCTTGTGGTCTAGACCTGTCTGGATGCAGGGAAGCCGGCGGAAAGCGCCCGCGCGAAAACGCGAGAGGCCCGGAACCTGACGGTTCCGGGCCTCTCGCACTGCGGCGATCCCGACGGGACTTGAACCCGCGACCTCCACCTTGACAGGGTGGCGAGCTAACCAACTGCTCCACGGGACCAGAGTTTTCTGATCTCGTTCACTCGCTTGCCGCGCTGCGAACAAGACAGACTGTAGCCCATGTCGGGCCCCCAGGTCGAACCGGGACCTGAGGGCCCCTGAGGACCGCCCAGCTCAGAGCGCCGCCCTGGCCGCCTCCATCGCCTTCATGATCCGCTTCTCCGACACCGGGCTCGGCGTCCCCAACGACTGGGCGAAGAAGCTCACCCGCAGCTCCTCGATCATCCAGCGGATCGCCAGCACCTCCGCGGAGGGCTGCTGCCCGGCCGGAACGGCCGCCAGCAGCTCCCCGTACGCCTGCTGCACCTGCTGGACCTTCAGCAGGTGCTGGGCGTCCCGCTGCGGGTGGTTGGGCAGCGCCTCCAGCCGGCGGTCCACCGCCAGCAGGTAGCGCTTGAGGTCCGGCAGCCGCTGCCAGCCGGTGCCCGTGACGAAGCCCGGGTGCACCAGGGAGGCCAGGTGCAGCCGGACGTCGTTCACCGCGTTCAGCAGCACCGGACTGCTCACCGTCTTCAGCCGGGTCGAGGCCTTGTGGAAGGCGATCAGCGCGGTGGCCGTCTTCAGCGTGGTGTCGGCCGACAGGTCGTACAGGTCGGCCCGCACCTTGTCGTGCAGCTTGCCGAAGGCCGCCTCGTCCCAGGCCGGGCCGCCCGCCAGGGTCATCAGCCGGTCCGTCGCGCAGGCCACCACGTCCTCGAACAGGGCGGCGACCGAGCCGTGCGGGTTGTGCGAGAGCGCCAGCTTCGCCTGGTTGCCCAGCCGGCCCTGGATCGACTTGGCCGGGGAGGTGGTCGTCAGCACCAGCAGCCTGCGGGTGCCCTCCCACATCGCCTGCGCCTGCGCCTGCGGGGTGTCGAACAGCTTGACGCCGACCGTCTCCCCCTCGTCCACCAGCGCCGGGTAGGCCCGCAGCGAGTGGCCGCGCGAGCGCTGCTCGAAGGTGCGCTGGAGCACCGGCAGACCGGCCGGCCAGGCCGTCAGCCCGCCCTGCTCGATGCCCCGGCCCGACGCCGCCGAGGACAGCGTCTCCTTCAGCTTCGGCTTGAGCCGCAGCCGCAGCTCCTCCAGGTCCTTGGACTCGGCGAGCCTGCGGCGGCCGTCCACCACCCGGAAGGTCACCTTGAGGTGGTCCGGGACCCGCTCGTCGTCCCAGGCCTCCGGCGGGACGGTGACGGCCGTCAGCCGCTTCAGCGCGCGCTCCAGGGAGGGCAGCAGCGGCTCCTGGCGGTCCTTCACCTCGCGCAGCGCGGCCTTCGCGAAGTCCGGCGCCGGGACGAAGTTGCGCCGGATCGCCTTCGGCAGCGACTTGATGTACGCGGTGACCAGCTCGGCCCGCAGGCCGGGGATCTGCCAGTCGAAGCCCTCCGCGGTGACCTGGTTGAGCACCGGCAGCGGGATGTGGACGGTCACCCCGTCCGCGTCGCTGCCCGGCTCGAACTGGTAGGTCAGCTGGAAGCGGAGCTTGCCCTGCTGCCAGTGGTCCGGGTAGTCGGCCTCGGTGACGCCGTCCGCGGCGTCGTTGATCAGCATCGACTTCTCGAAGTTGAGCAGGTCCGGCTGCTCGTGCCGGGCCTTCTTCCACCAGGCGTCGAAGTGCCGGGTGGAGACCACGTCCTCCGGCAGCCGGGCGTCGTAGAAGTCGAACAGGGTCTGGTCGTCCACCAGGATGTCGCGGCGGCGGGCCCGGTTCTCCAGCTCCTCGACCTCGCCGAGCAGCCGGCGGTTCTCGGCGAAGAACCGGTGGTGGGTCTCCCAGTCGCCCTCGACCAGTGCGTTGCGGATGAACAGCTCGCGGCAGAGCTCCTGGTCGATCCGGCCGTAGTTGACCTTGCGCTGGGCGACGACCGGCATCCCGTAGAGGGTCACCTTCTCGTACGCCAGGACGGCCCCGGCCTTCTTCTCCCAGTGCGGCTCGCTGTAGCTCCGCTTGATCAGGTGGCCGGCCAGCGGCTCGACCCACTCCGGCTCGATCTTCGCGTTGATCCGCGCCCAGAGCCGGGACGTCTCGACCAGCTCGGCCGACATCACCCAGCGCGGCGGCTTCTTGAACAGGCCGGAGCCCGGGAAGACCGCGAAGCGGGCGCCGCGCGCACCGCCGTACTCGCGCTTCTCCGCGTCGAAGAGGCCGATGTGGGAGAGCAGGCCGGCCAGCAGCGACTGGTGGATCCGGTCGGCGTCCGGCTCGGCGCCGGGCTGCGGCTCCTCGACCGCCACGCCCAGCTGCCGGGCGACGGTGCGCAGCTGGGTGTAGATGTCCTGCCACTCCCGTATCCGCAGGTAGTTGAGGAACTCCGCCTTGCACATCCGGCGGAACGCCGAGGAGGACAGCTCCTTCTGCTGCTCCCGGACGTAGCGCCACATCGACAGGTAGGCGAGGAAGTCGGAGGTCTCCGAGTTGAACCGGCGGTGCCGGTCGTCGGCGGCCTGGCGCTTCTCGGCGGGGCGCTCGCGCGGGTCCTGGATGGAGAGCGCCGCGGCGATCACCATCACGTCGCGCACGCAGCCGTTGCGCTCCGCCTCCAGCACCATCCGGGCCAGCCGCGGGTCCACCGGGAGCTGCGCCAGCTGGCGGCCGAGCGGGGTCAGGCGCTTGCGCGGGTCCTTCTCGTCCGGGTTCAGCGCGCCCAGCTCGTGCAGCAGGTGCACGCCGTCCCGGATGTTGCGGGAGTCCGGCGGGTCCAGGAACGGGAAGGCGGCGATGTCGCCGAGCCCGGCCGCCGTCATCTGCAGGATCACCGAGGCCAGGTTGGTGCGCAGGATCTCGGCGTCGGTGAACTCGGGGCGGGAGAGGAAGTCCTCCTCCGAGTACAGCCGGATGCAGATGCCGTCCGAGGTGCGGCCGCAGCGGCCCTTGCGCTGGTTGGCGCTGGCCTGGCTGACCGCCTCGATCGGCAGCCGCTGCACCTTGGTGCGGTGGCTGTAGCGGGAGATCCGGGCGGTGCCCGGGTCGATCACGTACTTGATGCCCGGGACGGTGAGGCTGGTCTCGGCGACGTTGGTGGCGAGCACGATCCGGCGGCTGCCGGAGCGCTGGAACACCCGGTGCTGCTCGGCCGAGCTCAGCCGGGCGTACAGCGGCAGGACCTCGGTCGACTTCAGCTTCAGCCGGTTGAGCGCGTCGGCGGTGTCCCGGATCTCGCGCTCGCCGGAGAGGAAGACCAGGATGTCGCCCGGGCCCTCGGCCTGCAGCTCCTGGGCGGCCTCGCAGATCGCCTGGACCTGGTCCCGGTCGCGGTCGGCGTCGGACGCGTCCTCGTCCTCGGCGCCCTCCTCGACGAGCGGGCGGTACCGGACCTCCACCGGGTAGGTGCGGCCGGAGACCTCGATGATCGGCGCGTCCCCGAAGTGCCGGGCGAAGCGCTCCGGGTCGATGGTCGCGGAGGTGATCACGACCTTGAGGTCCGGGCGGCGGGGGAGCAGCTGCTTGACGTAGCCGAGGATGAAGTCGATGTTGAGGCTGCGCTCGTGCGCCTCGTCGATGATCAGGGTGTCGTACTGGCGCAGCTCGCGGTCCGTCTGGATCTCGGCGAGCAGGATGCCGTCCGTCATCAGCTTGACCAGGGTGTCCGGACCGACCTGGTCGGTGAACCGGACCTTCCAGCCGACCGCCTCGCCCAGCGGGCTGTCCAGCTCCTCCGCGACCCGCTCGGCCACCGTGCGGGCGGCGATCCGGCGCGGCTGGGTGTGGCCGACCAGGCCGCGCACGCCCCGGCCGAGCTCCAGACAGATCTTGGGGATCTGGGTGGTCTTGCCCGAGCCGGTCTCGCCCGCGACGATCACCACCTGGTGGTCCCGGATGGCCGCCAGGATGTCGTCCTTCTTCTGGCTGACCGGCAGCTCGGCGGGATAGGTGATCGCCGGGACGGCGCTGCGGCGCTGCTCGACCAGCAGCTCGGCGCGTTCGATGTCGGCGGCGATCTCGGCGGCGACCTTCTGCCGGGCCTCGGGCTTGCGGACCCGGCGGGCCCCCTCCAGCCGGCGCCCGATCCGGACCTGGTCGCGCAGGGTCAGTTCCGGAAGGCGGGCGGCCAGCTCGCCGATCCCTGGCCCGTCGGCGGGGGCGGCGGCGGACTGGACTGCGGGAGAACTCACTGCGGGCATCCCTCTAGGTTCGCAAGGAGGGGCGGCGGCGCGCACCTCGGTTTTCGAGCCCCTCCAGTGTCACAGTCGCCGGTGGCCGAGCGCGAACGGCGGGTCGGGTCGGGTGCGGGTGATCGGGTGCGGGGCGCCCGGGGCGGGCGCGGGGGCGGGCGGTCGGGGGCGATCGGGTGCGGGTGATCGGGCGGGGCGGCAGCGGTTCGGGGCGGATCCGGGCTCCAGCCGTCCGGGCGAAGCCGGACTCGGACGTCACGGGCATCACCTCCTACGCGGCGGACGGCTCGGCCGCCGCCGACCAGCCGGCTCCGCGCCCGTCGGGCCTCGGGCCGCGCCCGGTCGGCGGCGACGTGCGCCCGATCCGTCGGTCCCGTGCGCCACAGTGGTGGGCGACAACGGACGTGACGGGCCGTCGGCGGCCCGGAGGGCGGTGGGTGATGAGCGGCGGACCGACGGGACTGTCCGAGGAGCGGCTCGGCCGGATGCACCGGGTGCTGACCGGCCACGTCGAGGGCGGCGGGGTGCCCGGTCTGGTGGCCGCCGTCGCCCGGGACGGCGACGAACACGTGGAGGTCCTGGGCCACCACGACCTCGCCGGCACCACCCCGATGCGCCGGGACACCCTCTTCCGGATCGCCTCGATGAGCAAACCGGTCACCGCGGTGGCCGCCCTCACCCTCGTCGAGGAGTGCGTGCTGCGGATCGACGACCCGGTCGACGACCTGCTGCCCGAGCTGGCCGACCGCCGGGTGCTGCGCCGCCCGGACGGCGAGCTCGACGACACCGAGCCCGCCGCGCGGCCGATCACCCTGCGCGACCTGCTCACCTTCCGGCTCGGCCACGGCCTCGCCATGCTCCCGCCCACCGCCCCGATCGCCGGGGCCCTGGCCGAGCGCGGGGTCGACGTCCGGGCGCCCCGGGCCGACCAGCCGGAGCCGGACGAGTTCCTGCGCAGGCTCGGAGAGTTGCCCCTGCTCCACCAGCCCGGCGCCGGCTGGCTCTATCACACCGGCTCGGCCGTCCTCGGCGTCCTGCTCGCCCGGGCCTGCGGGCGACCGCTCGGCGAGGTGCTGCGCGAGCGCGTCCTCGACCCGCTCGGCATGCGGGACACCGGCTTCGTCGTCCCGGCCGACCAGCTCCACCGGCTGCCCGTCGAATACCTGTACGACCCCGCCGGCGGGCGGCTCGTCCCCTACGACGGCGCCACCGGCGACAGCGCCTGGGCCCGCCCCGCGGCGTTCCCGGACGGCGGCGCCGACCTGGTCTCCACCCTGGACGACTACCTGGCCTTCGCCCGGATGCTGCTCGGCGGCGGCAGCCACCGCGGCGTGCGGGTGCTCTCCCGGCCGACCGTCGAGCTGATGACCACCGACCAGCTCACCCCCGCCCAACTGGCCGCCTCCGGACCGCTGCTCGGCCGGGAGGACCTCACCGGCTGGGGCTTCGGCGTCTCCGTCACCACCGCCCGGACCGGCCTCGCAGCCCCCGGCCGCTACGGCTGGGACGGCGGCCTCGGCACGGTCTGGTTCAACGACCCGGCCGAGCGGCTGACCGGGGTGCTGCTCACCCAGCGGATGTTCGAGTCCGCCACGCCGCCGGCGATCGCGCGGGACTTCGAGACGGCGGCGTACCAGGCCCTGGCGGGGTGACGGGCGGGGCGTCCCCGCGGCCCGGGTGACGGGTGGTCACCGGGAGGGGGCGGGGGCGGGGCCCGGGTCCGGGTGGCCGGGCGGGGCGGGCGCCGGGCCGGGCGGGCTCAGGTGGTGAGCGCGGCCTCGTCGGCGTCCGGCAGCCAGTCCCGGGCCGGGTCGTACTCCAGCCACCTGCTGCGCCCGGCCTCGGCGGCGAACGCCCGGAGCAGCGGCTCCAGCAGGGCGTCGGGGCCGTCACCGCCGCCGTCCTCGCGCCAGAGCAGCGACCATGCGTAGAGCGGCGTCGGGCCGGCCAGCGGCACCGTCCGCACCCCCGGCCGGCCCGGGCCGGGGTGCGCCTCCGGCAGCGGGCAGTCGGCCGGGACGAGCGAGAAGCAGCCGGGGTCGGTGCGGATCCGCTCGACGAAGTGCTCCGGGCCCAGGTTGGTCGAACCGATCCGCCCGGCGATGCCGAAGCGGTCGGCGAAACGGGTCAGGAAGTCCAGCCGGTCCACCGCGGCCGGGAAGCGCAGCACGCCGTCGCGCAGGTCCGCCGGGCTCAGCACCTCCCGGTCGGCCAGCGGGTGGTCGGTGCTCAGCAGGGCGTCCACCGGCTCCAACCGGACCAGCCGGTGCGTCAACCCGGCGTCGCCGCCGTCCGGCAGGGCGTGCACCCGGCCGAACCCGGCGTCCGACTCCCCGCGCAGCACCGCCGCCGCGACCGACGGCAGGTCCCGGCCCGGCACCGGCTCCACCTCCAGCCCCGGCACCCCGCCCAGCGCCTGCGCGACCGTCCGCATCGGCGCGAACAGGTGCCCCCACACGTCGATCCGCAGCGGCCGCCGGGCACCCCCCACCGCCGCCGCCACCGCGCGCTCGCCCTGCTCCAGCACCCGCCGGGCCGGTCCGAGGAACCGCCGCCCTGCCTCCGTCAGCGCCACCCCGCGGGCGTCCCGCTCCAGCAGCCGGACCCCGAGCAGCCCCTCCAACCGGGCCACCCGCTTCGAGAGCGCCTGCTGGGTGATGCCCGGCCGCCCGGCCGCCCGGCCGAAGTGCAACTCCTCCGCGGCCGTCACGAACGCCCGCACCTGCGCGAGATCGAGATCCATGACCGGCCAGCCTATGCCGCGCGGATCCCCGCCGGGCGGCCGCGGCCGGAGCCCGCCCCCGGGCCCGCCCCCGACGCCCCGTGCGGGCCCGCCGGGCCCGGCAGCACAACCGGCGGTTGTCGCCGCCGCCCCCTCGTTGTTGGACCGGCCCCCGACGGGCGCGGTGAGCTGGGGCCGTGCCCGGGCCGCCAGGACCCGGGCGGCCGTGGAGGGAAGAGCGCGATGAGGGCACTGCTGGGCACCGGGCGGCGGGACGTACCGGTCGGCTTCGCCGAGGTGGACCAGCCGAAGCCGGGGCCGGGGGAGGCCCTGGTGAAGGTCGAGGCGTTCTCGGTGAACCGCGGCGAGACCTTCCAGCTGGAGGCCCCCCGGCCCGGTTGGCGGCCCGGGAAGGACATCGCCGGGCTGGTCGTCCAGGCGGCCGCCGACGGATCGGGCCCGGCCGTCTGCCGGCGGGTGGTCGGCCACCCGCCGGCCGGGGGCTGGGCCGAGTACGTGGCCGTCCCGACCTCCTCGCTCGCCGAACTGCCCGACACCCGGATCGTCGCCCGCGCCCTGGACGCCCTCGACGCGGACGCGGGCCTGGACCTGGACCGGGTCGCCGTGATCGGCCTCAGCCTGGGCGGCCACCACGCCGCGAAGGCCGCCGCCCACGAGCCCCGGGTCCGGGCCGCCGCCCTGGTCAGCGGCCCGTACCGGCTGGACTGGGACGGCCTCGTCCCGTTCGTCACCGCGACCCTCGCCCAGCGCTGCGGCGGCCTCGACGCCGCGCGCGCCTTCGCCCGCCGGATCGACCTGACCGCGCTCGCCCCGACGATCACCACCCCGCTGCTGGTCGTCGAGGGCGGCCAGGACGGCATCCCCGGCGTCACCCCCGCGACGGCCCTCGCCGAGCACGCCCCCGACGCCGAACTGCTGCTCGTCCCGCACGGCAACCACCTGCTCGGCACCGCCCTCGCCGACTGGCTCCCGGCCACCGCCGACTGGCTCGCCACCCGCCTCGCCGCCGACGGGACGCCCGGCGACCGCGGCTGACGACCCGCGGCCGACGAGCGCGAGGGGACGCCGTCGGCCGCGCGGCGCCCGGCCCGGACGAGGAAGCCGCGCGGCGATGCACCGCTTATGCCGAAGTCACGGGAGAACGGGCCGAGTCGCGTCGGCTCCGCACGCTATCCGGCCCGTTGTGGTGCCGATTCCCCTGTCATCAAAAGGGAGGTGGGGAAAGGTTCGTTCCGCTATCGTCGTCGACGAGGCCCGTCAGCGCGCCTCATTCCTCCCGCCGGGCACACCATTCGAACCCATTTCCTCGCAGCTGCGGAGCAGTTCATGAAGATGGAAGCGCGCAAGATGGCGCTTGACAAGGCCTACAAGCGACGCGGCCGTTACGACATCCCTGACTGGCAGCGGGACGAGGTCTGGCCACTGGCCCGCAAGCAGCTCCTCATCGATTCGATCCTGAACGGGTGGAAGCTCCCCAAGTTCTACTTCGCCAAGACGTCGAACGACCCGGACGAATTCGACGTGGTCGACGGCCAGCAGCGGCTGGCGGCGATCTGGGAGTTCTTCGAGGGCACGCTGCGGCTCTCCGAGGAGTCGGCGGCGGAGTTCGGCGGTGCGACCTATCACGAGCTCCCGGACGTCGTCACCGACCGGTTCGACGATTTCGAGATCGAGTACGACGAGATCACGGAAGCCAGCGACGACGACATCCAGGAGTTCTTCCAGCGGCTCCAGGGCGGCATGATCCTGACCGCCGCCGAGAAGCTGAACGCCGTCAACAGCGGGATGACGAAGTTCGCCCGCAAGCTCGCCAAGCACCCCTTCTTCACCGAGAAGGTCGCCATTCGTGACACTCGGAAGGCGTACTTCGACATCGCCTCCAAGGTGGTCGCCGTCGAGATCGAGGGGCTCGAGGCACGCCTGCGGTACGACGACCTGAAGCGGCTCGCCGAGTCCCAGGCGAGTTTCTCCGAGAATTCCAATGTCGCGCTCCGCATCGTCGCCACGCTCGACTACCTGAACCGCGCCTTTCCCGGTCAGAGTTCGGTCCTGCGGAACAGGAGCACCATCCAGTCGTTCATCACCCTGACGACGCGGCTGGTGGCCGCCGGCCGGGCGGACGGGATGGAGGTCGGCCTCTGCAAGTTCTTCGAGGGATTCGGAGCCGACCTCTCCCGGCAGAACGAACTGGGGACGAGGGCGACCGACCGCTCGTTCCTCGAGTTCCAGCGCACCCTCTCGGCGAACGTCAAGTCGGGGCCCGGGGACCGCCACGCGATCCTGCTCCGCAAATTGATGCTCTCGAACTCCTCCTGGGTGGAGGCGCTCGGGCCGGAGAACATCGCGGCCAGCGGGATCTCCGTGGAGATCGAGCGGCTGGGGCGGCGGGTGCAGGACCTCGTGGCGGCACGGAACGACGAGTACGCCGCCAAGAACGGATCCGACCTCTTCAAGATCACCAACAAGACCTCCGCCGGGCTGGCGCGCTGCCGCGACGTGGTGACGGACTTCAAGAGCTACTCGAACTTCATCGGGGACCTCTACTTCCTCTTCCGGGAGGGCCCCGGCCAGCGTCTCGCCGGGAACGTCCCGCCGTCCTTCGAGGACGTCAACCTGCTGCGCACGGGCCTCCAGCACGACGTGGACCACGGCAAGGCGGGCGCGGTGGCGGGCAAGCGCATCAAGATCGGCCAGACCTTCGCCAAGTACTCCGGCGGGGAGACCGCACCGTCCACGCTGGACCCGACGCACTTCCCGATGGTGCAGGCGGCGCTGCTGAGGGAGATCGCGGCGGATCTCGCCGGGCTGGCCGTCTGACGTCGGCCCCGCGGTGGGGGGGCCGGGGCCCCGGCCCCCCCCCCCGGGGCCGGCCCCCCCGCCCCCCCCCCCCACCCCCCCCGGGGGGGGGGGGGGCCGCCGAAGGGACGGCCCCCCGCGGGGGGGCGAC
>NZ_JBIWPA010000036.1:0-91979 GCF_044768035.1 Kitasatospora sp. NPDC101176
TTCGTGGACGGCGGTCGAGTCGGTGGCGGCGCGTCCGGCGCGCAGCGCGGGCACCGTCGTCAAGGACGAGGGCGAGGGCGGCAAGGCGCTCGCCGGCTTCCTCGCCGACCAGAAGTTCATCTAGTCCCACCCGTTCGCGCATCCAACGATCGATCAGGAGCAACGAATCATGGCTGAGATCCTGGTTCTGGTGGACCACGCCGACGGTGTGGTCCGCAAGCCGGCCCTCGAACTGCTGACCCTGGCCCGCCGGATCGGCGAGCCGTCCGCGGTCGTGCTGGGCGCCGGCGGCGCCGCGGCCGACATCGCGGCCAAGGCCGCCGAGTTCGGCGCCGCGAAGGTGTACGTCGCCGACGGCGCCGAGTTCACCGAGCAGCTGGTCGTCCCCAAGGTGGACGCCCTGGCCCAGATCGCCAAGGCCAACGGCGTCGCCGCCGTCCTGGTCACCTCCTCCGGCGAGGGCAAGGAGGTCGCCGCCCGCGTCGCGCTGCGGCTGGGCTCCGGCATCATCACCGACGCCGTCGACCTGGAGGCCGGCGACGGCGGTCCGGTCGCCACCCAGTCGGTGTTCGCCGCGTCCTTCCAGGTGAAGTCGAAGGTCACCAAGGGCGCCCCGGTCATCACCGTCAAGCCGAACGCGGTGGCCCCCGAGGCCGCCGCGGCCGCCGGTGCGGTGGAGAACGTGTCGGTGGAGTTCACCGGCAACGCCGCCAAGGTCACCTCGCGCACCCCGCGCGTCTCCTCCGGCCGTCCGGAGCTGACCGAGGCCGCGATCGTCGTCTCCGGCGGCCGCGGTGTCGGCGAGGCCTCGGGCTTCGGCGTGGTCGAGGAGCTCGCGGACGCGCTGGGCGCGGCCGTCGGCGCCTCCCGTGCCGCGGTCGACGCCGGCTGGTACCCGCACAGCAACCAGGTCGGCCAGACCGGCAAGCAGGTCTCGCCGCAGCTGTACATCGCGGCGGGCATCTCCGGTGCGATCCAGCACCGGGCCGGCATGCAGACCTCGAAGACCATCGTGGCCGTCAACAAGGACCCCGAGGCCCCGATCTTCGAGCTGGTCGACTACGGCGTGGTCGGCGACCTCTTCGCCGTGCTGCCGCAGCTGACCGCCGAGGTGAAGGCCCGCAAGGGCTGATCCCCGCGGGAGGACTGGAGGGCGTGGCGCCGGGTGCTCGGTGTCACGCCCTCCGTCGTGCGCGGCGCGACCCGGTGCACGCGCGGCGTAGCGCCGGGTGCGCCGCGGGCCCGTCGGCCGCGGACCGTAGAGTCGGCGCGAGAACGCGGGACGACGGCGCGGGGCGGCCGCGCCGGGACGAGGACGAGGACGAGGGCGAGGGGACGGAAGCATGGCACTGCTGACCGCACTTCAGGGCGGCTTCGGGGACGCGGCCGACGCGCTGCGGATCGACGGGCGGGCGCTGTCCCGGGAGGAGCTGCTGGGCGCGGCGTCCGTCGTCGCCGCCCGGGTGGCCGGCGCCCCCGCGCTCGCCGTGCTGGCCCGGCCCACCGCCGAGACGGTGGTGGCCGTGGTCGGCGGCCTGTTGGCGGGCGTGCCCGTGGTGCCGCTGCCGCCCGACTCCGGGCCGAAGGAGCGCGAGCACATCCTGCGCGACTCGGGCGCGGCGCTGCTCGCGCACGCCGTGGGCGAGGAGGTCGACGGCGCGGCGGACGCGGCGGCGGGCCGCGGGGGCGTGGAGCTCCTGCCGGTGGACCCCGCGGAGCGGTCCACCGCACGCCACGCCGAACCCCCCGCGGACGCCACCGGCTTCGTCCTCTACACCTCGGGCACCACCGGGGCTCCCAAGGGGGCCGTGATCCCCCGCGCGGCGATCGCCGCCGACCTGGACGCGCTCGCCGCCGCCTGGCAGTGGAGCGCCGACGACACGCTCGTGCACGGCCTGCCGCTGTTCCACGTGCACGGCCTGCTGCTGGGGGTGCTCGGCGCACTGCGCACCGGCAGCCGGCTCGTGCACACCGGGCGGCCCACCCCGGCCGGGTACGCCGCCGCGGGCGGCAGCCTCTACTTCGGCGTGCCGACCGTCTGGTCCCGGCTGGCGGGCGATCCGGAGGCGGCGGCCCGGCTCTCCGGGGCCCGGCTGCTGGTCTCCGGCAGCGCGCCGCTGCCGGTGCCGGTGTTCGAGAAGCTGGCGGCGCTGACCGGGCACGCCCCGATCGAGCGGTACGGGATGACCGAGTCGCTGATCACCGTCAGCACCCGGGCGGACGGCGAGCGCCGGCCCGGCAGCGTCGGCCTGCCGCTGGACGGGGTCCGCACCCGGCTGGTCGGCGAGGACGGCGCGCCCGTGCCCAGGGACGGGGAGAGCGTCGGGGAACTGCAGGTCGCCGGCCCGACGCTGTTCAGCGGCTACCTCAACCGGCCCGACGCGGACGCCGAGGCCTGGACGCCCGACGGCTGGTTCCGCACCGGCGACGTCGCCGTGATCGGGGAGGACGGCTTCCACCGGATCGTCGGCCGCGCCTCCGTCGACCTGATCAAGAGCGGCGGCTACCGGATCGGCGCCGGAGAGGTGGAGGCCGCACTGCGCGACCACCCGGCGGTCGCCGACGCGGCGGTGGTCGGCGCGCCGGACGAGGACCTCGGGCAGGCGATCGTCGCGTTCGTCATCCCGGACGGCGCCGTGACGGGTGACCAGCTGACGGCCTTCGTGGCGGAGCGGCTCTCGGTGCACAAGCGCCCCCGCCGGGTCGTGCTGGTGCCCGAACTGCCCAGGAACGCCTTGGGGAAGGTGCTGAAGAAGCAGCTGCTCGCGCAGGCCGCCGGACGCGACTGAGGGGGCGTCGGACGGCGTCCGATGACGGGTGTTCACCCTGATGCACCGTCGGTGCTCACCCGCCGTGAACCCTTCCATTGGCGCACTCCACTGCGCGCTGTGAGCGGACGCGTGCCTAACGTGACACGCAGGCAGAACTGAATCCCTGGGCGACATGCCGCGGCTTCCGGTCGCACGGCCGGAGGCCGCGGCATGTCGGACGGGGACTGCCGGTCGGTGCGTGCCTCGCCGGGACGCACCGCGTGTCCGCAGCCGTTTCCGCAGCCGCCCCCGTGGCGGCGGGTTCGCAGCAGTGAAGGAAGTCAGCAGGATGAGCTCCGTCAACACCGGCGCGCCGGGTGCCGCCGACGAACCGACCGGGCAGCGCACCGCCGCCGCCACCGCCGACCAGCGGGCCGCCGCCCGCCCCGCCCGTCCGGCCCGCGCGTCGCGGGTCCGCCGGGGGATAGGCATGGTGGCCGTGATCGCGGCCGGTGCGGGCGTGATCGGCCTCGGCACCAGCGTGAGCCCCGCGGCCGCCGAGCCGGCACCGGCGCACGCCGGCTGGGACGGCTCGCGGTACTGGTTCAAGAACAGCCAGGGGCAGTGGCGCTGGACCTCGCACTACGACGTGTACGTGGCGCGCACGGGCGGCGGGTCCTCGTCGGCGGCGAAGTCCGCCGGGTCCGGCGGGATCAAGCAGGGCTGGGACGGGTCGCGCTACTGGTTCAAGAACAGCAAGGGCGAGTGGCGCTGGACCACCCACTACGACATCTACCTGGCGCGGACCGGGGGCGGGTCGGCCTCGTCCTCCTCGTCCTCGCCGAGTGCGTCGGGGTCGGTGGGGTCCTCCTCCGACGCGGTGGCGGGCGACCGGGACGTCGAGGACGCGGTGCAGTTCGCGCTCGCGCAGCTGGGCAAGCCCTTCGTGACCGCGGGCAACGGGCCGGACGGCTACGACTGCTCCGGCCTGGTGCAGCAGTCCTTCCGGCGCGGCGGCATCGACCTGCCGCGGGTGGCCAACGACCAGTACGCGGCCACCACGCCGGTCAAGGCGAGCCAGCTGCGCCGGGGCGACCTGCTCTTCTGGTCCCCCGACGGGACGGCGCGGGGCATCCAGCACGTGGCGATCTACCTGGGCAACAACCAGTACGTCGAGGCGGCCCGGCCGGGGACGACGATCCGGATCTCGGGGATCAGCAGCGGCTACTACCCGGCGTTCATGGGGCGGCCGTAGCTCCGGCGGCCCGGTGAGGGGCAGGGGTGCCCGGGCGTTCGCGGCCCGGGTGCCCCTGGCGCGTCCGGGTCCGGGCCACTCCCGGGGCGCTGCTCGGCGCTGCGGGGGTCACCGCTACGGCGGGTGGTGACCGGTGGGGTTGTCGCCGGTGGGTCAGAGGTCGGTGGCTCCGGGGTCGGTGGCTCCGGGGTCGGTGGGTCCGAGGTCGGTGGGGCCGAGATCGGCAGGGCGGGGGAGGGCGCCGCGGGCGCCGAGGGCGGTGACGGCGAACGCCCCGGCGGCCACGGCCGTGGCGGCGGCTTCGGGCAGGGCCGTTCCGCGGGCGAGTCCGGCGGCGAGGGCGCCGCAGAAGACGTCGCCGGCACCCGTCGTGTCGACGACCCGGACGGCGGGTGCGGGCAGCCGGGTCAGCCGCCCGTCCGCGGCGACCAGTGCGCCGTCGGCGCCCAGGGTGAGCACGGCGCCGGCGACCCGGCCGCCCCGCGCCGCCGCGCTGCCCGTGCCGTCCGTGCTGCCTGTGCCGTCGCCACCGTCCCGGCCGGGACGGTGGCCCGTACCGGCGAGGATCCGGGCGGCCTCCTCGACGGTCGGGGCGCCGGTGAGCTGGCGGGCCTCGACGGCGTTGGCGACGATCAGGGGCCGGCGCCCGGCGGGGCCGGTGTCGGGCAGCGCGCCGGCGGGCGCGGCGTTGTGCACCCAGCGGGTGTCGGTCCCGGCGAGCGCGGCCGCCGTCGCCCGGATGCACTCCGCGGGGACCTCGCCGCTGGTGAGGACCACGTCGAGGGGGCGCGGGCGAAGCGCGGCGAGCGCGGCGGTGACCTCGGCGGCGGTCAGGTGGGCATTGGCGCCCGGGACGACGACGATGCTGTTCTCGCCGCCCGGGTCGACCATGACGATCGCCTCGCCGGTGGGCGCGTCGGGGTGCGTGAGCACGGCGCCCGTCTCGACCTCCGCGTCCTGCAGATCGGCCAGTGCCGCCCGGCCGTCGGCGTCCCCGCCGACCTTGGCCACCAGGTGCGTCGCCGCCCCCATCCGGGCCGCCGCGACGGCCTGGTTCGCCCCCTTGCCGCCGAACCCCCGGGTGGCGTCGGCGGCGAGGACGGTCTCGCCGGGGGCGGGCAGCACGGGGCAGCGGAGGATGCGGTCGGTGTTGACGGAGCCGATGACGACGACGCGGCCGACGGGAAGCAGCTTCATCGTCCCTCTGTACGTGCCGGGGCGTGCGCGGCGCAAGACGGCACCCCGGGCGTGCCCAGGCGGCGCGGGACGGCGGCCCGGGCGCGCGTGGCCGGCGCAGGAGGGCGCCCCGGGCGCGCGGGCGGGGCGCGCGGCAGCCGTGTGCCGTCCCTCCTGGGGCCGGACGGACTGGGGTGGCTGGGCGGATGGCCGCTCGCCCGGGCACATGCCGCCGTCAAGGGGGCGGACCGGGGCGGACACGGCGGGCGCGCGGGGGAGGCATGGGGAGCGGCGTGGCGCGGGTACCACCACGGGTGGCGCTGGTTCGGCCGACGGGGGCGCTGCCCGGTGCGAACGGCATCGGGGCAAGTCGAGGGCAGGGGACGTTGTGATCGTCTGGGTCAATGGCACATTCGGGGCGGGCAAGACGAGTGCCTGCCGAGAGCTGGTGGAACTGCTGCCCGGGAGCGTGCTCTTCGATCCCGAGCTGGTGGGCTTCGGCCTGCGGCGGATGCTCCCGGCCGACCGGCTGGCGACGGTGTCCGACTTCCAGGACCTGGCGGCCTGGCGCCGGCTCGTCCCCGAGACGGCGGCCGCGCTGCTCGGCGAGGTCGCGGGCCCGCTGGTGGTCCCGATGACCCTGCTCAGAGAGGACTACCGGGACGAGATCTTCGGTGACCTCGCCTCGAACGGCATCGCGGTGCACCATTTCGTCCTGGACCCAGAAGAAACGATCCTGCGCGACCGCATCGCCCGTCGCGACGAGTGCCCGGACGATCCGCTGGCCAGCGAGCGGGTCCGCACCTGGTGCCTGGAGCACGTGGCCCGGTACCGGGCCGCCCGGCGCTGGCTGGTCGAGGACGCCCGGATGCTCGACACCAGCGAACTCACCCCGCGCGAGACCGCGCACCGGATCGCCGAGCTGGTCCGGGTCGGCGCCGCGCGCTGCCCGATCGTCCAGACCCCGGACCCGACCGGGGACACCGTGGCCTCCGCCGTGCTGCTCTTCGACGAGCAGGACCGCGTCCTCCTGGTCGACCCGGTCTACAAGCCCGACTGGGACTTCCCCGGAGGCGTGGTCGAACGCGGCGAGGCCCCCACCGACGCCGCCCTGCGCGAGACCGCGGAGGAGCTCGGTCTGCGGCTGGACCCGTCCGTCCTGCGCCTGCTCGCCGTCGACTGGGAGCCGCGCACCGGACCGCGCCGCGGCGGTCTGCGCCTGATGTACGACGGCGGCCAGCTCGACTCCGCCGCCCGCCAGAGCCTGCTGCTCCAGCCGGAGGAGCTGCGCGGCTGGCGCTTCGTCACCCTGGCCGAGGCCGCCGACCTGCTGCCCCCGAGCCGCTGCCGCCGCCTCGCCGCCGCCCTGGACGCCCGTCGCAGCGGTGAGCTGCGCTATCTGGAGGCCGGCCGCCGGGTGGCCCTCGGCCTGACCAGCACGGCGGACGCGGCGTAGCGCGGGCCCGACGGTCCACGCCGGGCCGGGACCTGTGTTCACACCCGCGTCCGCGGGGCGACGCCGGACGGCCCGGGGACCGTCGGACGCGGCGTGGTGGCCCACGACCGGGGGCGTTGGCCGGCGGCCGGGCGCGGGCGGGAGGATGGGGGCATGCCGTTCACACTGAGCCACCCCGCCGCCGTCCTGCCCCTGCTGCGCGCCGCCGGGCAGCGCGGGCCGCTGGTGGCCTCGGCCCTGGTCGCCGGGTCGATGGCGCCCGACGCGCCGTTCTTCGCCGAGTCGCTGCTTCCCGGGGTGTACCGGCACGGCGGTCTGACGCACAGCTGGTGGGCCGTGCCCACGCTGGACGTGGCGATCGCCGGGGTGCTGGTGGCCGGCTGGCACGGGCTGCTGCGCGCCCCGCTGGTCGCTCTGCTCCCCGACCGGTGGGCGGGCGCGGCCGAGGCGCTGACGGTGCGGCGGCCCGGCGCCGACGGGGCGGGCGCGGCCTGGTTCGCCGCGTCGGCGGCGATCGGCGCCGCCACCCACGTCGGCTGGGACGCCTTCACCCACGAGGGCCGACTGGGCGTGCGGCTGTTGCCGGAGCTGAACCGCCAGGTGGTCGGCGTCCCGCTCTACTCCGCGCTGCAGTACGGCAGTTCGGCCCTCGCGCTGGCCGCGATGGCCGGCTGGGCGGCGCGTGCGGTGCGGGCGGTCGAGCCGGTGCGCCCGGCCGTCGCGCTCGCGCCCCGGACCCGCCGGACCGCCGTCGCGGCGCTCGGCGCGGCGACGGCGGTCGGGGTGCTGCACCGGCTCTCCCCGCTGCGGCGCAACCTCGTCCCGGAGGTCTGCTTCGGTGCCGGCGCCGGGCTCGCCGTGGGCGCGCTCGGCTACGCGGCGGTGACCGCCGCCGCCCGCCGGCTCAGCGGCGGGCGGCCGGGCGGGCCCGGTGGCCGGGGCGGCGCGGGCGGCGGCCCCGGCTCCCGCAGCGGCGCGCGTCAGACGGAGCGCAGCTCGGCGTAACGGCGCAGGAACAGGGCCTCGGTGAGGGCCATCCGCTCCAGCTCCAGCGGGTCGACGCTCTCGTTGACCGCGTGGATCTGGGTGGTCGGCTCCTCCACGCCGATGAGCACGATCTCGGCCTGCGGGTACAGCGAGCGCAGCGTGTTGCAGAGCGGGATCGAGCCGCCCTCGCCGGAGGCGACCATCGCGGTGCCGAAGGCCTCCGCCATCGCCTCGCCCATCGCCTCGTACGCGGGGCCGGTGGTGTCCGCGGTGAACGGGGAGCCGTTGCCCTGGCGTTCGATGGTCACCCGGGCACCCAGCGGCACCTGCGCCTCCAGGTGGGCGACCAGCGCCTCCTGGGCGGCGTCGGCGTCGCTGCCCGGCGCGACGCGCAGGCTGACCAGCGCCTTGGCGGCTGCCTGCACCGAGGAGGTGGCGCCGATCACCGGCGGGGCGTCGATGCCGAGGACGGTGACGGACGGCCGCGCCCAGAGGCGGTCGGCGATCGTGCCCGTGCCGGTCAGGGCGACGCCGTCGAGGACCCTGGCGTCCGAGCGGAACTGCTCCTCCGCGTACTGGACGCCGGTCCAGGTCTGGTCGGTGGTCAGGCCGGCCACCGCGACGTCGCCGTGCTCGTCGTGCAGCGAGGCGAGCATCCGCACCAGCACCTGCAGCGCGTCCGGGGCGGCGCCGCCGAAGGCTCCGGAGTGCAGGTTGCCGGCCAGCGTGCTGACGGCGACCTCGACGACGGTCATGCCGCGCAGCGAGGCGGTCACGGTGGGCAGGCCGGGGGCGAAGTTGCCGGTGTCGCCGATGATGATGGCGTCGGCGGCGAGCAGCTCGGGGTGGGCCTCGGCGTAGCGCTCCAGACCGCCGGTGCCCTGCTCCTCCGAACCCTCGACGATGACCTTCAGGCCGACCGGGTAGCCGTCGCCGTACACCCGGCGCAGCGCCCGCAGGGCGGTCAGGTGCATCAGGATGTTGCCCTTGCAGTCCGCGGCGCCGCGCCCGTACCAGCGGCCGTCCCGCTCGGTCAGCTCGAACGCGGGGCTGAGCCAGGCGTCCTCGTCGAGCGGCGGCTGGACGTCGTAGTGCGAGTAGAGCAGGACGGTCGGCGCGCCCTCGGGGCCGGGCAGCTCGCCGTAGACGGACTGGGTGCCGTCCGGGGTGTCCAGCAGCCGGATGCCGGTCAGGCCCTCGGCGGCGAAGGCGTCGGCGACCCAGCGGGCGGCCTTCTCGCACTCCTCGACGGGGAACTGGCGCGGGTCGGCGACCGAGGGGAACGCGACCAGTTCGGCGAGGTCGGTGCGGGCACGGTCCATCAGGGACCGGACGGCGTCGACCAGGGGCTGTGACATTCGGGGACTCCGTGGGGGCGGCTCCGGCCGCGGGGTGCCGCGGACGGAGGGGAGTGGTTGGGGTACCGCCGATCATAGGCGGAGTCGGGCGGGCCGGTCCGGTGGACGGGCTCGGCGGGGCGGCCCGGCGCAGGGGCCCGGCGTGCGGGCCGGTCCGCCGGTTCCGCGGGGCCCCGGCGGTGTGCTGCGCGGCCCGGTCCGGAGTTCGGGGCGGCGCGGCCACCGGCGGGCCCGGCGGACGCATAGGATTGCTCGTCGTGACTGACTCCGGAAGCTCCGATTCCCGTAGCCCGCTCGACACCGGGTCCTCGCCGCTCGACGCCGAGGTGTCCGGACAGCCGTCAGGTCAGCCCTCGGGCGAGGCGTCAGGACCGGCGCCCCAGGCGGAGCCCGATGCGGCCGGTGCGGCCGACCGGGCGAGAGCCGGGGGGAGAGCCGACGCGACGCCCGCCGTGCCGTCCGAGGAGAGGCCCGACGCGACGCCCGCCGTGACGGCCGAGCCGCGCGCCGGGCGGCCGCAGTCCGACGCCCTGGACGGCGTCTGGGACGTCGTGGTGGTCGGTGCCGGGCCGGCCGGGGCCTCGGCCGCGCACGCCGCCGCCGTGCAGGGCCGCCGGGTGCTGCTCCTCGACAAGGCCGAGCACCCCCGCTACAAGACCTGTGGCGGTGGCATCATCGGCCCGTCCCGGGACAGCCTGCCGCCGGACTTCCGGCTGCCCCTGCAGGACCGGGTGCACGCCGTCACCTTCGCGTACCAGGGCCGGTTCACCCGGACGCGTCGTTCCCAGCGGATGCTCTTCGGCCTGGTGAACCGGGACGAGTTCGACCTGCGCCTGGTGCAGGCGGCCAAGCAGGCCGGGGCGGTGCTGGTCACCGGAGTGACCGTCACCGGTGTCGAGCAGCGGGGCGGAGAGCACCGGACGGCGCTGGTGACGGCCGCCGACGGGCGGAGCTTCGAGGCGCGCGCCGTGGTCGGCGCGGACGGCAGCGCGAGCCGGATCGCCCGGCACGTCGGCGTCACCTTCGACCAGATCGACCTCGGCCTGGAGGCGGAGATCCCGGTGCCGCCGCAGGTCGCCGCGGACTGGTCCGGCCGGATCCACCTCGACTGGGGCCCGCTGCCCGGCAGTTACGGCTGGGTGTTCCCCAAGACGGAGTCGAGCAGCCTGACCGTCGGCGTCATCTCGGCGCGCGGTGACGGCGAGCGGACCAAGCAGTACCTCGCCGACTACATCCGGCGGCTGGGGCTGTCCGGCTTCACCCCGACCGTCGAATCCGGCCACCTGACCCGCTGCCGGGCCGAGGACTCGCCGCTCTCCCGCGGCCGGGTGCTGGTCGCCGGTGACGCGGCCGGCCTGCTGGAGCCGTGGACCCGCGAGGGCATCTCGTACGCGCTGCGCTCGGGCCGGCTGGCCGGCGAGTGGGCGGTGAAGGTCGCCGAGGCGGGCAACGCCGCGTCGGTGCGGCGCGAGGCGCTGAACTACGCGTTCGCCGTCAAGGCCGGGCTGGGCGTGGAGATGCGGGCCGGCAAGCAGCTGCTGGCGGCGTTCGAGCGGCGGCCGTACCTGTTCCACGCGGCGGTCTGCCTGGTGCCGCCGGCCTGGCGGGCCTTCGCCCGGACCACCCAGGGGCACACCACCTTCGCCCAGGTGCTGCGGCAGTACCGCGCCGCGCGGAAGCTGTCGGCGCTGGCCTCGCGGTAGCGGCGGACCCGGGCCGGGGCCCCCCCCCGCGGGGAGGGGCACCGGCCTCTCGGGTGGTACGGGCCCTTCGGTGGCACCGGCCTTTCGGTGGCACCGGCCTTTCGGACGGGGCTACTTGAGACCGGCGTCGAGGGCACCGATCAGCGTGCCGGACGGGGTGTCGCCGGACATCTCCCAGATCATTCCGCCGAGTAGGTTCTTCGACTTGAGGTAGGCCGCCTTCTGGCCGATCGACCAGGCGTCGTCGAAGCTCCACCACTGCCCGCCGGCTCCCGTGTAGCCGTACGTCGAGACCGACTCGGGGTCGTGGTAGACGGTGAGCCCGGGCACTCCGGTGAGCAGGTTCTGGTAGCCGCGGGTGCCGGCCTCCTCCGCGAACTGGCCGGGGGCGGCACCGTTCGCGGACTGCCAGACGCCCTTGGCGCCGCCGTCCGCCACGCTCTGCCAGCCGCGCCCGTAGAACGGGAAGCCGATGGTGAGCTTGCGCGGGTTGACCCCGGCGTCCAGGTACGTCCGGACCGCCGCGTCCACGCTGAAGTGGGTGGTGTACGGGTCGTGCGGGTCGGTGTAGAGGTTGGCCTGGTGGCCGGTGCGGCCGGGTTCCCAGGAGTTGTCGCTGCCGGAGCCGTGGAAGTCGTACCCCTGGACGTTGGCGATGTCCAGCGAGCCGAAGATCTTCGTCAGGTCCCATCCCGCGGCGACCTTCGCCGGGTCGGCCGGGGTGAAGGCGGTGAGCAGCTTGTGCGAGCCGCCCAGCGCGTCCAGCTGCTTGCGGAACTCGGCCAGCAGCAGGGTCAGGTTGCCCTTGTCGGCGGCGCTCCAGTGGTTGCCGGCGTGGCCGTCGCCGGAGCCGGGCCACTCCCAGTCGAGGTCGATGCCGTCGAAGATCCCGGCCGCGACGCCGTCGCCGCCGGCGCCGTTGTAGACCGGCAGGTTGCCCTTGATCCAGGTGTCGACGCAGGACTTGACGAACTTCTGGCGGGAGGCGTCGGTGGCGGCGGCGTCCGAGAAGTACTTGGAGTACGTCCAGCCGCCGAGTGAGACGACCACCTTGAGGTTCGGGTACTTGGCCTTGAGCTTCTTCAACTGGTTGAGGTTGCCGCGGAGTTTGCCCCAGCCGTCGTCGGCCACGCCGTCCACCGACTGGGCGGCGCTCATCGGGCGGGCGTAGTCGGCGTCGGCGTCGCCGGCGCCGGTGCCCTGGTCCGGGTCCTGCGGGTTGGCGGTGGTGCCCTTGGTGACGCCCGCCAGGCAGGTCAGGTTGACCGGATCGATGTTCTCGAAGGCGTAGTTGACGACGTCCAGCTTGGCCGCGCTGCCCGAGGTGTCGAGGTTCTTGACGAAGTACTGGCGGCCGTAGATGCCCCACTGCACGAAGTAGCCGACCCTGGCGTACTTTCCCGCGCCGACCAGGTCCGAGGTGGTCACGGTGAGCGGTGCGGAGGCCGGCGAGGCGTTGTCGGCGGGGTCGCGGGCCTTGACGGTGAACGTGTAGGCGGTGGACGGCGAGAGGCTGCCGACGGTCGCGGTCAGCGTGCCGCCGCCGACCGTCGCCACCGGCGTGCCGCCCTGGTAGACGTCGTACGCGGCGACCCGGACGTTGTCGGTCGCGGCGTTCCAGGCGAGCGTGACGCTCGTCGAACCGACCGCCGTGGAGCGCAGGGCGGTCGGCGCCGTGGGCGGGGTCGGATCGCTCGACGGGTCGAAGGTCGCGGCGGTGACGGTGGTGCTGAGCGGGCCGGTGTTGCCGCGGGCGTCCTTGGCGCGGACGGTCAGGGTGTAGCTGGTGGCGGGGGTGAGGCCGGTGAGCAGGGCGCTCGTGGTGGTGCTCGAACCGAGCACGGTGGTGCCGCTCAGCACGTCGTAGGAGGCGACCGGGAAGTCCCCGCCGGTGGCGGCCGCCCAGGTCAGGGCGAGCGTGTGCGCGGTGCTGGAGGTGACCGCCGGTGCGCCGGGGGCGGACGGCGGGACGTCGGCGGTGCCGTCGCACTTGTCGCCGTTGACGCGGCAGTTGACCGGCGCGGAGACGGGCCCGGTGCCGACGAACCAGAAGCTGTACGGCTCGGTGGTGCCGTGGGCGTTGACGGTGGCGTTGTAGAAGGCGTTGGTCGCGGTGACGTGCCTGCCGTTGACGGTGGCGGTGCCGTTGTAGCTGTTGCCGATGGAGACTCCGGCCGGCAGGTCGAACTCCAGGGTCCAGCCGGTGACGGCGGTGGCGTTGTCGTTGTGGACGATGTAGGTGCCCTGCCACCAGGATCCGTTGTCGGCGGTGGTGAAGGTGGCGGTGAGCTTTCCGGCGGCGTGCGCCGGGGCGGCCAGCGCGGTGATCGCGGCGACCGGGAGGAGCAGGGCGGAGAGCAGTGCCAGCAGTCTGCTGTGCACGCGCGGGCGCCCGGCCCGGGATCGAGCGGACATGGTTCTCCCTGTGACTGTGGGGGTTGGACAGGGTGACGTAGAACCGCGGGTGTGGTGCGTGTGCGATGGGTGCCCGCGCCGTGGGGTGACGCGGCATGGGGCACTGTAGGAGGACTGGACCAATGCGTCAACAGGTCTGTACCACTGGGGAGTTGGGGTGCAGGGTCGCGGGCCGGGTCACCGGTTCGCCCCCGTCAGCTCGTCCCCGAGCGCGCTGCGCCGGTACAGCACCGAGCGGCCGTGGCGCGCCCGGGTGACCAGCCCGGTGGCGGCCAGGACGGACAGGTGCTGGCTGACCGCACCCGGGGTGACCCCGAGCCGGTAGGCGAGGTCGGTGGTGGAGGCGGGCTCGGCGAGCAGGGTCAGCAGCCGGGCCTTCGGCGCGCCGATCAGCGCCTCCAGGGCCTGCGGCGGGACCGGGGCGCCGGCGCCGTCCATGCCCGCCTGCCCCCGGGCCGGGTAGCTGATCTGCGGCGCACGGTCGTTGCTGATCATGGTGATGGCGCCGCGTGCGAAGAAGGTCGGGATGAGTACGAGGCCGCGCCCGTCGACCGCCGTCTCGCCGTCCCAGTCCGTCCAGCGGCGGTTGATCGACAGGACGCCGTCCTCCCAGTGCAGCCGGTGGTCCAGGTCGGCGAAGAGCGCCGCCGCGCCGTACTGCGAGAGCAGCCGGGCCCGGTAGACGAGGTCGGCGTCCAGGACGCTACGGGCCTGCGGCCACCAGTGCGGGGCCAGGCAGACCTCCCAGTACTCCTCCAGCGCGTCGGCGATCCGCGCCAGCAGCCGGGCCGGGTCGGCCAGTCCGGCGGCCAGCCGGGCGGGCAGGGGGCGTCCGTGCGGCAGGAAGGTCTGTTCGAGTTCGGTGCGCAGCTGCTCCGGCGGCAGCCCGCGGACGGCCGCCAGCTCGGTGCGGAAGTCGACGGCGGGGGCCTCCGGGCGGGGCGTCAGGAAGTCCGGGATCCAGCGGTTCCCGCCGACGAGGGAGAGCAGCAGTGCGGAGTCCAGCCGCTCGAAGGTGGGCCGGAGGCGTTCGAAGGCCCGGCTCTGCAGGGGGTAGACGCCGGGGTGGGTCCACATCCGCAGGCTGAGGGAGGCCTCCTGGATCGGGGACACCGCGAACCAGGTGGTGGCGAGGTCGGCCAGGCCGAGCCGGAAACGGTGCACGGGAGCTTTCCTGCGGCGCTCGACGACGAGGATTCAGCCAGAGCCTAAAGGATTGTCCGCAGCGCCCCGGTAGGCGGTGTGATCAGGGCATGACCTCCTCACCTGCGGAGACTTCCGCACCTCCGCTCGCCATGCCCGGAAACGCGGGAGACCCGGACGCCGGGAGCGGCCTGCCGGGGGCCGTCCGGCGGCGCCTGCACCCCGACCCGATGGTCCGTCGGCTGGCCGGGGCCACGTTGGTCAACACCGTCGGCAACGGACTCTCGCTGTCCGTCGCGGTGCTCTTCTTCACCCGGGTGCTCGGTCTGAGCGCCGCCCAGCTCGGGCTCGGGATGACCGCCGCGGGACTGTGCGGGGTGGCGGCCAGCGTGCCGGCCGGGCGGGCGGCCGACCGGTGGGGCGCCCGGCCGGTGCTGGTGGTGCTGGTGGTGGCGGAGGCGGTCGGCACCGCCGGGTACGCGCTGGTGCACAGCTACCCGGCCTTCGTCGCGCTGGCCTGCGGGGTCGCGGCCGTCGACCGCGGGTCCGCCGCGGTGCGCAACGCCCTGTACGCCGAGGTGCTGCCGCCCGAGCGCCGGGTCGCGGGCCGGGCCTACCTGCGGGTGGTGACCAACATCGGCATCTGCCTGGGCACGGCCGTCGGCGCGGTCGCGCTCCAGGTGGACACCCGGCCCGTCTACCTGGCGGCGATCCTGGCCGACGCCGCCTCCTTCGCGGTCGTCGCCGTGCTGTTCCACCGCCTGCCCGCCCACGAGCGCCCGGCGCCGACCGCACCGCAGGCCGGTGGCGGGGAGCCGGACGGGCGGAGGGCGCGGCGGCGCAACCCGGCGCTGCGGGACGGCCCCTTCCTGGTCGTCACGGTGCTGAACTCGGTGCTCTGCCTGCAGTTCGCCGTCCTCGAGGTCGGCGTGCCGCTGTGGATCGTCCAGGACACCGAGGCGCCGCGCATCACCGTCGCGGGCACCCTGATCGTCAACACCCTGCTGGTGGTCGCCCTGCAGGTGCGGGCCACCCGGGGGACGGAGGACCGGGCGACGGCGGCCCGGCTCTGCGGCCGGGCGGGACTGCTGCTCGCCGCCTCCTGCCTGGTGATCGCGCTGGCGCACGGCCTGCCCGCGGTCGTCGCGGCCCTGGTGGTGCTCGGCGGAGTGGCGCTGCAGTCGCTCGGCGAGGTCCTCGGCCAGGCGGGCGGCTGGGCGCTCAGCTACGACCTCGCGGGGGAGCGCGACCACGGCGCCTACCAGGGCGTCTACAACGCCGGGACGGCGGCCGCGATGATGGCGGGCCCGGCGCTGGTCACCACGGCGGTGATCGGGTTCGGCCCGGTCGGCTGGGCGGCCCTGGGCGGGGTGCTGGCGGCGGCGGGCCTGGCGATGGGCCCCGCCGTCCGGTGGGCCGGGCGGCGGGGCGGGTCCGTCCTGCCGGTGTGACGGACGGTGTGACGGACGGCGTGACGGTTGCTGTCACGGCTGCTGTGACGGCGCGGTGGATGTGGGCCCGAGCCGTGCCGGGGCCCGAGCAGTGCGGGGCCCGGGGGAGCCGGCCGACGGGGGTGGTCGGCTACTCCGGGACGACCGCCATGGCCTCGATCTCGATCAGCACCTCGGGCAGGAACAGCGCCGAGACCTGCATCGCGGAGGAGGCCGGCGGGAGCACGGCGCCGAGGTACTCGTCACGGGCCTCGCGGATGGCGGCGAGGTGGCCGATGTCGGTCATGAAGTAGGTGAACTTGACGACGTCGGAGAAGTCGGCCCCGGCGGCGGCCAGGCAGCGGCGCAGGTTCTCGAAGATCTGGCGTGCCTGCGCCTTGGGGTCGCCGGCGCCGACCAGGTTCCGGTGCTCGTCGAAGGCCACCTGGCCGGAGACCAGGACCAGCCGGCCGGTGCCGGTGACGACCTGGGTGTAGCCCGTCCCGGGGGCGACTCCGGGCGGCTCGACGATGTGGGTGAGGTGCGAGGTGGTCATGGCGACCATCCTCTCCGAGCGGGTGACCGGGCCGCACCCGGGTTTCGCGGTCCTGCGCGCGGTCCCTAGCGGACGACCTCGGGCAGCTCGCGCAGGAACGGCCGGTCGGAGCCGGGGAGTCGTGCGGCCGGGCCGCCGGCACGGAGCACCACGTCGAGGACGCCCTCCGGGTCGGCGGCGTAACCCCCGCTGGCCCAGGCCGCGTTGGCCTCGACCACGGCCCAGCGGCCGTCGTCCGTGAGCCCGACGTCCACCACCACGGCGCTCGGCAGCGCGGCGCCCGGCCCGGACGCCGCCAGGACCTCGGCGGTGAAGGCGAGGGCGTCGGCCGCCTCGGCGGCGTCCACCTCGGCATCGGCCGCCCCGCTGCCAGCCGCCCCGCTGCCGGCCGCCCCGCTGCCGGCCGCCCCGCTGCCGTTCGCCCGGCTGTCGTTCGTCGTGCCGAGCGGTGCGACGGACAGGTCGCCGTCCACCGCGTAGCGCGAGGCGGCTCGTACCGTGCCGTCCAGGACGAACAGCCGGTACTCGCTGCGGAACCGCACCACCTCGCTGACCAGGACCGGAGTGTCCCCGTCCAGCAGCTCGGGGCCCGGCAGCGCGCCGCCGTCCGGGTAGACCCGGGCGGCGAACAGCTTGTCCGCGGGCGGCTTGACGAATGCCCGGCGGCGCAGGCGCCGCGCCTCGGCCAGGGTGGTGCAGGCCACCTGCCGGCCGGTCAGGGCGTGCGGCAGACGGGCCAGCCAGTCCGCCGACGGCTCCAGGAGCGCCAGGTCGAGCGCGCGCCCGACCGCGTCCGCGAACAGCGGCCCGCCGTACACGTGCACGGCCGAGCCGAGCAGCTCCGGCGGCGCCTGCCAGGCCTGCGCGACGGCCGCGCGCAGGCCGCGGCGGCCGGCGGCGGTGCGCAGCTGGAGCCCCGTCTCGTTGATGCGCGGGGCGAGCAGGAGCACGGTGTCGGTGGCCATGGCGGCGATGCTGCCGTGCGCGTGGTGGTCGCCACCACCGGTTTTCCACCGGGATCCGGCGCAGGGTGGCTCTGGCCGAGGGGCGGGTGGGCGTGCCAGAGTCGTCCGGGCGTCGCCCGGGCACCCCGGGCGGCGCGGCAGTCCGACCCACCCTCAGCCGGAAGGCAGGCCCCGCCGATGACCAGCGCAGAGCCCCTCGTCCGCGTCACCACCGCCGACGCCGTCACCACGATCACCCTCGACTCGCCGCACAACCGCAACGCGCTCTCCACCCGCCTGATGGCCGAACTGCGCGCCGGACTGGCGGCCGCCGCGGCCGACCCGGAGGTCCGGGCCGTGGTGCTCGGCCACACCGGCAAGGTGTTCTGCGCGGGCGCGGACCTGTCCGAGGCGACCGGGGCGGACCCGACGGTCGGCCCGCGGGGCCTGGTCGAGCTGCAGCGGGCGATCGTCGACTGCACCAAGCCGGTGATCGCCGTCATCGACGGCCACGTCCGGGCGGGCGGTCTGGGTCTGGTCGGCGCGGCGGACCTCGCCGTCGCCGGGCCGACCGCGACCTTCGCGTTCACCGAAGTCCGGCTGGGCCTCGCGCCCGCCGTGATCTCGCTGCCGCTGCGCCCCAAGCTGGACCCGCGTGCCGCCTCCCGCTACTACCTCACCGGCGAGGTCTTCGACGCCGCCGAGGCCGCCCGGATCGGCCTGATCACCCGCGCCACCGAGTCCGCCGAGGACACCGGGGTCGCGCTGAAGGGCCTGCTGGACGCGCTGCGCCAGGGCTCCCCGCAGGGGCTGGCGGAGTCGAAGCGGCTGGCCAACGCCGAGGTGGTGCGTTCCTTCGAGCGGGACGCGGACGCCCTGGTGGAGCTGTCGGCGCGGCTGTTCGGCTCGGAGGAGGCGCAGGAGGGGATGCGGGCGTTCCTGGAGAAGCGGCCCGCGCGCTGGGTTCGCTGACGGGCGGGGCGGACGGCCTCCGGCCCGGCCCGGTGGCCCGTGGTCCGTGGTCCGTGGCCGGTGGCCGGAAGCGGCGGGTCGCCGGGCCGGGGGTCGGCCCCCGGCCCGGCGCCGGCCCGGGGAGCCGTCAGCTCCAGCCGATGGCCGCCGCGTCCCGCCACAGGCCGAGCAGCGTCTCGTCGCCGGAGAGCTCGACCTTCGCCACGGGCCCGGTCTCGGCCCAGGATCCGGCCCCGGCCCCGGTCACAGCCCCGGTCACGGCTCCGGTTCGGGCGGGACCGACCGGCAGCCGGTTCCACAGCAACAGGTACAGGTCGCGGGCGGGGCCGCTCAGGGTCAGGTCGGCCGGTTCGGGGGCGTCGCCCAGGGTGACGCCGAGCGGCTCCCGGGTGATCGTCAGGTGCCAGGAGCCGGGGCCGTCGGTCGCCCGGACCCGGATGGTGCGCGGCTGGTCGCTGCGCAGCTTGCTCCCGCTGCGGGCCATGAAGCCGCGGAGCAGCTCGTCGATGCCGTCGAGGGCGAAGGCGGCGTCCACCCGGGGCCCCTCGACGCCGGCCGCCGCATCGGCGTCGAAGCGGTGGACGGCGGTCTCGTGCGCCTGGCGCCGGGCCCAGAACGCCAGCGGGCTGGGGGCCGGCAGGAAGGCCCAGCAGTCGAGGTCGGCCGGGGCCCGGGTGAGCGCGTCGACCAGCGCCGCGTGGCCCTCGCGGAACCAGTCGACCAGGTCGGCGTCGGACGGTGCCGGGCCGATGGCGGCCCGTTCGCCCGCCTCGTCCAGCGGGGTGCGCAGGCCGCGGGACGGGTAGGCGGCGGCCCAGCGGTGGACGTGGCCGACGTGTCGCACCAGGTCGCCGAGGCGCCAGTCCGGGCAGGTGGGGACGGGCGCGGACGGGTCGGTCCGGGCGGCGGCGTCGCCGAGCAGGGTGCCCTCGCGGTGCAGCACGGACACGTGTTCGATGATCTCCATGGGGCGAGTGTTCCACCGGAGCCCGCCGTGGGCCGCGGATTTCGGACGGACCGTCGGCGCGGGTCGGCCCGGTCGGGTGCGCCGCAGGTCACGGCGGGCGCGGGGGCGGTGTGATGTTGGCCGCCCGGAGTCGGGGCGCACCCTACGGGCCGGTAACGTGATCGCATGCCGATAACCCGTTCGCTCCTCTCCGCCGTCCGGTCCGGCGGCCGCCGTGCCGCCGGCCGACTCGTCCACCGGGGCTGGCGCTGGGTGCAGCGGACCGGTGCGGTCACCAACCGGAGCCCCGGCCCGTACCGCTTCGGCGAGTTGGGGGACGGCACGACGCTGGCGTTCCCGCTCGGTGCGGTGTTCAACGAGCAGTGGATCACCATCGGCCCGTTCTCGATCATCGGCGAGCGGGTCACCATCAGCGCAGGCTTCCTGCCGGGCCTGGACCTCGGGCCCGAGCCGATCGTCCGGATCGGCGGCGGCTGCGTGATCGGCCGGGACAGCCACATCGTCGGCCACCAGTCGATCGTCCTCGGCGACGACGTCTGGACCGGTCCCGGTGTCTACATCTCCGACCAGGCGCACGAGTACCGGGCCACCGACCTGCCGATCGGCAAGCAGTGGCCGCGCAACGAGCCGGTGGAGATCGGCGCCGGGAGCTGGATCGGCACCGGCGCGGTGATCCTGCCGGGCGCCCGGATCGGCCGCAACGTGGTGGTCGCCGCGGGCGCCGTGGTGCGCGGTGACGTCCCCGACCACAGCGTGGTGGCCGGGGCCCCGGCCAAGGTGGTCCGGCGCTGGACCGCGGAGGACGGCTGGCAGCCGCCGCTGCGCCATGACGCGCCCCAGCCGGTGCCGGACGGCGTGACCGCCGAGCAGCTGCGCGCGCTGGTGGGCTGGGACCTGCGGCTGCCGGGGGAGCAGCCGTAGGGCCGGTGGTCCGGCCCGCCCGCTGTGTCCCGCGCGCCCGCAGTGCCCGGCCCGCGCGCCGTCTCCTGCGCGCCTGCTGTGTCCGGCCCGCCCGCGGTGCCCGGGCGGGTGTGGGGC
The DNA here is from genome assembly GCF_044768035.1 of Kitasatospora sp. NPDC101176. Classification (NCBI taxonomy): domain Bacteria; kingdom Bacillati; phylum Actinomycetota; class Actinomycetes; order Kitasatosporales; family Streptomycetaceae; genus Kitasatospora; species Kitasatospora sp. NPDC101176. The sequence goes on from NZ_JBIWPA010000036.1 coordinate 20,151, forward strand.
CGACTGCGGGTGCCGGGGTCCGGCCGACTGTCGGTGTCGGGAGTCCGGCCGAGGCCCGGCCCGTCGTGCCCGGGCGGGCGGCCGACTACCCCGTGTGCGCCGCCCGTTCGGCGGTCCGGGCGGCGATGGCGGCGGTGATCCGCAGGACGTCGGCCGGGCGGGCGGGGTCGAGGCCGGTGAGGGCGGCGATCCGGCGCAGCCGGTAGTCGACGGTGTTCGGGTGCAGGTGCAGGGTGGTCGCGGTGTGCCGGCGGTTGAGTCCGCCCGCCAGGTGTGTGCGCAGCGTGGTGAGCAACTCGCCGCCGTCGGTGAGCGGTTCGAGCAGGGCGGCGAGCCGGGCGCGCGCCCGGCTGGGCCGGGTGAGCTGGTACTCGAGCAGGACGTCGTCGAGTCGGTGGAGCCCGGGCGGGCGGCCGAACGCGCGGGCGACGTCCAGGACTTCGTAGGCGAGGGCGGCTGCGTCGGGCACCTCGGCGGGCGCGGCGGCGGCCGCACCGGCCAGGACGGGTGCGCCCGCGGCCCTGGCCGCGGCGGCGACGGTGGCGGCGAGGTGCGGCCAGGGCTCGGCTTCGGGGGCCTGGCCGTCGTCGGTCGTTCTCCCGGCCGTCGGTGGGGCCTGGTCCGGGCCGATCGGGACGAGGACCAGGCCGCCCGAGGAGGTGAGCGCGGCCAGCGCCGACTGCCGGGTGTGGTGGCCGAGTTCGGCCGTGAGCCGGCGGAGTTTGCGGCGGGCGGCGACGGCCGGTTCGACGCCGGGGGTGTGCTCGTCGGGGTGGTCGGAGACGGAGAGGCAGAGGACGGCGTAGCGCGGGGGGAGGCGCAGTCCGGCCCGGGCGGCGGCCTCTTCGGCGGGGCTGCCGGCGAGCAGCGCCGTGAGCAGGGACTGTCGGGCCGCGCCGCGTGGGTCGCCGGCCGGCCGGTGTTCGTCGAGGTAGCCGGCGCCGGCCGCGGTGGTGGCCTGGCGGAGCTGGTCCAGAAGCAGCCGGTTGAGGACGAGCAGGTCGGCGGCGTCGTCGGCACGCGCGTGCCGGGTGGCGAACTCCCAGCAGACCTCCAGCCCGAGGTGGTGGGCGAGCAGGACGGCGTCCAGCGGCAGGCCCTCCTCGGCGCGCCGGGTGGCGGCCTCCCGGACGGCGGTGAACTCCTCGTCGGGGGCGGGTAGTCCGGTGCGGACGGCGTGGGCGAGGGCGCGGATCCGGCGCTCGGTGTCGCGGGTGAGTTCGCCGGTGAGCTGCTCCCGGGGCAGGCGGCGGTAGACGGGCACCCGGTCCAGCAGGGCGGCGACCACGGCCGCGGCCAACTCGCGTACTCCGCCGAGGAGCCGCTGGTCGGCCGGGCGGCCGCCGATCACCGGAATGCGCCAGCCGGGGGCCCGTCCGCCCGTCCGCCCCGTGGTCCCGGGGGCGGGCGAGGCTGCCGCCGCCGTTGCGGCTGCGGGTTCGGCCGCGGCTGCGGTTTCGGTCACGGTCTCGCCCGGGTGCGCGGTGCCGGCTGCGGAAACGGAGGCGGACGGGCCGGCGGGCGCGCGTTCGGGCGTGCGGGCGGCGGCGCGGTCAGGTGCGCGGTGGGGCGCGCAATCGGGTGCATTGTGACTGGTCACAGAGAACACCGTCCAGGTCTGGGGAACGCCCAAGGGCCGGGCCGGAGGGGCGACCGCATGATGGAGCCACTCGGGTTACCTGTTGGTAACAAACTTCCGCCGTGGAGGCAACAGTTGAGAACCCCACTTCTCCGCTTCTCCGCAACTCCCCTGCGCCGTAGGCTCGGCGGGGCCCTCGGCACGAGCCTGCTGGCGGGCGCGCTGCTGGTCGGCGCGTCGACGGCTCCGGCGATCGCGGCTCCGGCCGCCGTGGCGTCCCCCGGCGCCGCCGCGTCGGCCGCCGAACTGCCGCCGGACGGCGACTCGGTGGCCTCCCCGCCCGGTGCCAACGACTGGAACTGCCGGCCGGGCGCGGCCCACCCCGACCCGGTGGTCCTCGTGCACGGCACCTTCGCCAACCGCTACGAGAACTGGCTCGCGCTCTCCCCGCTGCTCAAGGGCCTCGGGTACTGCGTGTTCGCCCTCGACTACGGGACCGTCCCCGGTGTCACCTCCTCCGGCAGCGGTCTGCTGCTGCCGATCGGCGGCCTCGGCCCGGTGCCCGACTCGGCGGCCCAACTCGGCCGGTTCGTCGACCTGGTCCTGAAGGCGACGGGAGCGGGCAAGGTCGACATCGTCGGCCACTCGCAGGGCGGCATGCTGCCGAACTACTACCTGAAGTTCCTCGGCGGCGCCGCCAAGGTCGGGCGGATGGTCGGCCTGGCGCCGTCCAACCACGGCACCACGCTCGACGGGATCACCAAGCTCGCCCCGTACTTCCCGGGCGTCGCGGACCTGATCTACACCGTCTGCCAGTCCTGCCGCGACCAGGCGGTCGGCTCCGACTTCAACCGCGTGATGGCCTCCCGCCCGGACACCGTGCCCGGCGTGCGCTACACGGTCGTCTCGACCGTCTACGACGAGGTCGTCACCCCGTGGCGCACCCAGTTCCTGAACGGCCCGGCCGTGGACAACGAGGTGCTGCAGGACCACTGCCCGGTCACGCTGGCCGAGCACGTGGCGATCGCGTTCTCGCCGACGGCGCTGCACCTGGTGACCAACGCCCTCGACCCGGCGCACGCCACTCCGGTGTTCTGCGGCTGAGCGCCGCCGCCCGTCGGCGGGGCCCCGGCCGGGGAGTCCGTTCCCGGGCCGGGGCCCCGCCGGTGCGCCGTGGCCGGACGGGGCACGGGCCTGCCGATCAGCCGATCAGCCGCTGCCCGGCAGGTCGGCGGATCGGCAGGTCAGCAGGTCGGCGGGCGGACAGGTCAGCCGGTCAGCGGGACGCCCGGAAGGAGACCACCGCCGTGACACCGCCGTGCGGGACCCGCACCGCGTAGGCGCCGGGCCCGGCGAGCAGCGCACCGTCGAAACGGTCCAGCGCCACGTCGGCGGCACCCGTCGTCCCGTCCGCCGGCTCCGCGGCGTCGGCGGGGGCCGCGACCGCCGCCACGTCCGCGACCGCTGCGGAGCCGGCGAGGCAGACCACGAGCACGCTGTCGCCCTCCGGGACGTCCACCGCGCCCGGCGCGGTGAACAGGTCGACGCCCGCGCCGACCCGGCCGCGTCGGGTCATCACGTTGAAGTCGACCACCGGGCCGCCCAGGAGCCGGCAGTCCGTCTCGGCCTCACCCGGGAAGGCGAACGGGCGGAACGGCGCGTCGACGGCGTGCTCGGCGCCGTCGACGGTCAGCACCATGCCGGGGCCCTCGACGAGGGTGATCACCCGGTCGACGCCGGGGAACGGCGAGAAGGGCCCCGCCGAGGCGACGTCGGCGAGGCTGACCCGCCAGTCGAAGCCGTCCAACCCGGCCCCGGCCGGGTGTCCGGCGACCTCCCTGGTCACCCCGCCCCCGTTGAGCCACGCCGTGGCCGGGCGCTCGGCCGCCCGCAGTACCTGGATCCGTTCGCTGGTCGTCATGGCCCGCATCCTGCCAGCACCCGGCCGGGCCCGTCCCACCGGCGATCCCCGGGCCGGGAGGTCGCCGCGTCCGGCGGTGACCTGCGGGTCCGGCGGTGACCTCGTGGCCCGCGACCGACCCCGAGACCCGTCGGCCGTCCCGCCGGGGGATCGCCGGGGGATCGTCGGGGATCACCGGCGATCCCCCCCCCGGGCGGGTGTTCAGTGCCGGCGGACGGTCAGCGGCAGGAACGCCGCCGCGCCGGCCGCCACCGCGACGGTGGTCAGCGCCAGCGGCAGTCCGATCGCGTCGGCCAGGAAGCCGATCACCACCGGGCCGATCAGCATCCCGCCGTAGCCGAGGGTCGAGGCGAACGCGACGCCCTGCGGCCCGCCCGCGGCGCCGGCCCGGGCGATGGCGAGCGGAAAGAGGTTGGCCAGGCCGAGGCCGACCAGGACGAAGCCGCAGACGGCCAGCGGCACCACCGGGGCCAGCGCGGCGACCAGCATGCCGGCCGCCGCGGCCAGTCCGCCGAGCAGCATCAGCCGGGTCTGGCCGAGCCGGATGGACAGCCAGGTGCCGGCGACCCGCCCGCTGGTCATCGCGAACGCGTACGCGGCGTACCCGGCGGCGGCAGTACCGGGGCCGGCGTGGACGTCGTCGGTGAGGTGGAGCGTGGTCCAGTCGGCGACGGCGCCCTCGCCGTAGGCGGTGCACAGGGCGGTGAGGCCGAGCAGGAGGACGAGGAGCCGGACCTGCGGCGCGGCCCCTGTCGCCCGCGCGGTGGTCCCGGCCGCCCCGGTGCCCGGGGTTCCGTCCGCGGCTGCCCCGGCGACACCGGCGTCTCCTGCGGCCCCGGTGCCCGCGGTGTCGCCCCCGGCCTCCGCCGCGGCGGACCCGCCGGCCCGCACGGGCGCGACCATCGGCGCGGCCGGGCTGCGCAGCAGGACCACGCCCGCGGCGGCGGTGACGGCGAGACCGAGCAGGCCGCCCAGGGCCAGTGCCCAGGAGGCGCTCAACGGCCCGGCGAGCAGTCCGCCGACGCCCGCGCCGATCAGGCCGCCGAGGCTGTAGCCGGCGTGGAAGCTGGGCATGACGGGCCGTCGCAGCTGGGCCACCAGGTCGACGGCTGCGCTGTTCATGGCGACGTTGGCGCCGCCGTACCCGGCGCCGAAGAGCAGCAGGACGCCGCCGAGCGCGGTGACGGAGTGGGTGTGGGCGGGCAGCGGTACGGCGAGGCTGAGCAGGGCGAGCGAGGCCACGGTCACCGGGCGCGAGCCGTACCGGAGGCAGAGCCGACCGACCACCGGCATGGTGAGGACGGCGCCGACGGACAGGCAGAGCAGGGCCATGCCGAGGGCGCTGTGCGAGGCGTTCACCTGGCTGCGGACGTCCGGGATGCGCACGACCCAGGCGGCGAACAGGAATCCGTCGACGGCGAAGAAGGCGGTCAGCGCGAGACGTGCTGGGCCCCAGGGGCTGTCCGTTCCGGGGGGAGTGCTGCGAGACTGGGAGGAGGCCTGGTCGGGTCGGGAGTGTGAACGGATTTTGTTTCGAAGCGGCACAAAGTCACAATAGGGGCGTGCAGCTCTCACCTTCAAGCCCGCGACCAGGCGCCGGGGTCGACTCCGACGCGCAGCGCGACGCCCACCGCCGCGCGGCCCCCGACCGCGGCCGGACGCTGCTCGGCCCCGCGCTCGCGCTCATCCACACCGGCCAGACGCCCACCCGCTCGGCGCTGACCCGTGCGCTGGACGTCACCCGGGCCACCGCCGGCGCCGTCACGGCCGAACTCGAGGCGCTCGGCCTGATCACCGTCGACTCGCGCCCCGCCGGCGGCGGCCGCGGCCGCCCTTCGCACCGGCTGGCGATCGACCCGCAGGGGCCGGTCGTGGTCGCCGGGCAGATCCACGCCGACGGGCTGAGCGTCACCCTGGCCGGCCTCGGCGGCCTGCTGGACCCGCCCGTCCACCTGCCGCTGCCCGCCGCCACCGACCCGGTCCGGATGCTGCGCGCCGTCGCCGAGGCCGGTGCCGAGCTGGCCCGCGCGACGAGCCGGCGCTGCCTCGGCGCCGCGCTCGCGCTGCCCAACCCCGTCACCGAGCCGGACGGCACCGCGCTGGCCGCCCTGCACTTCGCCTGGCCCAGCGGCACCCCGGTCGCGGACCTCTACGACGTCGAGGTCGGGCGCGCCGACCACGGCCCGAACGCACTGCGGCCGCTGCCCACCGTGATCGCCAACGACGCCAACCTCGCCGCGCTCGCCGAGTACCGCCACGGCGCCGGGCGCGGCGCCCGCCACCTGCTGCTGGTCACCTCCGGCCACCGCGGCGTCGGCGGCGCGCTGGTGATCGACGGCCACCTGCACACCGGGAGCGCCGGGCTGGCGCTCGAGGTCGGCCACCTGACCGTCGACCCGCAGGGCCGCCCGTGCCAGTGCGGCAACCGCGGGTGCCTCAACTCCGAGACCGACCCGGACGCGCTGTTCGCCGCCGCCGGCCTCAGCCCCGAACCGGGCCGCCCGCTGCTCGACCAGGCGCGCGAGCTGTGCCGGGCCGCGGCCACCGACGAGCGGGCGCGGGCGGCGGTGGAGCACGTCATCGACCGGCTCGGCCTCGGGCTGGCCGGCGTCGCCAACATCCTCAACCCCGACCGGGTCGTGCTCAGCGGGCTCCACCTCGACCTGCTGGAGGCCGCGCCCGAGCGGCTGCGCGCCGTGGTCGCCGAACGGTGCCTGTGGGGGCGCAGCGGGCGGGTGCCGATCGTCGGCGCGGAGCTTGCGCACGGTGCGCTCGCCGGCGCCGCCGAACTGGGCTGGGGGCCGTACTTGGCGGATCCGCAGTCGGTGCCGACGGGCTGACACCGGTGCCGGCGGGCTGCGGGGGCGGACCGGGAGGGCAGCCCGGGCTCCTCGACGGGGAGCGCGGGCGGGATAAGCGGAAGCTGGGTCTTCGGAAATTGTCACTTATCGTGACTCTCATACACTTGTAGTGAGCACCGGGGGGGCGCAACGAGTGGAGAGACCATGAGCAGCCAGTCCGGCGGCGTCCGCAGTCAGAGCGGCGCGAGCGCGATCGAGCCCACGATCGACATCGACCGCACCGACCCGCAGTACCGCGCCTGGCTCAAGGAGGCGGTGCGCAAGGTCCAGGCCGACGCCAACCGCTCCGCCGACACCCACCTGCTGCGCTTCCCGCTGCCCACCGAGTGGGGGATCGACCTCTACCTCAAGGACGAGTCCACCCACCCGACCGGCTCCCTCAAGCACCGCCTCGCCCGCTCGCTCTTCCTCTACGGGCTCTGCAACGGCTGGATCCGCCCCGGGAAGCCGGTGATCGAGGCCTCAAGCGGATCCACCGCCGTCTCCGAGGCGTACTTCGCCCAGCTCGTCGGGGTGCCGTTCATCGCCGTCATGGCCAAGAGCACCAGCCAGGCCAAGATCGACCTGATCGAGTTCCACGGGGGCGAGTGCCACCTGGTCGAGCGGCCGGACGAGGTCTACGCGGCGTCCGCGCGGCTCGCCGAGGAGACCGGCGGGCACTACATGGACCAGTTCACCTACGCCGAGCGGGCCACCGACTGGCGCGGCAACAACAACATCGCCGAGTCGGTCTTCGCCCAGCTGCGCCTGGAGCCGCACCCGGAGCCGGCCTGGATCGTCGCCACCGCCGGGACGGGCGGCACCTCGGCGACCATCGCCCGGTACGTGCACTACATGCAGTACGACACCCGGATCTGCGTCGCGGACCCGGAGAACTCCTGCTTCTTCGAGGGCTGGGTGCACCACGACCCGGAGGCCGTCTGCGACCGCGGGTCGCGGATCGAGGGCATCGGGCGGCCGCGGATGGAGCCGAGCTTCGTCCCGGGGGCCGTGGACCGGATGATGAAGGTGCCGGACGCCGCCTCGATCGCCGCCGTGCGGCTGCTGGAGCAGGTGCTGGGGAAGAAGGCGGGGGCGTCCACCGGGACGGGCCTGTGGAGCGCGCTGAAGATCGTCGCCGAGATGCGGACCTCGGGGCGGCGCGGCAGCGTGGTGGGCCTGATCTGCGACCCGGGCGACCGCTACCTGGACAAGTACTACTCGGACGACTGGCTGGCGGGTGAGCGGATCGACATCGCGCCGTACCGGGCCGCACTGGAGTCCTTCCTCGCCGGCGGGGCCTGGACGGGCTGATGCCGCGGGCGCGGTGGCGGATCGTCAGGCGCCGTGCCGGGCGGCCGGGTCGGGGCGGTCGGTGAGCGGCGGCCCGGCCCGGCGGGGCGGCGTGCGCCCGCCGGCCGTGCCGGCGCCGCCCGGGCGGGGGTCGACACCGCGCCCTTTCGGCGCTCTGTTGCCTAGCGATGCTAGTATCGGTCCATGTCGATTCACCAGCGCCGCGAGCGCGAACGCGCCGAGCGGCACCAACTGATCATCAGCAGCGCGCGGGAGCTTGCCGAGGCCGAGGGCTGGGAGGCGGTGACGACCCGCCGGCTGGCGGAGCGGATCGAGTACAGCCAGCCGGTGCTGTACAGCCACTTCGCGGGCAAGACGGAGATCGTCGCGGCCGTCGCACTGGAGGGGTTCGCGGAACTCGCCGCAGCGTTGCGGGCCGTGGTGCGCGAGGCCGACGGGCCGGCGGCGGCCTTCGCGGCGGCGGCGCACGAGTACCTCGCCTTCGGCCTCGCCAACCCGGCGCTCTACGACGCGATGTTCACCCTCGCCACCGACCTGCCGTTCGGGCGGCCCGACTCGCCGGAGCCGTTGAAGGAGGCCTTCGCCGCGCTCGCGGGCACCTTCGCCGAGGTGGCGGGGGAGCGGGACCCGGAGGTGTTCACCGAGGTGGGCTGGGCGTCACTGCACGGGCTCGTGACGCTGGTGCGCGGCGGACGGCTGCGGCCCGGGTTGGAGCGGACGCGGGTGGACCTCCTGGTCGAGCGGCTGCTCGGCTGAGGCCTCCTTCCGGCCCCGGCCCCGACCCCGGCCGCCGGACCCCCCGTCACCCTGCCCCCGTCACCCGGCCGCGCTCAGGGCAGCCGGGTGCCCGGCAGGTCCGCCGGGACGAGGAGCTGGAGCTCCTCCGTCGACGGGTCGGTCAGGTGGGCCACCCGGACGGCGTGCCGCTCGACCATGGTCTCGAAGACCTGCCGGGCGGTGCGCCCGTTGCCGAAGTTGGGCCCGCGCTCCAGCCGGGCGAAGTGGTCCAGCAGTGCGCCCTCGGCCTCCTCGGCGAGCTCGTACTCGTGCTCGGCGCACTGGGCCCGGGCGATGTCCAGCAGCTCGTCCGCCGTGTAGTCGGGAAACGTGACGGTGCGTGAGAAACGCGACGAGACACCGGGGTTGGCGGAGAGGAAGCGCTCCATCTCGGCGGTGTAGCCGGCCACGATGACGACCACCTCGTCCCGGTGGTCCTCCATCAGCTTGACCAGGGTGTCGATGGCCTCCCGCCCGAAGTCCCGCGCGCCGTCCTCGGGGGCGAGCGCGTACGCCTCGTCGATGAAGAGCACCCCGCCGCGCGCGCGGTCGAAGGCGGCGGCGGTGCGGATCGCGGTGGAGCCGATGTGCTCGCCGACCAGGTCGACCCGGGCGACCTCGACCAGGTGCCCGCGCTGGAGGACCCCGAGCGCGGCCAGGATCTCGCCGTACAGCCGGGCGACGGTGGTCTTGCCGGTGCCGGGGGCGCCGGTGAAGACGAGGTGCCGGCGCAGCGAGGGCGCCTTGAGTCCGGCCAGCCGGCGGCGCTTGCCGACCGAGATGAGGTCGATCAGCGTGCGCACCTCCTGCTTGACGGTGGCCAGCCCGACCAGCGAGTCGAGTTCGGCGAGCGCCTCGTCGGCGGGCCGGCAGTCGGGGATCGGGGAGATCGCCGCGGGCGCCGCGGGTGCCGCGGCGGCGACGGCGGACGGGATCGCGGGCGCGGGGAGCCGGGCGGTGCGCGGCGCCGGTACCTCGGCCGCGCCGAGGCCCGGCCCGACGTCGTCGGAGGTGCAGCCCTCCGCGACCGGCCCGGGTTCGGAGAACTCGAAGCCGGCCCGTTCGTTCTGCTCGGCCCGGCAGCGGGTGAGCCGGGTGCGGCAGCCGTCGATGATGTGGAAGCCGAAGCCCTTGCCGTGCGAGACCCGGCAGTCCTCGAAGGTGCCCCGTCCCTGCGCCGAGACGTAGACCCCGGCGTCGGTGCTGGCCCGGACGGTGCAGTCGCGCAGCACCGGGTCGGCGCCCTTGGTGACGATCACGCCGGTGGCGACGTCGGAGATCTCGCAGTCGGTGAGCAGCCCACCGCTGCCGTGGTCACGGAACCACAGGCCGGTGCCGGCCTCCTGGACCCGGCAGCCGGTGAGGGTCACGGCCGCGCCGCCGCTGACCGAGACCGCGGAGCTGCGGATGCGGCTGAAGGAGCAGTCCTCGGCGGTGGCGGCGGAGTCGCGGTCGAGGACGAAGAGGGCGTCCGGGAGGTCGTGCAGCGAGCAGTCGGTGAGGGTGAGCCGGGCGCCGTCGCTGACCCACAGGGCCGGGTACTCGCCGTTGGAGCCGTGGATCTGGCAGGACTCGGCGACGGCCTCGGTGCCCTGGTCCCACACCGAGAGCGCTCCGCGTCCGAAGTCTCGGACGGTGGTGTGGGTGAGGGTGAGGCGCGAACGGCCGCGCAGGTCGGCGCCGTTCTCCGGCAGGTCGTGCACCCGGCAGCCGGTGAGGACGAGTTCGGCCTCCCCGTCCAGGGTCAGGCCGTTCCCGGTGACCCGGTGGATCTCGCAGTCGACGAGCCGGCCGCCGGCCTGCGCGTCGGCCTGGACCCCGCTGCCGCGGATCTCGTAGATCTCGCAGCCCGTCAGTTCGGCGGCGCTGCCCGGGTCGGAGAGCAGGACGCCGGCGCCGGAGGCGTGGTGGACCTTGCAGCGTTCGAGGGCCGCGGTGGCACCGCCGAGGACGGCGAGTCCGGCTTGGCCGGCGGCGGCGACCTCGCAGTCCTCGAAGGCGGCGGCGGTGCCGGCGCCGCGCAGCCGCAGGCCGAGGCCGGCGGGGTTGGTGACGACGCAGCCGCGCAGCGTGGGCCGGGCGCCGTCGGCGACCTCGAGGCCGGTGGCCGATCGGGTCTCGATCCGGCAGCCGGAGAACGCGGGCGCGGCCTGCGGCCCGGTGACCAGGACGGCGGGGGTGGAGCCGTCACCGCCCTCGACGACGAGGTCGCGGACGGTGGCGGCGGCGGTGACGGTCAGCGCCACCCCGGAGGGCGGGTCGATCCGCACGGTGCCCGGGCCCTGGGCCGGGACGATCGTCACCGCCTTGTCGAGCAGCAGGTTCTCCCGGAACGTGCCCGGCCGGACGGTCACGGTGTCGCCGGGTTCGGCGGCCGCCAGGGCCTCGGTGAGCGTGTCGTACTCGCCCGCGCGGCGACGCCAGCGGGATGCGCTGTCCTGGGTGACCCGGACCCTGTGCTCTGCCATGACGGTCTGTCGTCCCCACCTTCGTCGAGCCGGCGTGCCACGGGCCGGGCACGGGGTGCGCGGGCCGTCCGCCCACCGTAGCGCGCCCGTCCGGGTGGTCCGGCCGCCCGTGGAGGCGGGGGCACCGGGGGTGCGCGCCGTTGCCACACGTTCCGACCACATGTTTCAACGAGCGCGCACAGCCGGGGTTCCGGAGCCGGCGCCGGAGCCGATCACGGCGGCGGCCGGAGCCGGAGCGGGCGACGCCGGCGGTGACGGCGGTGACGGAACGGACGTGGCGGAACACGTGACGGAGCCGGTGGGGGAGGACGGGACGGCGGGGGCCGGGCCCGCCCCCGCGACGGAGCCGGCCCCGGAGCACGTGACGGAGCCGGAGCCCGGGGCGCGGTGGGAGCCGTCAGCCGGTCACCCCCGCGCGTCGGCCGGCCAGTGCGCCCCGTCCTCCAGCACCTCGACGTCGTCGCCGACGCGCAGCGTGCCGAGCACGTCGCCGGTCACGCCGGCCGGCCGCTCGGGGATCAGGTTCTGCCCGAACGCGGCGGACCTCAGCAGGCGGTGGTGCCGGGCCAGGGTGCGCAGCGGTTCGGGGCCGCGCCGCTCCCCGCTCTCCTGGTCGGTGGTGGTGATGACGCAGCGGCCGCACGGCTTGACCACCCGGAAGGTCAGGTCGCCGATCCGGATCCGGCGCCAGCCGTCCTCCGCCCAGGGTTCGGCGCCGCCGATCACGACGTTGGGGCGGAAGCGCTCCATCGGCAGGTTCTCGTGGCCGTCGGGGTGCTCGGCGGCGATCAGCGCGTTGAGGCGGTCCAGCGAGGCGGTGGTGGTGAGCAGCAGCGGGAAGCCGTCGGCCATCGAGACGGTGGTGCCGGGCTCGGAGTAGTCGGGGTCGACGGGCCGGGCGCGGGGGTCGTCCAGGTGCACCAGCCGGTAGTCGCCGAGGTGTTCGGCGATCCACCGGTGCGCGTCCTTGGCGGCCTCGGCGGCGTGGAAGCGGGTGCCCCACACCTCGACCTCGGCGAGCGGGTCGCCGGCCGCGACGGCGGGGGCGGGGACCTCGGTCCGGGAGCCGTCGGGGGCGGTGAGGGCGAGCGCGCCGTCGGGGAGCAGGTCGGCCTGCATCTGGCCGAGTGCGGTGTTCTCGCGCTGGCTGACGAACCGTCCGGTGGCGTCGGCGAGCATCCAACGGCGGTCTCCGGCCAGGCCCCAGGGTTCGACCTGGGCGGTGGCCGGGCTCAGGCGGTACATGGACTTGACGGGGTAGACGTGGAGTCCGGTGAGCTGCATCCCCCCATCCTGCCAGCCGGTCGCGGGGATCCTCCGGGCGCCCTGGGTGCGGGGAGCGCGGCCGTCCGGCGTGGCTGCGCAGCTGCTCCGGGCGGGGCCCGGGCCCGTCGTGCCGTGACGGTGCCGGCGAGGGGCGGTCGGACGGCTCCGGGCCCGTACGCGCACGGACCGCCCGGGACGCCGTGGGGGCGTTCCGGGCGGTCCGTGGATGACCCGTTCTCCGTGGGCCCGGCGCGGGATCGCGCCGGGTGGTGCTCAGATGGTGCGGGTGGGGGCCGGGTGGGGACGGCCCCGGGGTGTCAGTGGCTCAGTAGCCCTGGCCCTGCTGGTAGCTGCCGGGCTGGAACTGGCCCTGGCCGGGGTCGCCGTAGGGGCCCGGCCGCTGCGGCTGCATCGGGCGGACGGGTGCGACCGGCGCCATGGCGGGGCGCAGCTGGCCGCCGCCGAAGCCCTGGTCGCCGCCCTGACCCGGGAAGCCGGGGCCGGCCGGGTTCGGGCCGGTGAAGGACTGCTGGCCGCCGAAGCTCTGCGGACCGCCCTGCGGCTGGCCGCCGGGGTGGCCGGGCCCGAACGCGCCCGGGCCGCCGATCGGCTGCGCGCCGAAGGACTGCTGGCCGCCCTGGCCACCGATGAAGGTGTTCTGGCCGCCGAAGCTCTGGCCGCCGGTCGGCTGGTAGCCGCCGCTGGCGGTCTGGGCGAAGGACGGCGCGGCGGGCTGCGGTCGCTGGTACGGCTGGGGGGCGCCGTAACCGGGGACGGGCGGCTGCGGCGCGGAGGCGTACGCCGGCGCGGGCTGCGCGGGGATGTACGCCGTGGCGGGGCCGGCGGAGGGGCCGATGCTCGGGCCGGGGCCCAGGGCGAGGCGGGCGGGCGGCAGCGCGGGGAGGTTGCTGCCGGCACTCTCGTACCCGTTGCCGTACCGGTTCTCGTAGGAGGGGGCGAGGCCCGCTCCGTAACCGGACGACAGCGCCGGCGGCAGGGCTGCCGGCACGTTGATGGGCGCGATCTGGGGGACGCCGCGCTCAGCCACGAGGCTGTCGTAAATCGGCGTGCCGGAGGAGAAGGACGGAGAGGGGTAGCCGACTCCGTCGTAGGAGCGGGGCGAGGTCATGGGGCATACGGTAAGCCCACAATGCGCCTGCTGAGGAGAGCGGGAGGGGGAGCAGTTCGAGTGTTTACACAGTCTTCGCTCGCACAAAGGTTTCGAAAGTAGGAAGAACGGACATACCGGCGTTCAGTTCCGGACAACCTTCGCGCGCCGTCGGTGATCGAACGGCGACCGCACGGAGGAGCCGGGAAACCTTGCGGTGACTGGGCGGTGGCCGCTTCCGGGCCCGCCGGAGAAACTTTCGGCGACAGGGCGTGCGCGGGCGCATTCGAGCCCCCGCCGACGGTCGGCGGAGGCTCGTGAATGTTTCGGGGATAAGGTCCCTGTCAAACGCTACTGAACCGGTGCCCAGCCGTTATAAAAGCCGTGGTCAGCCCCGCCCCGCCCGGTCCGCCACCGGTGGGCGGCCCGGCGGCCCGGCGGCCCCGCGGTCGGGAGCCGGGACCCGGCGCGGGCACCGGACCGGGCGTCGGACCGGGCGGGGCCGGCGCGACCGGAGTCGCACTCAGCTCGACTGCAGCGCCTGCGTCTGCGCCGGGAGACCCGGCCGGCCGGACACCTCCGAGGTGCAGAAGGAGCAGCGGCTGGCCGCGGCCGGGATCGAGCTCAGGCACTCCGGGCAGTCCACCTTCGCGGCCGGTGCCGGCTTGGCCGATTCGAACCGCGCCTGCAGCTTGCCGACCGGCACCACCACGGCGAAGTAGATCACCGCGGCGACCAGCACGAACCCGATCAGCGCGTTGACGAAGACCCCGTACGGGAACCGGGTGCCGGCCACCTCGAAGGTCTTCTGGGTGAAGTCGCCGACGGCCCCGGTCGCGACCCCGATGAGCGGGGTGAGGAAGGCGGTGACGAAGCCGGTGACCACGGCGGTGAAGGCCGCGCCGATCACGATGCCGACCGCGAGGTCCACCACGTTTCCGCGCAGCAGGAAGCTGCGGAATCCCTTGAACACCGGGTGACTCCAAATCCGAAGGGGGCAGGGGGAGATGGGGCGGCGCGCCGGGCCCCGGCCGGACATCCTGCCGACCTGGCCGGGTCGAGGTCCAACCGCGTTCACCCGAACCGCGTAACCGGCCCGGCGCCGCGCGGGGCGTCCCCGGGCCTCGCGGGGTCGCTCCGCGTACGGGCCGATCGCGTGCCCGCTGCGCGTGCGGGTCGGTCGCGTGCCTGCTCCGCGTGCGGGCCGTTGGCGGCCCCGCTCCGGGTGCGGGCCGGTCGCGTGCGCCCGCGCCCCGGCTCAGACCGGCCGCACCCGCAGGGCCCGCTCGTAGAACTCGACCATCTGCGCCGACACCTGAGGCAGCGTGAAGGACGTCAGGAACCGCGCCCGCGCCGCCTTCGCCCGCTGCCGCGCCGCCGCCCGGTCGTCCAGGGTGTCCGTGAGCGCGGCCGCCAGAACAGTGGGTTGCTCCGGCGGCACCAGCCGCGCGTAGTCCTCCGAGCCGACCGTCTCGCGCAGTGCCGGGACGTCCGTGCAGACCAGCGGCACCCCGATGCCCATCGCCTCGATCGCCGTGCCGCCCTGGCCCGCCCAGCGGGACGGCACGGCGACGGCGTCGGCGGCGGCCATCAGGTCGGCGACGTCCTCGCGCGGCCCGAGCAGACGGACGTTCCCGGCCGCCTCGGCGAGCGTCCGCAGCCGTCCGCTCTCCGGGCCGGCCGCCCCCGCCAGCAGCAGCACGGCCTCCGGTTGCTCGCGCCGGACCGCCGGCCAGGCCGCCAGCAGTACGTCCAGGCCCTTGCGGTACTGCTGGCACCCGGCGGCGAGCACCACCGGTGCGTCCGGGGCGAGTTCCAGCGCGGCGCGGACGGCGGCCCGCCGCTCGGGGGTGGCGGTGCCCAACAGGTTCGGGTCGAGGCCGCGCGGCACCACGTCGATGCGCCGCCGGGGCACCCGCAGCCGCCGCGCCATGGTGGTGGCGACGTGCCGGGTGAGCGCGTGGAAGCGGCGGGGGCCCCGGGCGGTGGCCGTGTCGAGGGCCCGCCCGGCGCGGGTCCGCCAGGGGCCGCCGTCGTGCGTGCTGAGCTGCGCGGGCCCGTACGCCGGGTCGAGCAGGCTGGAGACCACGGGGGTGCGGGTGGCCAGCGCGGTGGCCCGGCCGAGCACGTCCGTGGTGTGGCGGGTGGTGTGGAGGAGATCGGGCCGGCGTTCGCGGACCAGGCGGCGCAGCGCCGCTGCCGTCCCGGCGCGGCTGAGCCGGCCGACGGCGAACACGGTGGCGCCCGCCGCCGTCAGCTCCGGCTGCCAGCCGCCGGGGGAGTCGTGCAGATGGGCGACGTCCAGGGTGACGCCGGCGCGCACCAGGTGGGGCGCCATCTCGACCAAGGCGCGCTCGGCCCCGCCGGTCCGGTTGACGCTGTCGAGCAACACGAGTACCTGCACCGGCCACCCCCGCCCGCTGCGGGCGCGCCCGTTCTCCCGTGCCGGACGCCCCCTGACTGGCGATCAGCATCGCAGGTGACCGACCGGCCCGCCAGCGATTTGGCCCGCCCGGGTGGCGAACTCCCGTCGTGCGGGCGAAGGTTGGGGGGTGGCCGGGTTACGCCGCGGGGTCGGCCGGGGTGCGCCGGGGACCGGACGCGACCGTCGGCTCGGGGGTGGTGGGTGTCACGGGGCGCACAGCGGTCGCAACCGGCGCACGGCCGCGGCCGACCCGCGCACGACAGGTGTATTCGCGCGGGCGCACGGGCCACCACCAGGTTGCGCGAAGGGGCTGTACCGCGCGGGGCGCTGTGCCAAGGTCGGTCCATGCCCGACCATACGTCGGCCGATCCGGCCGGAGCCCGTCCCCGTGTCCTGCACCTGATCAGTGATCCACGCCGCGGCGGCGCCCAGAACCTCGCCCGTGACCTCCACCGGGAACTGCGCCGCCGGGGCCAGGCCTCCGCCCTGTGCGCCCTCGCCCCGCAGCCCGCCGCGCCGGTGGCGCGGTTCGCGGCGCCCGCGCTGCCCGGGCCCCGCGCCGAGGACGGCGGCGAGGACGAGCCGGACATCCTCCCCGGCGCCTGCGCCGGGCTCCCGGGCGCGGCCAACGCCGCGGTCCTCGGCGCCGGGCGCCTGCGGCCCGGCACCCTGCGCTCACTGCGCGCCGCCGCCCGCGCCGCCGACGTGGTCCTCGCGCACGGCTCGGACACCCTGGCCGCCTGCGCCCTCGCCCTGGCCGGCACCCGGACGCCCTTCGTCTACGTCTCCGTCGGCCACCCCCGCTACTGGACCGCGACGCGGCTGCGCCGGGTGCGCGGGGGTGCGCTGATGCACCGGGCGGCCGCCGTCACCACCCTCACCGACGAGGCCCGGATCGTCCTGGAGGAGCAGTTCCAGCTGCCCGAGGGCAAGGTCCGGGTGATCGCCAACTCCCGTGCCGCGGAGAGCTATCCGCCGGCCGGCGGCCGGGACGACAGACGTGCGGCCCGGCACGAGCTCGGCCTGCCCGCGGACGTCCTGCTGGTCGCCTGGATCGGGGCGATCGCCCCCGAGAAGCGGCTCGACCTCGCCCTCGACGTCCTGGACCGCCTGCCGGACGTGCGGATGGCCGTGGCCGGGGACGGCCCGCTGCGCGAGGCGCTGGCCCGCCACCCGGCGGCCGCCCGCGCACACTTCCTCGGCGCCCTGCCCGACCCGGCCCCGCTCTACCGGGCCGCCGACGCGCTGCTGCTCACCAGCGACAGCGAGGGGGTGCCGGGCGCGCTGATCGAGGCGGCGCTGGCCGGCGTGCCGGCGGTGGCCACCGACGTCGGCTGGGTGCGCGAGGTGGTCCGGGACGGCGCCACCGGCGCGCTGGTGGCACCCGGTGACCCGCTGGCCCTCGCCGAGGCGCTGGCCAAGGTCCTGGCCTGCAACCGGGCGGGCCTCGGCGCGGCCGCCCGGGCGCACGCACTGGAGAACTTCGAGCTGGGCGCGGTGGTGGACGACTGGCAGCGGCTGGTGGCCGAGGTGTGGGCGGGATCAGGGCCGGGCTCCTGACGGTGCCGGCGGGGCGGGCCCCGGCAGTCGGTGGCGGACGGCCCTCCGCGGGCGGCGCCCGGGGTGGGGCCCTTCGGGCGGGGCGGTTCCCCTCAGCCGGGCCCGGTTCCCGTTGACCGGGCCCGCCTCCCGCCGGTCGGGCGGTGGGGGCTGCGCCGTTCGGGCGAATCCGGGCCGCCGGCCCGGGGCCGACTCGACGGTAACGAACCGTCACCAGCACACTGCCCGGTGTGAACTCGAAGTCGCTGCTGCGGTCCGCCGTCCTGCTCGCCGTCGCCGCGGGGATCGCCGCATCCCCCGTCCAGGCCGGCGCGGCGTCCCACCAACCCCCCTCCGAGGGGGCCCAGTTCGTCAGGCTCGACCATCCGCAGCCGGTGCGCGAGAGCGCCCGCGCCGAGGCGGTCGAGTTCTTCTGGTACGACTGCGGCCACTCCCAGCAGCTCGAACAGCCGCTGCAGGCCTGGGCCGAGAAGCACCGCGCGGACGTCGCCCTGCGCCGGGTGCCGGCGATCTGGCCGGGCAGTCCGGAGGAGACCGTGCAGCGCGGCCACGCGCGGCTCTACTACACGCTGGAGCGCCTGGGCCTGGTCGAGCGACTGCAGACCGGCGCCTTCCGCTCGGTGCACACCGACAAGGCCGACCTCACCTCCGAGGTCACCGCCACCGACTGGGCGGTGCGCCACGGCGTCGACGCCGAGGTCTTCCGCACGGCGTACCGCTCGCCGGAGGTCGGGCGCGCGGTGGACGACGCCGCGGCCCAGTTCATCCGCTACGAGATCAACGAGCTGCCGACGGTGGTCGTCCAGGGCGAGTACCGGACCTCGCCGAGCAAGGCCGGTGGCGTCGACGCGATGCCCGAGGTGCTGGACTACCTGGTGCAGCAGGAGCAGCTCCAGCACAACTGACCCTGCGGGGAGAGGTGGTGACGCGGGATCGGTGAATTCGCTCGCGCGGCTGAACTAACCAGTGCAGTGCTGTTTAATGGTTAGCATGAGCGAGCTGACGATCCCGCACGTCCACCACCGCCACGTCGACCTCGACGGCCTCCGGATCTTCTACCGCGAGACCGGCCCGGCCGACGCCCCGGTGCTCCTCCTCCTGCACGGCTTCCCCTCCGCTTCCCACCAGTACGGCCGGCTCCTCGACGCCCTCGGCACCCGCTACCGCCTGATAGCCCCCGACTACCCCGGCTTCGGGTACAGCGACAGCCCCGCCCCGAACGCCTTCACGTACCGCTTCGAGACCCTCGCCGACGTCGTCGAACGCTTCTGCCTCGCCCTCGGCCTGGACCGCTTCGCGCTGTACGTCTTCGACTTCGGCGCCCCCGTCGGACTGCGTCTGGCCACCCGCCACCCGGAGTGGATCACCGGACTGGTGGTCCAGAACGGCAACGCCTACGAGGAGGGGCTCTCCGACCGGGCGCGGGAGTTCATCGCCAACCGGCACGGCGTCGAGGGCGCCGCCCAGCGCGCGCGGGCCATCCTCACCCCGGAGACCACCCGCGGCCAGTACGAGGGCGGCACCGACGACCCGAGCCTGGTCGCCCCCGACGGCTGGACCCTCGACCAGCACTTCCTCGACCTGCCCGGCCGCAAGGACATCCAGGTCGAACTCGCCCTCGACTACCACTCCAACGTCGCGCTCTACCCCGAGTGGCAGGAGTGGCTGCGCACCGAACGCCCGCCCGCGCTGGTGCTCTGGGGCCGCAACGACCCCTTCTTCACCGAGGCCGGCGCCCGCGCCTACCTGCGCGACCTGCCCGCGGCCGAAGTCCACGTCCTCGACACCGGGCACTTCGCCCTCGAGGAGAAGCTGCCCGAAATCGCGCCGCTGATCGACGACTTCCTGGCCCGCACGGCCCGCACGCAGAAGTAGGCGCGTCCGGGCGGGCGTTCGGCCCGTACGGGCCGTTCCGGCCGGACGGCCGTTCAGCCCCGGCGCAGCAGGTAGGTGACGAAGCCCAGCGTCCCCCGGTAGCCGTGCAGCCACTCCCGGCGGTGCCGGTCCACGGCCTCCCGGGCGGCCGGCGCGTCGGGGTGCTCCGGGTGGTCCAGCACCCACTCGGCCAGCGAACCCGTCCAGGCGAACTCGTAGTCGTCCCACTCCTGCGGGCTGCTCACGTACCCGGACACCGGTGTCCAGCCGTCCGCCAGCACCCGGTCCGTGGTGGCCGCCAGGTCCGCGTAGTCGTCCCGCTCGGCACCCAGCCCGTCCAGCACCGCCCGGGACGGCTCGCGCTCCCAGAACGCCTCGCCGACCATGACCAGGCCGCCCGGGGCCAGGTGATCGCGGGCCGCCGCCAGGGTCGGCGACAACCCGCCGAAGGCGTGCGTGGAGCCGACGCACAGCACCAGGTCGAAGGGCTCGACGGCGGTGAACTCCCGGGCGTCCAGGTGGTGCAGGCCGAGCCGGCGCACCACGCCGAGCGCGGTCGCCGTCTCGCGGGCCCGGGTCAGCGCGGCCGGGTCGAGGTCCACCCCCACCGCCCGCCAGCCCGGGCGCGCCGCCAGCGCGCGGACCAGCCACGCGCCCTCGCCGCAGCCGAGGTCCAGCGCGCGGCCGGCCTCCGTCCGCGCGGTCGCCCGGTCCAGCAGCCGGGCCACCGACTCGTCGGCGATCGGCGCGGAGATCGGGTGGTGGGCGTGGGCGAGGCGCGAGATCGTCTGACGGTCCATCCGAGCAGTATGGAGCGGACCGGCCCGCGGCGCCCGGCTTTGCGCCGGGTCCGGCCGCCGTCCGGCCTCGAGTGTTACGGGGACGGCGGGCTCTGCCGCCGGACGCCGGCCGCCGGGGAACCGCCGGCGGGGCTCAGGCCTGCGAGTACGTCCGGCCCTTCCACGCCGCGCCCCGGCCCCGCCAGTGCTGCACCGCCGAGTCCACCGTCATCAGCAGGTAGAGCGCGGCCGTGAACGGCAGCAGCAGCACGGCCGCCGCCGGCTGCCGGTAGTAGCGGACCATCGGCAGGTACGTCCCCGCCATCAGCGCCCAGGCCGCCCCGCCCGCCACCGCCACCGCCGGGACCCCCGCCACCAGCCCGGCCACCGTCGCCAGCGGCGGCACCAGGTACACCAGCCCCAGCCCCAGCACCGTCCCGGCCAGCAGCAACGGCGAGTGCCGCAACTGGGCGTAAGCACTGCGCGACACCATCCGCCACAGCTGCTCCAGCCGCGGGTACGGGCGGACGCTGTCCACCTCGTCGGCCAGCCCCAGCCACGTCCGCCCGCCGGAGGACTTCACCGCGCGGGCCAGCGACACGTCGTCGATCACCGCCCCGCGGATCGCGGCCACCCCGCCCGCCCGCTCCAGCGCCTCCCGCCGCACCAGCGAACAGCCGCCCGCCGCGGCGGCCGTCCGGCCACCCGGGCGGTTGCTCCGGCGGAACGGGTACAGCTGGGCGAAGAAGTAGACGAAGGCCGGCACGATCAGCCGCTCCCAGCCGGTCTCCACCCGCAGGCGCGCCATCTGCGACACCAGGTCCAGCCCGTTGGACTCCGCCGCCGCCACCAGCTCCGCCAGCGACTCCGGGCCGTGCGCGATGTCGGCGTCCGTCAGCAACAGGTACTCCACGTCCGGACCGGCCAGCTCCACTCCGTGCCGCAGGGCCCACAGCTTGCCCGTCCAGCCCGGGGGCAGCGGGGGCGGCGTCGTCACGGTCAGGTCCAGTCCGTCCAGCGTCCGCAGCTCCGCCGCCAGCGCGCCGGTGCCGTCCGAACTGTGGTCGTCCACCAGGATCACCCGCGCCCGCCCGGGGTACTTCTGCGCCAACAGCGTCGGCAGGCTCACCGGCAGCACCTGCGCCTCGTCCCGGGCCGGCACCACGACCACCGCCTCCGGCCAGCGCACCGGCGGACGACGCGGCGGCAGCCGCACGTCGGTGCGCCAGAACAACCCGTGGCAGCACGCCAGCCAGAGCCAGACCAGCAGGGAGGACGCGGCGATCCACAGCAGGACGGTCACCCCGGCAGTCTGCCGCAGAACCGGCCCGGACGGGCGGATCGACTAGAGTCTTGCCCCGTGAAGATCGCACTGATGGACTCCGGAATCGGCCTGCTGGCCGCCGCCGCCGCCCTTCGGAAGCTGCGCCCGGACGCGGATCTGGTGCTCTCCTCCGACCCGGCGTCGATGCCCTGGGGGCCGCACACCCCCGAGGAGATCACGGACCTCGCCCGCGGCTGCGCCCTGGCGGCGGCCGCGCTGGAGCCGGACGTGCTGATCATCGCCTGCAACACCGCCTCCGTGCACGCGCTCGCCACCCTGCGGGCCGAGCTCGAACCCGCACTGCCCGTCATCGGGACGGTCCCCGCGATCAAGCCGGCCGCCGCGCTCGGCGGCCCGGTCGCCATCTGGGCCACCCCGTCCACCACCGGCAGCGCCTACCAGCGAGGGCTGATCCGGGACTTCGGCGGCACGGCCGAGGTCACCGAGGTCGCCTGCCCCGGGCTCGCCGACGCCGTCGAGCACGGCGACGACGAGGCCATCACCGCCGCCATCGCCCACGCCGCGGCCCGGACGCCCGAGGGCACCGCCGCGCTGGTCCTCGGCTGTACCCACTACGAACTCGTCGCCGACCGCATCCGCGCAGCCGTCGCCCCGACCGCCTCCCCGGCGCTCGTCCTGCACGGCTCCGCCGAGGCCGTCGCCGCCCAGGCCCTGCGGCGCGTCGCCGACCCCACCCGCACCGGCTCCGGCACCCTCACCGTGCTCCACGCCGGCGCCCCGGCCACCCTCCCGGCCGCCGCCGCCCTCTACCCCCAGGGCCGCGCCCTCCCCAACCCCCTCCCCGCCTGACCCGCCCCGCGCGGCCCCGGCCCCGCACGGGACAAATCTTGGCCCCTAATCTCCGGCACCTCGCCTGAGCCCCGGCGGCCCGCGGGACGTGTCCCACCTCAGAAGGCCGGCCGCAGCGCGGTGCTCCGTCTCCGGAGGTCGTCCGGGCCGACTTCCCGTGCGGGACGTGACGCCTCGGGCGAAAGGCGCCCTCTTCGGTCCCCGCACCCATAGCCCGAGAAGGTCGTCCCCACCGCAGGGTCCCGTCACGGGAAGTCGGCGGGCCCGACTTCCTGCGTCGCGAGCCGATCCCGCCACACGACTCCCCGGGGCCCTGCGGGCCGAGGGGTCGGATTCAGCGCGGGTGTTCGCCTCCGGAAGTCGATGGAGCCGACTTCCCATGAAGAGCGCGATGCCTCGGGCGCCGGGCGCCCTTCGCGTGCCCACGCCCGTAGCCGACGCAGGCTGCCCCCATCGCAGGCTCCCGTCACGAGAAGTCGGCGGGCCCGGCTTCCTGCGCCATGCGCCTGCGCGGCCCCGGCCCCTCCACACAAGAGGTCGACCGGGCCGACTCCCTGCGCGGGCTGCGCCGTCCGCGGCCGAGGAAGGGGTTGGTCGCACAGCGCAGGGCTCCGTCTCCGAAGGCCGGCGGGACCGACTACCTGGGTCGCGATGTGCCGCCTCGGGCGCATGGCAGCCCTTGGGCGCCTCGCACCCGAGGCTTTTCCGTGGCCGGAAAGGGCTGGTCGAAGCGCAGGTGACGTCACGAGAAGTCGGCGGGGCCGACTTCCTGGGCGAGACGCGCTGCCGGGGGCACATGGCGGCCTTCAGCGCCTTGAGCCCGCGGCCGTTCGTGAGCGGAGGGACTGGCTGTAGTACCGGTGTCCCGCATGGGAAGTCGATGGGGTCGACTTCCCAGGGCGGTGAGTCGGCGTGGCGCCGTTTCCTCCGTCGGGGACGTCGATCAGACCGACTTCCCACGTGGGATGCGCTGCCTCAGGCGCATGGCCGCATGCGGCGCCTCTCGCTCGCGCCTGTCAGTCGCCCGAGGAGGCCGGATGCAGCGCAGGCGCCCGTCGCCGGAAGTCGGCGGGGCCGACTTCTGGAGCGGTGAGTCCGAGTGGCTTCGATGCCTCTGCGTGGGAGGTCGGTCGGGCGGACTTCCCGGGCGAGGTGCGCTGCCTCGGGCGCGCGGCGGCTTTCGGCCCTCTGTGCCCGTGCCCCCCGCGGTTGTCCGCGACGCAGGTCGTCTCCGCAGGAGGTCGGCGGAGCTGACTTCCTGTGCGGGATGTAACGCCTCGGGTGCGGGGTGGCGCCTCGGCGCCTGGCACCTTGGCTGGAGGTGGTTGGCCGCAGGGTGGGGGTTCGGCACGGGAAGTCGGCGGGGCCGACTTCTGGGGGTGGTGGCTCTGCGTGGCCCCGTGCCCGTGTGGGGTGCCTTGGGTCGGGCGCCTGGCGTCGCCGGTTGCAGCGCAGTGCCTGCGGGATGTGCTGCAGCCGGCGCATGGCGGCATGTCGGTGCTTCGTGCAGGTGGTGGTCACGGGAACTCGGTGGGCGTGGCGCTGGCCGCTCCACGGGGGAGGTCGGGTGGGCCGACCTCCCCCGTGGAGGGGCACATGTTGGCCCCTTGGGGTCAGGCGACGGCCTGGCGGCGCCAGCGGCGGTAGGCGGGTTCGAGGCCGGAGAGGATGGTGTCGAACCGGCGGGTGCTGGTGGTGGAGTCGACCTGGAGGCGGCTGATCTGGAGCGGGTGGGAGGGGATGCGGGGGCCGAGGCGGTGGTCGGAGAGGAAGCCGAGGCGGTAGCCGAGCTCCTGCAGGACGGTTTCCGCACGCGGGTCGTGGCCTCCGTCCGGGTAGGCGAAGGCGATGGGCGGCTCGCCCAGCCACCGGGTGAGGGCCTCGTGGGCGCCGGTGATCTCGGCGCGGACGGTGGCGTCGTCGCAGCGGCCGAGACAGGGGTGCCCCTGGGTGTGGTTGCCGATGGCGACCCCGCCGTCGCGCAGGGCGAGCAGGTCGGCGGGGGTGAGCTGTTCCTGGCTGGGAGGTCTGCGGTGGGCGCTGACCCGCAGTTCGTGCAGGCTGCGCCGCCGGTCGGGGTCGGGCATGGCCTTGAGCCGGGGGAGCAGCTGGGAGGGGTGTCCGCAGTCGAGGGAGCGGGCGCGGCCGCCGTGCCGGGCGAGGAAGTCGGCCTCGTGCCACCAGAACGGGCGCTCGGTGCCGATGAGCTCGGAGATGACGAAGGCGGTGGCGGGGATGGAGCGGGCGTCGAGGGCGGGCAGGGCGTGGGTGAGGACGCTGCGGTCGGCGTCGTCGAAGGTGACCAGGACGCTGCGGGGCGGTAGCGGCCGCCGTTCGGTGACGGCCTGGAGCACGGCGTTGAGGGAGACCGGGGTGGCGAGTCTTCGGAGCCGGTCCAGCTGGGCGCCGAACGACCGGTGGTCGGTGACGCCGTGGTAGGCGAGCACGGCGAGGCGCTGTGCGGCGCGGGCGCGGAAGAGCGGCTGGACGGGGGCGAACCGCAGCCACTCGCCCCGTGCGTCCGGCCGGCAGCCGTCGACCGGCGGCCGGCGGAGCCCGGCGGCGGTGGCCGTGGCAGCGGTGGTGGCCGCCGCGGGCGGCAGCGCGCGCACGCGTGGGGCGGGCCTGGTGGGGGCCATGGAGATCGACGTGGTGGACTGGGACTGCGGCACGGTTCCCCCTCGGTCGCCGAGCGGCGTGGCGGTACCGCCGGAGGGCGGAGCCCGGCCTCCGACTCCAGGGGGCGGCGGCTCCGCCCCCTGGGTATTCCTGTTCGCGGTGGGGGCTCGCGCCCTCCCGTGAACGGCTCCTGGATCGCTCAATGCCATTGAGACCGCTGCACCGAGCAGATGGTTGTACCGGGGGGACGAGGATTTTTCGTGGACTGATTGTGGAGCCGTAATGCGCGTGCGCGGCCGGATCGGACCGGGCCCGAACGGCTTGGCGGCCGGTGGCGCAGGGTGGCCGAATGTTCACTCCCTGCGGGCTGCCCGCGGCACCGGCCCGGGGTACCTTGGGCTCATGGCAGATGCGGACCGTGATCCCTTCCACCTGCACGGCGCGACCAGGATGGCCCGTGCCTGGAGCGGCGGCGCCCTGGTCACCCACCAGCTCCCGCTGGCCGTGGTGGGTCTGGCCTGCCTGGCGCTGGGCATCGTGGTGGCCGTGGTGGTGCCGGACAACGACGGCCCGGCCTGGGCGATGGCCGTGGCGGGTTGCCTGGCGGCCGGGGTGCTGCTGCTCGGACGGATCGCTTTCGGCCTGTTGCGCTACCGGCGGGGCGCCACGCTCTGACTACTTCGATTGCCCTCGGCATTACGAACGCAGATCGAGCGATATTGGTCAGATCGACCGAATTTCGGCCTGTCGGGCAATCTTCTGCCCACTTCTTTCACTATTTCCGGGTGGCGGCACACCGGCCCCACTTACAGTGAATGCGTTCTTGTGTCGGACGAGGCCGTGGAGGGGAACGATGGGCGGGGAGCCGGGCCCGATACCGCGCGCCGCCGTGTCCGTCTCATGAGACGCGGTGGGGACCTCGCCCTCGCCGCCCTGGCGGGGATCGTCGCGCTCCCGCTGGCCCTGGCGATCGCCGCGCTGCTCCGCTGCACCGACGGCGGCCCGGTGCTGCTGAGGCAGACCCGCGCCGGCCGGCACGGCCGGGAGTTCCAGGTGCTCCGGTTCCGCACCCGCAGGACCGGTCCGGGCGGACGGCTCGGCGCACTGCTCCGCCGGACCGGCCTGGACGAGCTGCCGCGACTGTGGAACGTCGCCCGCGGCGAGATGGGGGTGATCGGCCCGCGCCCCGCCCGCCCGGACCAGGTGGTCCGCTACTCCCGCCGCGAGCGCGGTCGCCTCGACGTCCGCCCTGGGCTGACCGGGTGGGCCCAGCTCCAGGCCGGCCGGCCGCTCGCCCGCGCGGACTGGGCCGAACTCGACCTCTGGTACGTCGAGCACCGCTCGCTCCGGCTGGACCTGCGGATCCTCGGGCTGACGGTGCTGGCCCTGCTGCGCCCGGACCCGCCCCCCGCGCACCGCCCCGGGGGCCCCGCGGTGCCGCCGACCTGACGCCCCGTCTCGGTAGGCTGCGGCGCATGGCCATTCCCGCGTTCCTCGCCGACCTCCGCACCCTCGTGGGCCACCGCCCGCTCTGGCTGAGCTCCGTCGTCGCCGTCGTCCTGGACGACCGCGACCGGGTGCTGCTCGTCAAGCGGGCCGACGACGGCAGGTGGGCGCCGGTCGGCGGCATCCTCGAGCCGGGGGAGCAGCCCGCCGACGGCGTGGTGCGGGAGTGCCTGGAGGAGACCGGGGTGACGGTCGTGCCCGAGCTGCTCGCCTCCGCCACCGTCCCGCCGCCCGTCTCGTACCCGAACGGCGACGTCGCGCAGTACCTGGTGCTGACCTTCCGGTGTCGGGTGGTCGGTGGTGAGGCGAGGGTCAACGACGACGAGTCGCTGGAGGTCGGCTGGTTCCCCCTGGACGCGCTGCCGCCGATGATCGACGTCGAGCAGGACCGGCTGCGCCACGCGCTGGAGTGCGAGGGGCCGGCGGTCTTCGCGTGGGAGGGCAAGGAGCGGCCCTGACCTGCGTGCCGCGGGCGGTCCCGGGCATCCCCGCCTCCCTTCCCCCTGACGGCACCGGGGCCGGCGCCGCGTCCGTGCCGATGGTAGCGGCCCGGTCACACCGTGTGGAAGAGGGTCGTGGGCGAATGCCGTGGCACCGGCCCGGTGGGGGCCGGACCCTGGGGCTGCCCTAGTCCTTGTGCTGCCGGTAGGCCTCCTCCGCGGCGTCCAGCACGGCGGCGAGGTCGCCGCCGGCCGTGGCGGTCGCGGCGGCGGCCACCGCCCCCTCGACGAACGGGGCGTTGGCGAAGCGGACGGGGAACGGGAGGCCGTGCTCGTCGGCCTCGGAGAGCAGCGCGCGGACCGTGGTGACCGCGCTGCCGAGGTCGGCCAGCACCACCACGCCGTGCCCCTGGTCGACCCGGCGGGTGGCGGCGGCGACCAGGACGGCGCTGATGCCCGGTCCGGCCGGATCCCCTCCGGTCGCGGCGACCGGGGCGGGGGTGTCGGATCCGGTCAGCGCGAGCGCCACGGAGCGGACGGCGGTGGCCAGTTCCTGGCTGTGCGACACCAGGACGACCCCGACCCGCCCGTGCGCGGGGGGCCGGCCGGGGGTGGGACGCGGCAGGGTGGCCGGCGAGGGCGGGGTGCGGGGCGCCGGGGGGTGGGCCGAAGGGGCGTCCGAGATGGGGATGACGTCGGCGCGGGTGCCGTCCCGGCGGCTCATCGGCTGCTCCTGGGGGTCTCGGTGGGCGGGTTCGGGCGGAGGCGCGGACGGGGGCGCGGGCGGAGGTACGGGCGGGCCGTCGGTCGCCGGGCCCGTGGACGGCCGGCGGGGGCGTGTGCGCGCCCTGTCGAGCACTCTGGCAGCTCCGGTGTCCCGCGCCCGGCGGGACACGCGTTGAGCGGGCCTCCGGCGGCGCCCGTTCCCGGCTGGGGCGGTCCTCGTCAACCCGCTGACCGGGGCGGGTGGGTGTGGCTAGGCTGGACGTGGAACCGCCGTCGGGAGGAGACCGGATCGTGGCAGTCAACAGCGGGATCGACGTGGAGGCGGCCGGCGTGCAGCCCGGACCGGCGCCGAGCGGCAAGCCGAAGGTGGACTTCACCGGGGCGACGTGGCTGTGCAGCAGCCAGGGTGTGGGGGATGTCCAGATCGCGTTCGTGGACGGGTACATCGGGATGCGGGACGGCCGCCAGGAGGACGGGCCGGTGCTGGTGTTCACCCCGGGGGAGTGGCGTGCCTTCGTGCTCGGCGCCAGGGACGGCGAGTTCGACCTCACCTGAGGGTCCGTCGGGCCCGCCGGGATCCGTGAAGGCCCGTCGGAAGCCCGGTGAGGGCCTGGCGGGAGCCCGGTGAGGGCCTGGCGGGAGCCCGGTGAGGGTCCGCGCCCGGGCGGCGCCGGCGGCGCCGCCGTCACCCGGGATTCGCCCCGAGGTCACGCAGGGGTCGCCCCACGTCGCCAAGGATTCATCCGACGTTCGCCCGGGCCGTGGTCCGACGGCTGTGGAGCGGCCCCCGGGCGGGGGTCGCTCCACAGGTGATTTCGGGCCCGAACATCACAAGTGATGATCTATTGAGCGTGCCCCGTCAGAATTTCTGTTGACTGTTAGACAAACGCAGCTCAGAGTATGAGCACAGGCAGACGCCGTGCCCACCGCCCCCACGCGGCCAGACACGGCGCCTGCTGTGCGGCCCGGCAGCAATGCCAGGCCATCCTCCCAGTCATCCCCTGCGCACCGGGGGTGCGTCGGCCGGTCCCGGCCCACGAAGGGCCGGCAGTCGCCGGGAGGCTGGCGCCGAAGCCGAGAGCGACTCGGTGACGACACCGTTTGCTCGGGACCCGCACGCCCCCACGCGGCGGCGTCCCGAGCAGATCCACGGGAGCGACGGGCCGGGGCCCCGCGGATCTGGCTTGTGGTACGTGGAACTGTTGGCTTGTGTGCTGTGCTGTGTGCGACGACGAAGCTGGGTGCTCGGCAGTTCGGCACGACAAAGTGCACAGTGAGGGATACGCGTGTAGGGCCGCGTTGCGACATGCCGTCCCCCCGGAGGGTGAAACCCAGAACGGCTGTCGTGCTGAACCGAACGTAGCCCGGACGGTTGCTCAGAGTCAACATTGGTCTCTGAGCGTCGATCTCCCGCCGGTGCCCCACCCACCTCGCGAGCGTGGTGTGCCGGGCACGTACGATGTTCCCATGTCTTTTCTCCGCCGTCGCTCCGGACAGCCCGCCGGCCCGGACTTCGACGTGCTCGCGATGGACCCGGGCGACTGGCCCGGTGACTTCGGTGCGGCCATGATGACCGGCCCGGACGGCTCCTGCCAGGGGATTTTCCTGCGCTACGACCTGTTCGGCGGCAGAGGCCCGGCGATGTTCATCGGCAACCTGCCCGAGGGCTCGCCCGCCCGGGACACCGGCGACGAGGTGCCCTTCGAGGTGCGGCAGCTGCTCGCGGCGCTGGAGAACGACGAGCCGGTCGAGTTCGTCTCGGCCGAGGACTTCCCGGTCATGCTCGGGGACGACCTGCTGATCGTGAAGAAGGTCAAGGTCAGCGAGGAGCGGGTGTTCTGCGCGCAGTTCGGGCGCAGCGACGGCGTCCAGGTCACCATCGCGTCCTGGGACCGACCGATTTCGGACGACCTGTATCAACTGCTGAAGCCGCTCCCCGCGGACATGTTCCAGCAGGGCTGACCGACCCCTGCCCGGGGCCCGGACGCCGCTTGACGGTTTCGATCACCGGTTCGTACAGTCGCGAACATGTCGTGCCGTCTCCCGCTGCTGACCCGCCGCAGCTATCTGGACCTGCGGCGCACCGCCAGCGCGGTGTGTCCGGGCCGCTGAGGGGGATTCGTCCCCGTGGCGGCGGGTGCCGGGCCGAGTGCGGTCGGCGCCCCATCCGGGGGCGGGCCGCGACCTGACCTCCGGGGCCGCCCGCCGGTACCGCGCGCCCGTCCGGCGTGCCGCCCGCACCTGCCGAGCCCACGCTGCCGCCCGGAGGCCCCACCGCCATGACGACCACCACCGCCGACCGTTCG
This sequence comes from Kitasatospora sp. NPDC101176, assembly GCF_044768035.1. Lineage (NCBI taxonomy): Bacteria > Bacillati > Actinomycetota > Actinomycetes > Kitasatosporales > Streptomycetaceae > Kitasatospora > Kitasatospora sp. NPDC101176. The sequence continues at coordinate 49,794 of NZ_JBIWPA010000036.1, forward strand.
CCTGCGGACCGCCCCTCCACCCCGTTGCGGGGCACGGCGGGACGGTCGGATTCCGGCCAACCCGCATCCGGCCGAACCGCATCCGGCCAACCCGCATCCGGCCGAACCGCATCCAGCCGGACCGCGACCGGCGATGCCGCGACCGGCAGCTCCGCCTCCGACGACGCCGCGCCCGACCGTACGGCGGTCACCGCCGCCCTCGCCGGCCTGCCCCGGGTGGTCGACCTGCTCGCGGCCCGCGCCGAGGAGCACGACCGCGACGCGACCTTCCCGTACCAGGGCATCGAGGCGGTGCACGAGGCCGGGCTGCTGACCCTGACGGTCTCCCGGCGCTACGGCGGGCCGGGCGGCACGCTCGCCGACGTCGTCCGGGTGCTCGCCCAACTCGGGCGCGGGGACGCCTCGGTGGCGGTGGTGACGGCCTTCACGCTGCTCCAGCACGCCGAGCAGGCCCGCCGCGGGGCCTGGCCGACCGCGGGTTACCGGCGGCTGCTCGTCGAGTCCCGGCGCGGGCCCGCGCTGGTCACCACGCTGAGCGCGGAGCCGGGCGGCCGGCCCGGCGAGCTGCCGGGGACGCTGGCCCGACGGGACGGTGACGGCTGGTCGTTGACGGGCCGGAAGACGTACTGCACCGGTGCCGAGGCGCTGGCCTGGATGGCGGTCACCGCGCGGACCGACGAGCCGGAGCCGAGGGTCGGGACCTTCCTGGTCCGCGGCGAGAGCGAAGGGCTGGAGATCGACCCGACCTGGGACCAGCTCGGTCTGCGGGCCAGCGCCAGCCACGACGTGGTGCTGGAACGGGTCCGGGTCCCGGCCGATCTCGCCCTGGGCCTCGGTCCGGCGCGGCCGATGGGTGCGAGGTCGGGTGCGGCGGGCGCGAGGTCGGGTGCGGCGGGCGCGAGGTCGGGTGCGGCGGCGAAGGCGGACGGGCCGGCGGGGGCGGACGCCCAGGAGGCCGGGGCCGCCGAACTCACCCGGGCCTGGCACGACCTGGCGCTCTCCGCGGTGGCGATCGGCGTCGCCCGCGCCGCCGAGGCCTGGCTGGTCGGCTTCCTCAACCAGCGGACTCCGGCCAACCTGACCGAGCCGCTCGGCACCCTGCCGCGCTACCGCTGCGCCCTCGGCGAGATCGAGGCCCAGCTGATCGGCGCCGAGGAGCTGGTGGCGGGCCTGGCGCCCCGGGTGGACCGGGGCGAGCCGGACGCCGTCGCCAGGACCGGCCCCGCCCACCTGCTGGCCACCCGGGCCGCCACCGCGGCGGTCCAGCAGGCGGTGGCGCTCACCGGCAACCCCGGCCTGAGCCGGCGTCACCCGCTGGAGCGCTACCTGCGGGACGTGCTCAGCAGCCGGGTGCACCTGGCCCCGGACGAGGCCGTCCTGGAGGCCGCGGGCCGGGCCGCGCTGCAGCGCGGGGGCCGGCCCTGACACTCCGTCCTCAGCGGGTGCCGACCGCCGCGCGGACGGCCCGCCGGGCGAGCGCGGCGTCGTCGTAGAGCCGACGGATCATGATCCGCTGCTCCTCGCCGGCGCCCGGCACGTCGTACAGGCGGATCTCCCGCATCAGCACCAGCACCAGGTTGACCAGGAATGCGTCCCGGGCCATCGTGCCGCCGCTCTGCGCGAGTTGGCTGATCTGGCGGCGGGCGGCGGTGTCGCCGGAGAGCACGCTCCACAGCACCGCCAGGTCGTAGCCGGGCAGGTACCAGCCGGCCTGCTCCCAGTCGACCAGCACCGGGCCGGACGGCGCCAGCAGCATGTTGCTGAGCAGGGCGTCGCCGTGGCAGAGCTGGAGCGGGGTGTGGCCGAGGCCGTGCAGCAGGCCGCGCAGGTCGCCGGCGTCCCGGTCGGTGAGCTGGCCCACCGAGTGGTAGCGGGCGACCTCCAACTGGTAGTCCATGCGCGGCTGGAACACGTCGGTCGGCGGCCGCCACAGGTTCAGCGTCCGGACGGCGGTCAGCAGCGCCCGCACCTCGCCCGGGGTGGGCGCGTTGACGGGGTGGCGCTCCCGGGCCGCCGGGCGGCCGGGGACGCGCTCCATGACGAGCACGCAGCGGTCGTGGTCGGCGGCGACCAGCCGGGGCAGCCGCACCGGCGGGCGGTGCCGGACGAACGCCCGGTAGACCGCGACCTCGTGGTGGAAGTCGGCCACCAGCTGCTCGAAGTGCCCGCTGCGCACCGCCTGCGGGGCCAGGCACTTGGCGACCACCGGGGCCCGCCCGATGGTGCCCGCCACCAGGATGTGGCGGCTCCCCTCGCGCAGCACCTGGCGCGGGGTGAACGCGGGACATATCCGCGCGACGCTCGCCAGGGCGGCCCGTACCGCCGGGGTCTGCAGCGCCGACGGGTCGATCCGTTCGGGGCCGCCGACCTGGCCGGGCCGGTGCGGCTGGCGCAGCACCCGGCCGTCGGCCTGCCGGGCGAGCGGGACCCGGCCGCCGGCGGGCGGGGCGGTCTCGGGGCCGCGCAGCCCCAGCGCCGTACGGCCGGCCGGGACCCGGGCGTCCGTGGACCGGCCCTCGGTGCCGCGCGGAGCCACCGGGCGGCTCGACGGGGGCACCTGCTTGGGGCCGGGACGGCCGGCGGCTGCGGTGGGGGGGCGCAGCGCGGTGCGGGTCGCGGTCGGCGTGGGGGTCGTCGCTGAGGAGTACATGGGGTGAGGGTGGTCCCTTCCTGTCCGTCGGCGGGTGCGCCCCGCGGTGCGGGGAGGGCCGGTGCCGCGTGCTTCCTGGCGTGACGGCGGCCCTGGCTCGGAGCGGTGGGTGGTGCGCGGGCGCCGGGCACGGACGCGGGGGTCGGGGACCCCTCCTACGGCGGTCCGCCCGTCCGCACCCTGGGGAATGCGGTCGGTCGGACTGCCGTGGCCGTGCCCGGCGCCCCCGCGCCACCCGGCCGCGCCACCCCCTCGGGTGAGGACCGGAGGCGTCCCGTGCCACGGACGGGGGACTGCCCCGACGCTGGTGGGACGCCGCCCGACCCTGGGGCGAGGTGGCGCACCCCTACAACACACCCGCCGTGCACTGGCTTAGTAGTCTGGCGGGCCCTGGCGAACGGTGGCGAATGCTCGCCTGGCACTTGCCCGAGCCTCTAGCCTCGAACCAGCCGAGGATCCTGGGGGCTTCATTGAGCAGGGGACCCAACACCCGACTCGCCGACCTGTTCGTCCTGACCGGATGGTCGAAGGGCGAACTCGCACGGCTGGTCAACCGTCGGGGTGCCGCGATGGGACAGCAGCAGCTGTCCACCGACACGTCGAGGGTACGGCGCTGGATCGAGCAGGGGGAGGTCCCCCGCGATCCGGTCCCGAGGGTGCTGGCGGCCGTGTTCACGGAGCGGCTCGGCCGTGTCGTCACCACTGAGGACCTCGGTCTGGAACGACACCGGCCAACCAGGTCCGGAGCGGCACCGTCCGCAGCAGTGCCATGGTCGCCGGATCGAACGGCCGCGGTCCTCACCGAGTTCACGGGAATGGACCTCATGCTGAACCGACGTGGATTGGTGGGCGCGGGCGCCGCGCTCACGGCCGGAACGGTCATCGCCGACTCCCTGAAGGGCTGGCTGGGCGGGGACGCCGTCGCGTACGCGGCCTCGGTGCCCGGACCGCGCCAGGTCATCACCGCCGGCGGTGCCCGCCCGGTGGTGGACGTGTACGACGCGGGCCCGGTCGGGCTCGACGAGGTGGAGTCGCTGGAGCACTCCGTGCAGGTCTTCCGGGCCTGGGACGCGGCCCGCGGCGGCGGGCTGCAGCGCAAGGCGGTGGTCGGTCAGCTCAACGAGGTGGGCGGCCTGTTGACGCACCGGCACGCCGCGGTCGTGGAACAGCGGTTGTGGCTGGTGGCGGCCAACCTGGCCGTGCTCGCGGGCTGGATGTCCCACGACGTCGGCCTGGAGCCCACCGCGCAGCGGTACTTCATGATCGCGGCGGAGGCGGCCAAGGAGGCCGGCGACCGGCCGCGGGCCGGCGAGGCGATCTCGCGGGCCGCGCGGCAGATGGTCCACCTGGGCCGGGCCGACGACGCGATCGACCTGATGGGGGCGGCCAAGGCGGCCGGCGGCCGGGTGCTGCCGAGAACGCGGGCGATGCTCAACACCGTCGAGGCGTGGGCGCACGCCTCGATCGGGCACTCGCAGGACACCTGGCGGCTGCTCGGCGAGGCCGAGGACCTGTTCGCCGAGGACGCTCCGGAGCCGCCGCCGTCCTGGATGCAGGTCTTCGACGAGGCCGAACTGCGCGGCATGCAGGCGCTGGTGCTGCGGACGCTGGCCGAGCACGACCCCTCGGCGGCCCCGCAGGCGCAGCGGCACGCGGAACGGGTGATCGCCCTGCGGGAGGGCACCGGGCAGCTGCGCTCGGCGCTGTTCGACCGGATCACCCTCGCCTCGGTGCACTGGCTCACCGGCGAACCGGACGCGGCGGACTTCCAGGCGAAGATGGTGATGAACCTGATCGGCCAGAACTCCTCGCACCGGACCTGGGACCGGCTGCGCGAGATGTACCGGCTGACCGCGCGCTACCGGGGGCTGCCGCTGGTGGACGAGCTGCGGGCCGAGCTGGGGCGGGAGCTGCGGGCGGCGGACGCCAAGAACCGGCCGAAGCCGTCCTGAGGAGGCCGTCGTCGGAGGGGCACCCGGCGGGCCCCCGGCGGGAGCGGCCGTCGGGGCTCCCGGCCGGGTCTGCGCGGAAGGACGGGCCTGCGGGGGAAGGGCGGGCCTGCGGGGAAGGGCGGGCCGGGCCCGGCCGGACGGGTCAGCGCGCCGGTCGGAGCAGCATGCGCAGGGCGGTGACGGTGCCGTCCGCGCCGAGGACGGGCTCGCCCGCGCACTCGACGTCGGCGGGCCGGCCGCCTCCCCGGTGGATCCGCAGGGTGCCGGCGGAGGTGCGGCCGTGGATCAGGGCGTCGGTCATCATCCGGCGCAGCAGCGGCCGGTCGGCCTCGGGGAGGCGGTCGGGCAGCCGGTCGAGGCTGAGCGGTCCGTCGCCCGGGTCGCAGCCGAGCAGGAGGTACGCCTCGGCGGTCCAGTGGACGCGGTCGGTGATGAGGTCCCACTCGGCCGAGCCGACGACATCGCACCGGCCCGTGTCGCGCTCGCGACCGCGGGGGGATCGACCGTCCTGGGATCGACCGTCCTGGGAACGGTCGTCGGGGGAGCGACCGTCCGGGGCGGGGTCGCCCGGGGCGGCGCCGTCGGGGGAGGGAACGTCCTCCTGGCCGAGATCGGGGCCGGACGGCTCCCGTGCCGTGCCGTCCACTCTGCCGTCCGTTCCGCTGTCCGCGTCGCCCGCGTCCCCGGAGTCGCCGTCGTGGGCGGTGCGGTCCGTCGTGCCCGCCGGGGCGCCGTCCACCGTGGCGGTGTCCGGCGGGCGGGCGGCGCCTAAGGGCATGTTCATGACCGGCCCATCGCTCGGGTGCGGCCCGTTCTGCACGGGCTCTCGGGTGGTGAGAAGACTGTCGCACAGCGTGCCCGCCCCTTGCGGGCGATTTGGACAGAACGCAGGCAAAATTCCTCTGGCATATGCCACCCTGGCGGGAGCCTTCGTCGCCCTGTGTGCGGCGGGGGGCCCGAGGCGGTAACCTTCGGTGATTCCGGCGCCCGGGCGCCCACCGCAGTACCGACCAGAGACCCCGGCGACGGAAATCCCGTTGCCACTACGACCGCCGCAACGGATGCTGACCTCATGTTCGAGCCAGTGATAGCACCTAGCGCCAGCCTCCTCGGCCTCCTGCAGCGAGGCCGCGGTGACGGGCAGCTCCATGCGCTGGCCGCCGACCGTACCGAGGCCGTCGCCGCGCTGGAGGAGTGCGTCACCAGGGATCCGCGAGCCGACTGGCAGGTCGAGAGCCGCTCCCTCTACTACGCCCGCCTCTACATGGAGCTGGAGGCGCCCCTCGACGGCATCGAGGACCACCTCCACTCCGCCGAGGACCTCGTGACCGACGACGAGAGCCGCACCGGCCTCGCCCTCTCCGTCCTGGGCCACCTCGCCGCGTACGGCCGGCGCGACGCGCTGCTGATGCTGCGCGAGTACGCCGCCACCGGCGCGAACTGGTCCTGGGCCCTCGACGAGCTCGCGCTGCGCGACGACGACCGCGGCCTGCTGCTGCTCGGCACCGCGGTGCTGGACCACTTCGCGCCGGGCCCCGAGGGCGACGCCGAGCTGCGCGAGTTCATCCGCAACGCGTACGAGCCCCGGCCCTGGCGGCTGTGGGCGGCCTACCACCCGAGAGTGGCCGCGGCCAGCGAGCAGTCCCCCTTCGACCTCTGGCAGCGCCAGCTCAACCGCGGCGGCGTGACCCCGGGCTGGTCGACCGCCGACGTGCTGGCCTGGGCCGACCAGGGCGACCTCGGCGGCCTCGGCGCCGGCGCCTTCCTCGGCCGCCCCGAGGGCCGGCCCGAGCCCGCCGCCGACCCGTCCGCCCCCGACGCCGTGGACCGCCGCGCCGCCGCGGCCGCCCGCTGCCTGACCGCCGTGGTCCGGCCCGAGGACCGCCCCCTCCTGCTGGAGACCGCCCGCGACGGCCTGCCCGGCGCCCGCCGGGCGGCCCTGCGCTACCTCGTCGACCAGCGGGACCCGGCCGCCGTCGAGCTGATCGAGGCCGCCGCCGCCGACGTGGACGACCGGGTCGTGCGCGCCGCCCTGGAACTGCTCGGCCGGATGCGCGGCCCCGAGGTGCTGGCGCAGGCCCGCCGCTGGGCCGACCCGGCCACCGGCGGCGCCGACAGCGCGCTCGGCGAGGCCGCCGTCAAGCTGCTCGCCGACGCCGGGGAGCCGGCCGACGCGCCGCTGGTCGTCGACGGGCTGCGCCGCTGGATCTCGGTGCGCGGGGTCAGCGGTACCGGGCTCGGGTCGCTGGTCGACGGTGCGGGGCGGCTGGCCGCCGCCGACGCCGTGCCCGTCCTGCGCCACATCTACGGCGAGGCCGCCTCCTCGGAGCTGCGCGGTCGCGCCGCCCGGGCGCTCGCCGCGACCGACGTGCACTTCCCGGAGGGCCCCGCCGTCGAGTGCCTCTGGGACTGCGAGGAGTCCACCCGCGAGCTCGCCGCGCGCCACGTCGCCACCACGGGCGACGCGCGCGTGCTGGAGCGCCTGCGCCGGCTCGCCGCCGACCCGGCCGAGGAGGCCGAGGTCCACGCCGCCGTCCGCGGCCGGCTGACCGCCGGTTAGCCACCCGGTCCTACGGGCCGTGGGCCGGACACCTTGAAACGGTGTCCGGCCCACGGTCGTTCCCGGTGCGGGTGCGGGTGCGGGTGCGGGTGCGGGTGCGGGTGCGGGTGCGGGTGCGGGTGCGGGTGCGGGTGCGGGTGCGGGTGCGGGTGCGGGTGCCGGTGGCCCCCCTCCGCCGCGCCCGGGCCTCCGCGGCCGTTCCCGTTCGGTCGCCCGCGGGTCGCTCCCGGGTGCTTTTCTGAAACGCCGTTCTACTTCACCACGCCCGCGTCCGGGGCCAGGATGCCGCCGGCCACCAGTCCGATGATCAGGACGCCGAGCAGCACCCGGTAGACCACGAACGGCAGGAAGCTGTGGTGCGAGATGTACTTGAGGAACCAGGCGATCGCCGCGTAGCCGACCGCGAACGCGATCAGGGTGGCCAGGACGGTCGGCCCCCAGGCCGGGGCCGGCCCCTCGCCGATCTTGAACAGCTCCAGCGTCCCCGAGGCCAGCACCGCCGGGATCGCCAGCAGGAAGGAGTAGCGGGCCGCCGCCTCCCGGCTGTAGCCGAGCAGCAGGCCCGCGCTGATCGTGCCGCCGGAGCGGGACACCCCGGGGATCAGCGCGAGCGCCTGGGCCAGGCCGTAGACGCCCGCATGGGGCAGGGTCAGCTCGGTGATCGGCCGGGCGTGCCGGATCGCGCGGGTGCGGTCGGCGAGGGCCAGGATCACGCCGAACACGATCAGCGTGGTGCCGATGATCCGCAGGTCGCGCAGGTGGGTCTCGATGGTGTCCTGGAACAGCTTGCCGAGGATCCCGATCGGCAGGGTGCCGATGATCACGAACCAGCCCATCCGGGCGTCCGGCTCGGAGCGCAGTGCCGGGCGGAACAGCGACAGCGTCCAGGTCCGCACGATGGCGGCGATGTCCCGGCGGAAGTAGATCAGCACCGCGGTCTCGGTGCCGAGCTGGGTCACGGCGGTGAAGGCCGCGCCCGGGTCGTCCCAGCCCAGGAGGGCGGAGAAGACCCGCAGGTGGGCGCTGGAGGAGACGGGCAGGAACTCGGTCAGCCCCTGGATCAGGCCGAGCACGGCCCCGTGGAACCAGTCGATCACCGGACACCTGTCCGGGGTATCCGTGGGTCGTCGTACATGTGGGGTCCTCGCAGGTCGGTACGGGCGTACGGGCATGCCGCGGCGCTCGCCCCCGGCATGCGGACGACCGTGCCCGCCCGTCCCCCGGGTCGCGCGCGGGCCCGGCGCGCGGCCGATGGTACGGGGTCAAAGTGACGACTTGCCGTTCACCTGTTCGGCGGACCCTCCGGAGGCTCGGTGGACGGCCTGGCGAGGACCCAGGTGCGGTCCGCGGTCAGGTAGCGCTCGACCGTCAGGCCGGCCTCCGCCAGGGCCTGTTCGAACGCCGCCGTGCTGAGCGGACGGGCCAGGAAGGTCTGCGTCCAGCGGCCGCCCGGGAACTCGTACTCGGCGAGCACGGAGTTGACGCCGTCCCCGACGGGGGTGGCGGAGAGGATCCGGCCCCACCCGTCCCCCAGCCGGCGCTCCCGCGGCACGGTGCGGTGCCAGTCCTCGCCCTCGCGCTGCACCAGCACGCAGCCGTCCTCGGCGACGTGGCGGCGGCAGGTCTCCAACAGCCCCTGGCGGACCGCAGGGTCGCCCGCGTGCACCAGGAAGGAGCCGAGCAGCACCACGTCGAAGCGCTCGCCGAGGTCCAGCCGCTCGATCGGGCTGCGCACGGTGCGCACGTCCGGGCGCACCCGCGCCAGCATCTCGGCGGACTCGTCGACCGCGGTCACGGCGAAGCCCCGGTCGGCCAGCGGGTGCGTCACCCGGCCGACTCCGCAGCCCAGTTCGAGGAGACTGGCGCCGGCCGGCACCGCGGCCCCGATCACGTCGGGCTCGTCGCGGACGGGCAGCAGTGACCACATCTCGACCGCGCAGCCGTCCGGGGTGATCGCGCCGGGGCCGGTGCCGTCGTACCCCGGGCGCCGCGCGTCGCCCGCCTGCGTGCCGACGTCGCGCGCCTGCCCGTCGTGGCCCGTCCGTCCGTCGTGGCCGGCCTGTCCGACGTCGCTCGTCCGCTCGTCGTCGTCCGGGTTCCTGCCGTCGTCGCTCTCCGTGCCGTTGCCCATCGGGCCATCGGAGCAGGCGCGGCGTGGCGGGGGAAGGGGAGGGCGACCGGCCGGGGCGGGTTTCGGTCAGTCCGTCAGTGCACCCTCGAGTTCGGCCAGGGCGGCGCGCAGCCAGGCGAGTTCGGCCTCGCTGGTGGCGCGGGCGATCAGCAGCAGCCCGCGCCGGAACGGGTCGGTGAACTCCTCGGCGCCGACCGGGCGGTCCCCGTCGTAGAAGAAGCTGGCCGCACCTGGGCGGGGCGCGGCGCCGTCCGGCTCCTCGACCACGCGGCGGACTCCGGGGCGATGCTGCTGGAACGGCTCGACGCGGGGCGGTCGTTGCTCGACGTGCGGGACGAACGCGCGGCGCTGCGCGCGCTCGCCGAGCTGCTGCGAAAACTGACGTAGCGTCAGGCTCCGCCGGGTCTGCGCACGCTGGCCGAGGTCGCGGACGACGTGCTCGCCCGGGCCCCGGCCGCGGTCGCCGCCCCCGCCGACCCGGTCGAACGGGGGCTGCTCGCGGACTGCGCCGCCGCCCTGCGCGAGGTCCGCGCCGAACCCGGTGACCGCCTGCTGCACTGGGACCTGCACCACGGCAACGTGCTCGCGCCGCTCGGCGGCGTGGACCGCGGCGACCGGCTGGCCGTCGACCCCAAGCCGCTCGCCGGACACCCCGGCTTCGAGCTGCTCCCGGTGCTGCGCAACCGCTGGGACGCCGTGGTCGCCACCGGCGACGTCCGGCGGGCCCTGCGGCGGCGGTTCGACCTGACCGAGGCGCTGGCGTCCGACCGGCAGGCGGCCGCGGCCTGGACGCTAGGGCGGGTGCTGCAGAACGCGGTGTGGGCGGCCGAGCAGGGCGAGGCGGCATTGGACCCGGGGCAGCGGGTCCTCGCGGAGCTGCTGTCGGGGCGCTGACCGGACCCCCGCCCGCTGCGGCAGTGCCCCCGTCTCGGCGCCAGCCTCACCGCTCCTGCCTCAGCCCCCCAGCGTCGCCGCTCCTGCCTCAGCCCCCCAGCGTCGCCGCTCCTGCCTCACCCTCCCCGCGTCACCACTCCCGCAGCGGTGCGAAGCGCAGCGGCGTGCCGGGCCGGGCCTGGGCGGCGGCGGCCAGGTCGGCGGTCGGGACGACCCCGATCACGGGGTAGCCACCGGTGGTCGGGTGGTCGGCCAGGAAGACCACCGGCTGTCCGTCCGGCGGGATCTGCACGGCGCCCAGCACCATTCCCTCGCTGGGGAGTTCGCCGGTCCGGACGCGGGCGACGGCCGGGCCCTCGGTGCGCAGGCCGATCCGGTTGCTGGCGGCCGCGACGCGGTACCCGTCGCGGCCCAGCCGGGTGACGGCCGCCGGTGCGAACCAGTCGGCGCGCGGGCCGAGCCGCAGCCGCAGCACCAGCTCGGCCGGGGGAGCGGGCAGCGGCACCAGGTCCGGCCGGGCGCCGGGGGTCGGGGGAGGGCCGACGGGCAGCCGGTCCCCGGCGGTCAGCGGGGCCGGGCCGAGCCCGGAGAGCAGGTCCGCCGAGCGGCTGCCGAGGACCGCCGGGACGGCGATCCCGCCCGCCACCGCCAGGTATCCGCGCACGCCGGCGGTCGCCGCGCCGACCTCGACGAGGGCACCGGCCGGCACCGCGACCGGGGCGCCCCACGCGGCGGCCCGCCCGTCCACGCGCACCGGGGCGGGGGCGCCGGTGACGGCGACGACCACCGGCCCGAGGGCGCGCAGCGCGACCCCGCCGAGCGTGGTCTCCAGGCCGGCGGCCTCCGGGCCGTTGCCGACCAGCCGGTTCGCGGCCCGCAGCGCAGGCTCGTCCAGCGCCCCGGCCCGGGGCACCCCGAGGTGGGCGACACCGCGCCGCCCGAGGTCCTGCACGGTGGTCAGCGGCCCGGGCCGCACCACCAGGAGCCCGTTCGCCGGATCCGTCCCCGGTGCCCGTGTCACGTCCCCGCTCCCTCCCTACGCCCGTACCGCGGTGAACCGCACCCGTACGCCCGGGGCCAGCAGCGCCGCCGGTTCGCGCCCGGTGTCCCAGAGCGTCAGCGCCGTCCGCCCGAGCAGCTGCCACCCGCCGGGGGAGGAGCGCGGGTAGACGCCGGTGTACGGGCCGGCCAGAGCGACCGATCCGGCCGGGACGGCGCTGCGCGGGGTGGCCCGGCGGGGCACCCCGTACCGCGGCGGCAGGCCGGTGAGGTAGCCGAAGCCGGGGGCGAAGCCGCAGAAGGCGACCACGTACGCGGGCGAGGTGTGGATCCGGACGGCGGCCTCCTCGGACACCCCCCACAGTGCGGCGACCTCGGCGAGGTCGGCGCCGTCGTAGACGGTCGGGACCTCGACCGGCGGGCCGCTCGTCGCGGCCGCGGCCGTCGGCCGGGCGGTGCGCAGCAGGGCGGTCACCGCGTCGATGTCGGCCACGCCGTCCAGCAGTACGGTGCGGGCGGCGGGCACGATCTCCTCCACCGCGTCGAGTGCGCCGGGCGCCTCGCCGGCCTGCCGTTCGCGCAGCCAGCCGTACAGCGCGGCGACCGCGGCCTCGTCGGCGAGCTCGACCAGCAGGGACCGCTCGCCGACCCGGCGCACCGTGGCGGGCGCCGTCACGTGAACGCCTCCACCCGGACCCCGGCGGAGGCCAGCGCGCCGCGGATCCGCCAGGCGAGCTGTGCGGCGCCGGGGGTGTCCCCGTGCACGCACAGGGAGCGGGCCTCCACGGAGATCCGTTCGCCGCCGACGGCCTCGACCGAGGAGTCCCGGGCGATGCCGACGGCGCGGGTGATCACCGCTTCGGGGTCGTGCACGACGGCGTCGGGCTCGCGGCGCGGGACGAGGGTGCCGGCCCAGGTGTACGCCCGGTCGGCGAAGGCCTCGGTGACCACGGGCAGTCCGACGCCCTCGGCGACGGCGAGCAGCCGCGAGCCGGGCAGGCCGAGCACCGGCAGCGGCCCGTCGCAGACGGCCCCGGCCCGTAGCACGCCGGCGACGACGGCCTCGGCCTGTTCCGAGTCGGCGACCACGCGGTTGTAGAGGGCGCCGTGCGGTTTGACGTAGGAGACCCGGGAGCCGGCGGCCCGGGCGAAGACCTGGAGGGCGCCGATCTGGTACGCGATCTCGTCGGCCAGCTCCTCCGGTGGGACGTCCATGGCGCGTCGGCCGAAGCCGGCCAGGTCGCGGTAGGAGACCTGGGCGCCGATCCGGACGCCGCGTTCGGCGGCCAGCGCGCAGACCCGGCGCATCGTGGACGGATCCCCCGCGTGGAAGCCGCAGGCGACGTTGGCGCTGGTCACCACGGACAGCAGCGCCTCGTCGTCGGTCAGCGTCCAGCGTCCGAACCCCTCACCGAGGTCCGCATTGAGATCGATCACCGCATCGGCCACGCCCGTCCGCCTCCCAGCAGCTGTTGAGCCAGATGGTAGGGCCTGCGGATGAAGGCCGTTGCCCGTGACCCGGGCCCCCGGCGGGCGCCCCGGCGTGCGGGCCCGCCGCGCACGCCCCGGGACGGCTCCGACTCAGCCCGCGGCCACCGGTCCCCGGAAGGAACGTTCCAGCGGCCGTAGGGCCCGCAGCACGATCAGCAGGGGGATGACACCGATGACCCCGAACGACATGTCGATGAATCGCCAGGCGAGCGGGATGCCCCGGATCGGGCCGCAGACCAGGGCCAGCGGGATGACGGCGCCGCAGGCGAGCACCGCCCAGCGGATCACCCAGACGTTGCGGACCGGGTCCTTGATCGGGCCCCAGAAGGCGGCGGCGATGACCAGGTGGGCGAAGGCCAGCCAGTCCGTGCCGTAGGCGAGGAAGGGGTAGCGGGCGTCGGTCTCGGCCACGCCCGTGCGGACCCGCTCGATCCAGTCCAGTGCGCCGGGCACGCGCTCGACCAGCGGGGCGGCCGGTCCGCTCGCGAGGTCGGCCAGCCAGCGGGTCTCGGCCACCAGGGGGAAGGCCGTCAGGCCGCTCAGCACCAGGCAGACCACGAAGGTCCGGAGCCACCGCCGGACCCGCCGCAGTGTCGCCGCGGTCTCGGTGCCCGGCGCGGTGCCCGTCGCGCGGTCCGTGTCGCGGTCCCGCTCGCTCTCCATGGTGCGAACCTCCAGGTCGAAGGGCAGACGGGGCCTTGTCCCGACTGCGCGGAACCGACTCTAGACCTTCGATTTGAACGCGTTCAACTCGACCCCGCGCCCCGCGGAAGGGTCCCGGCGTCCCGCCGACCCGGACCGCGGGCCCGCCGCAGGGCGCCCACCCCCGACCGGCTGCCCACCCCCGACCGGCTGCCGACCGCCGACGGCTGCCGACCGCCGACCGGCCGGCCCCGGACGCGACGGTGCCCGGACGCCGAAGCGCCCGGGCACCGGGGGAGGCGGTCGCCGCGGCTACGCGGTGTACGTGTAGGTCACCGGGGCGCTGGTGCCGCCCGCCGTGGTCACCGTGACGCCCACCGGACCGGGCCCCGCCGCAGCCGGCGCGGTGGCCGAGCAGAAGGACGGTCCGCAGGAGACGTGCGCGGCCGGCACCCCGCCGAACGCGACCGTCCCGTAGGTCAGGTTGCTCCCCTGGACGTAGACCTGGGTACCGCCGGCGGCCGGGCCGCTGGTGGTGGTCAGGTTGGTGACCGCCGGGGCGGCCGGCGGCGGGGGCGGGGCGCCCGTGTAGTCGAAGGTGACCGGCGCGGTGGCCGTGCCGCCGGGCGTGACCACCGAGACGGGCACGCTGCCGGAACCGCCCGGGGTGGTCACCGTGCACGCGGTGTCGGTGCAGCCGCCGGCCGCCGGGACGCCGCCGACCAGCACCATGCCGTGCGCCAGGTTGCTGCCGTTGACGGTGACGGCGGTGCCGCCCGCGCCCGGACCGGTGGTGGTGCCGAGGCCGGTGACGGCGGGGGCGGCCTGGGTGGTCGGCGGCTGCGGGCCGGTGCCGAGCAGGTAGGTCGACACGTGGCCGGTCGGGTCGGTGTCGTTGGGGTTGCCGACCGTCACGGTGATCGGGCCGGTGGCCGGCGCCGTCCCGTTGGTGGCGACGTAGACCTTCATGAAGTTGCTGACGCCCGGCTTGCGGGTGCCGGTGAAGACGGCCTCCAGGTGCCGGCCGTCGGGCGAGACGGTCTCGGTGAAGGTGTAGTCGTACGGGGTGTTGTAGAAGGCCGCGCCGCTGGTGGTGACGCCGGGCGGCAGGTCGACGGTGAGGTGGGTGGGACCGGTGAGGTCGGCGGTACCGGCCGAGGTCCAGGTGACGGAGAAGTTGGTGCTGTCGTGCGCGAAGATCGGGTAGTTGCCCGCCTGCGACACGGTGACGTGCTGGGCCGAGGCCGAGCGGACGGCGGCCGGGGCGGCGGTGGCACCGGCGGCGCCGGCGGCGAGGGTGGTCACGGACAGCGCGGCGGCGAGGCCCACTTTTGCCAGTCGGGTGATCATAGGTCGATCATCACCGAACTACCGCGCCGCCCTCACGGTTTTCTCGAATGCCGGTTCGAGAATGGCGAAATCCCGTTCCGAATTGGCTCTGCGCGCCACCCGTGGCCTGCCGCTGCGCCCGCCCGCAAGGCTCGTTTCGGTCGATGTCGGTGCGAACCTCTAATCTTGTCCACCGTGACCGCCATCGCTGACCCGCCCACCGAGCACGGCACCCGGCCGCCCGCCGGGCCCGCCGCCCGGCCCGCGCCCGGCCCCGCCGCCGACGAGGGCCTGGCCCGCCGGCTCAAGGCGCTGGCCTGCACCGCCCCGCTGCACGACCTGGACAACCGCAAGGTCAACCTGGCCGGTGAGTACGGCGGCTACGCGATGGCCGAGGTCGGCCTCGCCGCGATCGACCTGGTCACCCTGCACATGGACTTCGACACCGGCGCCGACCGCGACATAGTGCTCGGCCGGCTGCTGCCCAGGGTCGCCGCCCAGGCCGTCGGCCGGCCCGGCGCCGAGCACGAGCGGGTCGCCCGCTGGGTGCTGGAGTCGCTGATCAACGTCGGCAGCGTGGACCGCGGCTTCCGCGCCGTCTACGGCACCTTCGGGGCGGACGGCGAGTACGTCCGGCGCGACTACGACTTCAAGCTGATCGAGGAGGTGCCCGGCCCCGACGGCGGCGTCTACCTGCGCACCACCGACGAGGCGGTGAACGTCCTCGTCGGCGCGCTCGACACCGACGTCACCTCGGCCCAGATCGCCGCCGAGGTCAAGCTGGAGGTGCTGATCCGCCGCGGCCGGCTGGCCGACGCCCAGCTCGCCGCCGAGCAGGCCCGCTACCGCACCGTCCAGTACGCCGAGACGCTGCGCCGCGCCCTCGACGCCACCCGCCGCAACGTCCGCGCCGTCGACTGGATGCGCGCCGTCCCCGACCTCATCGACGAGGCGCTGGACCACATCGCCGACCGCTACCGGCACGAGAACGCGATTCTCACCAACATCCGCAAGGCCCGCGACGAAGCCGAGGAGCCGGAGCACAAGCGCCGCGCCGCCGAGCTCGTCGACATCGTCAAGGACTGCATCCGCCGCCACACCCAGCTGCAGACCCGGCTGCTGGAGGCCGGCCCGCTGTTCCGCGCCGAACAGGACCGGCAGGCCTTCGCCACCCCGGGCGCCCGCAGCGGCATCGACCTCTACGGCCAGCTGCTCGCCCCCGTGCTGCGGCTGCCGCTCGAACAGGCCGTCCGCCCCACCGACGCCTTCTTCGCCCGCGGCACCGGCCTGCGCACCCCCGCCTCCGTCCGGGTCGCCGACCTGGTCGACCTGCTGCTCACCCCGCCGGTCGAGCGGGAGCACCTCGGCGCCGAACTGCCCGACCCGGACCTCGTCGCCACCCCGGACGACAGCCGCTTCTCCGAAGCCCAGCTGGAGGCGGCCCTGGTCCTGCTGGACCTGCCCGCCGACGCCCCGCGCCGGCTCTCCGGCCTGCTCGCCGAGGCCCGCGAACAGGACCGCGAGCTGCCCTACCTGGTCGCCCTGCTCGCCGTCCACGCCGCCAGCCCGCCGGTCGGCACCGCCTACCGCCAGGGCGAGGAGCGGCTGCTGTTCGCCGTGGACGACGGCACCCCGCTGCAGGACGAGGAGTTCGGCGGCGCCGACCTGATCGTCGGCAGCGCCCTGCTGGACGCGGCCGGCATGGCCGCCGACCGCAAGGACGCCGGCTGAGCGGCCGGCCCCCGTCGACCGCCCAGGCCCCGCCGCCCGAGCCCCGGACCGACTCGGCGACGGCTCCCCGTCCCGGAACCCGACGCACCACCCGAACCCGACGCACCACCCGAACCCGATGCACCGCCCGTACCCGACGCACCACCCGCGAGGAGCACCGCCCGTGACGACCCACCACGACACGTCCTGGGCGGCCGAGACCGAACCCGCGGCCCCCACGCCGATCACCCCCGCCGACGTCGCCGACGCCGCCCGGCTGGTCTCCTTCGGCCTGCAGGCCAAGCTGCTCCCCGCCCGCGACGCCGAGTACGCCGAACTCGTCCGCCGCCACCGCGAGGACCCGCCGTTCGCCCGGCTCGCCGACGCCGTCGCGACCGGCATGGGCCTGGTCGTCCTGGAGGTCTCGGCGCGCGCCGGCATGGCCGTCGCCGCCGCCGAGGACTCGCTGTTCGCCGTCCGGATGGGCGACTACTCGCGCCGCGCCGCCTCCGAGTCCACCGACCGGTTCCTGCACGGCCTGGCCCACCTCGCCGTCGCCGCGATGGCCTTCCCCCGCCCCGAGGACCTCGCCGACGACGGCTAC
Source organism: Kitasatospora sp. NPDC101176 (assembly GCF_044768035.1). NCBI lineage: Bacteria > Bacillati > Actinomycetota > Actinomycetes > Kitasatosporales > Streptomycetaceae > Kitasatospora > Kitasatospora sp. NPDC101176. The sequence continues at coordinate 66,756 of NZ_JBIWPA010000036.1, forward strand.
CTCGGCCGGATCACCGTCAACGGCGTCGACGCCTTCGTCCGCCAGGCCTGCCGCCGCCTCGAGGAGCAGGCCGACGCGGAGGGCGCCAACACCGACCCGCAGTCCGACGCCCCCGGCCTGGAGGCCGCCTGGCGGGTGTGGGCCCGGCGCACCGCCACCGGCGCCACCAAGGACGCCCGCCGGCTCTCCGGCTCGACCACCGGCATCGTCGCCAAGGCCGTGATGTTCCTGGTCGACTCCGGCTTCCTGCAGAAGGTCGCCGACGACGCCGGCGGCACCTACCGCACCACCGCCCGCTACCAGCTCCAGGTCCGCGACCTGGCCGGCAGCGCGGCGATGGCCGAACTGCTCGACCTCGGCGTCGTCCCCGTCTCCGACGGCACCGCCAGCCTGCTGCCCCCGGACACCGGCGACGAGCTGGTCGCCGACGCCGGCCTGCCGTTCCACTCGCTCTGACGCCCCCTCCCACCACCCTCACGGAGAACCGCCGCACATGTACGAGCTCAACCGGGTCCGCCTCTACTCGATCGGACCGGCCGGCGCCCGATACGCCGACACGGTGCTCGACCTGCGCGGCGTCGGCGAGCCCGTCGCCGACCCGGCCCCCCAGCAGATCGGCCTCTTCGGCGAGGACACCGACGGCCCGGTCCGCCGCCCCGCCCCGGCCGGCGTGCTCTTCCTGGAGAACGGCGGCGGCAAGTCCGTCCTGCTCAAGCTGATCTTCTCGGTCATGCTCCCCGGCCACCGCAACACCCTCGGCGGCGCCAGCTCCGGCGTGCTGCGCAAGTTCCTGCTCGCCGACGACTGCGGCCACGTCGCCCTGGAGTGGCAGCACACCGTCACCGGCGAGCTGATCGTGGTCGGCAAGGTCAGCGAGTGGCGCGGCCGCCAGGTCTCCTCCGACCCGCGCAAGTTCGCCGAGACCTGGTACTCCTTCCGCCCCGGCCCGGGCCTCACCCTGGACTCGCTGCCGGTCGCCGAACGGGTCAGCCTGGCCGGTGACCAGAAGGTCCGCGGCCGCCGCCGCACCATGAAGGGCTTCCGCGACGCCCTCACCGAGGCCGGCAAGGCCCACCCCCACCTCGACCTGGTCTTCGAGGACGGCCACGACCGCTGGACGGAACACCTCGGCGAGCTCGGCCTCGACCCCGAACTCTTCCGCTACCAGCGCGAGATGAACGCCGACGAGGGCGAGGCCGCCGGCCTCTTCGCGGTCAAGCACGACAGCGACTTCACCGACCTGCTGCTGCGCGCCGTCACCGACACCCGCGACACCGACGGCCTCGCCGACCTCGTCCACGGCTTCGCCGCCAAGCTCGGCCGCCGCGCCGAACTCACCGCCGAACGCGACTTCACCGCCGGCTCGCTGGACCTCCTGGAACGCATCGTCGAGGCCACCGGCGCCCGCGAGACCGTCCGGGAGGCGCACCGCACCGCCGAGCGCCGCACCCGCCGCCTCGCCCACGCGCTCACCTCCCGCGCCGCCGCCGAACGCGACCGCGCCCAGGACCTCGCCATCGAGGTCGCCGCCGCCGCGGGCGCCGTCACCGCCGCCGAGGCCGACCGCACCCGGCACACCCTGATCACCGCCGAACTCACCCACCGGCACGCCACCCTGGGCCTCGCCGCGGCCACCACCGAGGCCGCCGCGCTGCGCCGCGAACTCATCGAGGCCCGCACCCTGCACTCCGCCTGGCAGGCCGCCGAGGCCGTGCTGCGCCAGCGCGCCGCGGCCGACCGGGTCGCCCGGGTCGCCGTCGCCATCCGCGAGGCCGAACTCGACGCCGCCCCCGCCCTCGCCGCCCGCGCCCGCGCCGCCACCGCCCTGGCCCGCGCCCTGGAGGCCGCCGCCGCGGCCGCCGAAGGCCGCGCCGACACCGAGGAGCAGCGCGCCGGGGAGCTCCAGGAGGACGGCGCCAAGGCCCAGACCGACGCCACCGAGGCCGCCACCGCGGCCCAGAAGGCCCGCAGCGAGGCCGAGCACCTGCGCCAGCGCCTCGCGGAGGTCGAACAGGAGACCGCAGCCGCCGTCGAGGCCGGCTTCATCGACGCCGACGGTGACGTCGATCCGGCCCGCGCCGCGCTGCACGCCGCCGACGTCGAGAAGGCCGCCGGCGCCGCCCTCGCGCAGGCCCGCGCCGCCGCCGAGGCCGGCGCCACCCGGCTGCGCGAGGCCGCCGCCGCCACCGGCCGCGCCGAGCTCGCCGCGGAACGCGCCGGGGACGCCCGCCGGGCCGCCGACCGGGCGCTCGCCGCCGAACGGCGCACCGCCGCCCTGCTCGCCACCGAGCAGCGCCTCGCCGACCTGCTCTCCCTGACGCCCGCCCCCACCGAGTGGAACGAGGACGGCCCGGGCGTCGAGGAGGACGCCGGCTTCCTCACCCCCGACGTCCTGGACCGCAACGCCGAGTACCTGCGCGAACTCCTCGACGAGTCCATCGCCACCGCCGAGCGCACCCTGTTCGACCTGCGCACCGCCGCCGCCGACGACTCCCGCATCCTCGCCGCCCTCGGTGACGGCGGCCTGCTGCCGCCCGGCCCGGACGTCCTGGCCACCGTCGAGTACCTCGCCGAGCACGGCATCCCCGCCCTGCCCGGCTGGCGCTACCTCGCCCAGTCCGTCGACCCGGCCGACCACGAGGCGATCCTCGCCGCCCGGCCCGAACTCGTCGACGGCGTCGTGGTCACCGACCCGAGCTCGCTGGAGCGCGCCCGCGAGGCCCTGCAGGCCGCCGCCCTGCTGCCCCGCTCCACCGTCGCGGTCGGCGCCGCGGCCTCGCTGATCGCCCCGATCACCGACCAGCCCGCCTTCTTCCTGGTGCCGCCGAACCCGGCCATGCACGACGAGTCCGCCGCGGACGGCGAGCGCCGCGAGCTGCGCGCCCGGGCCGGCGCCCGCGAGGAGCACATCCGCGAACTCGCCGCCCGCCTCGGCGCCGACCGGGCCCTTGCCGCCCGCCTCGCCTCCTGGCACGCCTCCTGCCCGCCCGGCACGCTCGCCGAGCTCGCCGCTGCCGCCGGGGCCGCCCGTGAGCACGCCGAGCAGGCCGCCGCCGCCCTCGCCACCCTGCGCACCGACCACGACGAGGCCGAGACCGACCACGCCGTCGCCGCCGCCGCCCACGAGGAGCACCGGGAGAGCGCCCAGCGCGCCCGGCGCCGCGCCGACGCCCTCTCCGGCCTGGCCTTCCGGCTGCGCGAACGCCCGACCTGGGCCCGCCGCCAGCGCGAACTCGCCGAGGACGCCGCCGAGTGCGACCGCCGCCAGGCCGTCTGCGCCGAGCGCGCCCGCACCTGCGACGAGGACCGCCGCGCCGCCCAGCGCGCCGCCGACGACGCCCGGCGCACCGCCCGGACCCTGCGCGCCGAGCGCGCCGAGATCCCCGCGGCCGAGCAGACCGACGAGCCCGCCGACGCCGCGCCCGCCGCCCTGCCCGCCCTGCGCGAGGCCTACCGCGCCGCCTCCCAGCTGTACGAGAAGGTCGGCGTCGGCGCCGACCTGCGCGCCGAACAGGCCCGCGCCGAGGGCGACGAGGCCGCCGCCGCGACCGAACTCGACCGCCTCACCAACAAGGTCCGCACCCGCGCCGAGGAGCTCCTCGGCAGCCCCGACGGCGCCGACGGACCGGCCCGCCAGGCCGCCGCGGCCCGCGCCGAGGACCTGGTCGCCACCATCGAGGCCCGCTCCGCCGCCGCCAGCGAGCAGCTCGGCCGGCTGCGCGGCGAGGCCGAGCGCTCCGCCCCCGCCGACGGCGAGGCGCACACCGAACTGCCCGAGGACCTCGTCCCCACCGACCCGGAGCACGCCCAGGCCCTGCTGCGCACCGCCACCGGCCGGCTCGCCGAACGCCGGGAGGCGCTGGACGCCGCCCGCACCGCGCACGCCGACCTCCAGCGCACCTTCGACGCGGCCCAGGCCGCCGCCGCGGACTTCGACGAACTCGCCGGCCAGCTGCGCGACGGCCTGCGCGAACACCAGGAGGACGACGGCCGGCCCGTCGAGCCGCACCTCGGCTCGCTGCCCGAGGCCCGCAGCACCGCCGCCGAGGCCCGCCGCGCCCTGCGCACCGCGGCCGGCGAGCTGTCCTCCGCCGAACTCGCCGTCCGGGACGCCTCCGACGCCCTCGTCCGGCACGCCAACGCGGCCCGCTACGAGGCCGTCCGCACCCCCGCCCGCCAGCAGATCCGCGAACTGCCCGCCGCTGCGCTGCCCGAGCACGCCGCCAGCTGGGCCGCCGCCTTCGCCCCCCGGCTGCGGGTGCTCACCGACGAACTCGCCCAGCTGGAACGCAACCGCGGGTCGATCGTGGACCGGCTGCGCGGCCTGGTCGAGTCCTCGCTCACCACCCTGCGCGCCGCCCAGCGGCTGTCCCGCCTCCCCGAGGGCCTCGGCGAGTGGTCCGGCCAGGAGTTCCTGCGGATCCGCTTCGAGGATCCGGACCACGCCACCCTGGTCGAGCGCCTCGGCGAGGTCATCGACGAGGCCACCCGCGCGGCCGTCGGGAAGAACAGCGACCTGCGCCGCGACGGCATGTCGCTGCTGCTGCGCGGGGTCGCCGCCGCGATCGGCCCCAAGGGCGTCAGCGTCGAGATCCTCAAGCCCGACGCGGTGCTGCGCGCCGAGCGGGTCGGCGTCGGCCAGATGTCCGACGTGTTCTCCGGCGGTCAGCTGCTCACCGCGGCCATCGCGCTCTACTGCACGATGGCGGCGCTGCGCGCCAACGACCGCGGCCAGTCCCAGCTGCGGCACGCCGGAACGCTCTTCCTGGACAACCCGATCGGGCGTGCCAACGCCACCTACCTGCTGGAGCTCCAGCGGGCGGTGGCCGACGCGCTCGGCGTCCAGCTGATCTACACCACCGGCCTGTTCGACACCACGGCGCTCGCCGAGTTCCCGCTCGTCATCCGGCTGCGCAACGACGCCGACCTGCGGGCCGGCCTCAAGTACATCTCCGTCGAGGAGCACCTGCGCCCGGGCCTGCCCGCGCCGCAGGACCCGGACGGCCCGGCCGTCCACGGCGAGATCACCGCCACCCGGATGTTCAAGCGCCCGGCGGAGGTGCCGGCCCAGGCCTGACCGGCCGGAACCGGTCCGGGCCCGGCGGCGCCCGGGCCCGGCGGCCGGTCCGCGCCGGCCGGCCCGGTACCGGCCCCGCCCCGAACTGGCTAGCGTGACGGGCATGCTGACGATCGCGCACTTCAGTGACATCCACCTCGGCCAGCAGCACCGTCGGGACCGCGGCCGGCGGGCCAGGCGCCGGGCCGAGCAGGTCATGGCGTACCTCGACGCCCTGCCCGGCCCGCTGGACGCCGTGCTGGTCACCGGCGACCTCGCCGACCACGGCCTGGCCGCCGAGTACCAGCAGGTGGTCGAGGTGCTGGACTCCCGGCACCCGGTGCTGATCTGCCCCGGCAACCACGACCGGCGCGGCCCCTACCGGGAGGTGCTGCTCGGGGAGGCGCCGACGGAGGAGCCGGTCAACCGGGTGCACCGGCTGCCCGGCGCGGACGTGCTGATGCTCGACTCGTCGATACCCGAGCGGGACGACGGCCTGCTCACCGACCGGACGCTGGACTGGCTGGACGCCGAACTGACCGCCGGGCGGAGCGATCTGCCGGCACTGGTGGCCTTCCACCACCCGCCCGTCGTGCTGCACCTGCCGACCGTCGACCGGATCCGGCAGTTCGAGGAGGAGCGGCTGGCCGCGGTGCTGCACCGGCACCCCCGGGTGGCGGCGCTGTTCTGCGGCCACTCCCACACCGCGGCCGCGGCCTCCTTCGCCGGCCTGCCGCTGCTGGTCGCCCCCGGCGTGGTCTCCACCGTCACGCTGCCCTGTGAGGGCGGGCGCGGCATCTCCTTCGGCCAGCCGCCGATGCTGGCCTTCCACGTCCTGGACGACGAGCGCGCCCTGACCACCCACTACCGGGTCGTGCCCCAGGACTAGATCCGCCGGACAGAGCCTAGGGGCCCCGAGGCACGACCGGGCCCCGCCGGCCTCAGGCGGGCAGCCGGGGCCGGTGCTGCGGCGGCTGCCCGCCGGGCCGGGGGAGGGGTCGGGGGGCGAGCGGGTCGGGAGCGCGGCTGCCCGCCATCGGGTACGCGGAGCCCGGTGCGCGCAGCCGTTGGGCGGCGACCTGGCGGGAGATCAGGATCTCCAGCAGGCACCACATGGTGCCGAACACCCCGAGGCCCATCGCCATCAGCGCGGGCGTCATCAGCCAGCTGTCCGCGTACGAGGCCAGGGTCGCGACCATCACCCCCACCAGGGTGAAGGACAGGCAGAGCACCGCCCGGACGGCGGCGGCGCGCACCTCGTCGGGAAGGCGGCGACGGCGGCGTGGCACGGACATCGAGCGACCCCCAGGCGCGGACTCGGCGGCGGGCACGGGACGGGCGCACACGAAACGCGCCCCCTCGCGACACTCTGCCCCGTCGCACCCGGACTACGCGTCAGAATCGACCGAACTGCCGCCAAATCGTGTGATCCGGGCCGATTCACCCGGCGCCCGCGGCCGGGCACGCCCCGGCGGGCACCCGCGGCCGGGGTACCGCGGCCCGGCGCCTCCCGGCCCGTCGACCGCGCTCAGCCCAGTTGCTGGTTGAGCTCCTCCAGCGCGCCGGTCACGATCGTCCGCATCCCCTGTTCGGCCCGGACGGCGTCCCCCGCGCAGATCGCCTCCGCGACCTCGCGGTGCAACCGGATCGCGTACGGCTCCGGTTGATGGGGCATCAGATGGTACTCGGTCCGCCCGGTGAGCACCGCCCCCACGGTGTCGCCGAGGTGGGCGAACATCTCGTTGCCGGAGGCGCGCAGCACGGTGGCGTGGAAGTCGATGTCGTGCCGGAGGAAGGTGGTCAGGTCGGCGGCCCGGGCGGACATGGTCAACTCGACGGCGAGCGCGCTGAGTCGTCGCCGGTCGTCGTCGCTCGCGTGGGCCGCGGCGAGCGCGGCGGCGGCCGGTTCGACGGCGACCCGCAGGGAGCCGAGGGAGCGCAGCTGGGCCGAGCGGTCGGCGCCGGCGAGGCGCCAGCGGATCACCAGCGGGTCGAAGACGTCCCAGACCGACTTGGGCTGCACGGTGATGCCGACCCGTCGGCGGGAGGCCACCAGGCGCATCCCCTCCAGGATCCGCACCGCCTCCCGGACGACCGTCCGGGAGACCCCGAAGCGGTCCTCGAGTTCCTCGCCGCGCAGTACCGCGCCCTCGGGGATCTCCCCGGACGCGATCGCCGGCCCGAGTTCGTCGAGCAGCCGGCCGGGCAGTCCCTGGATCTCCATCCGTCCAGCCTAGGGCCCGCCCCCGGCCTCCTCCCGGCCGCCTCCACTGCGACCCACTCCACAGTCCAAAAGTATGACGATTTGGTTTCCGGGACTTGAATACGTCATATCTTTGGGGCGATAGTGACGGCCAGGCAACGAAGGAGCACCACCCATGGCTCTCAGCGTCGAGAACCACGCCGTCCCGGAAGGCCCCCTCACCGTCGTGGTGATGGGCGTCTCCGGTGTCGGCAAGACCACCCTGGCCCGCCTCCTGGCCGACCGCCTCGGCCTCCCCTACGCGGAGGCGGACGACTTCCACCCGCCGGCCAACATCGCCAAGATGTCGGCCGGCGTCCCGCTGGACGACGAGGACCGCGGCCCCTGGCTGCAGGCTCTCGGCGCCTGGCTGGGGGAGCGGGCCCGGGCCGGCACCGGCGGCGTGGTCACCTGTTCGGCGTTGAAGCACCGCTACCGCGACACCCTGCGCGCGGCCTGCCCGGGCGCCTTCTTCCTGCACCTCAGCGGTGGTCACGAGCTGGTCGAGGACCGGCTCGTCCACCGCACCGGCCACTTCATGCCGCCGTCGCTGCTCGAATCGCAGTACGCCGCCCTCGAACCCCTGGGCGTCGACGAGCACGGCGCCGTCCTGGACGTCGGACCGTCCCCAGAAGAACTCGTCGAGATGGCCGTGGCGCTGCTGCGGCCGGTCAATGGAGACCTCGCGTGATGTCCCCCACCCTCCTCGCGGCCGCCCCACCGGCCCTGCCGCACACCGACAGCGACACCCAGCTGCTGGTGGCGGTCCTGCTCAGCATCGGTGCGATCGTCCTGCTGATCACCAGGCTGAAGCTGCACCCCTTCCTCGCCCTGACGCTCGGCTCGGGCCTGCTGGCCGCCGTCGCGGGCGTTCCCTTCGACAAGCTGCTGAGCAGTTTCTCCACGGGCTTCGGCGCCACGGTGGCCGGCGTCGGCCTGCTGATCGGCCTGGGCGCGATGCTCGGCAAGCTGCTCGCCGACTCCGGCGGCGCCAACACCATCGCGGACACCGTGCTGGCCCGGTCCGAGAACCGGGCGCTGCCCTGGGCGATGGCGCTGATCGCCGCCGTCCTCGGCCTGCCGCTGTTCTTCGAGGTCGGTGTCGTCCTGCTGATCCCGATCGTGCTGCTGGTCGCCCGCCGCGGCAACGTGCCGCTGATCCGGATCGGCATCCCCGCGCTGGCCGGGCTCTCGGTGCTGCACGGCCTGGTGCCCCCGCACCCGGGCCCGCTGGTCGCCGTCGACGCGCTGAAGGCCGACCTCGGGGTCACCCTGGCGCTCGGTCTGCTGATCGCCGTGCCGACCCTGATCGTCGCCGGCCCGCTGTTCGCCCGGGTCGCGGAGCGCTGGGTGGGCCCGTTGGAGATCCCGAAGGCCACCGCGCCGGAGGAGACGGCCCGGCCCGAGCGCACGCCGTCCTTCGGGGCGGTGCTGGCCACCATCCTGCTGCCGGTCGTGCTGATGCTCGGCAAGGCGCTCGCCGACGTGGTGATCGACGACCCGAAGGCGATGGTCCAGCGGGTGTTCGACTTCGTCGGCTCACCGCTGATAGCCCTGCTCGCCGCGACCCTGCTCGGCATGCTGACCCTCGGCCGGGCGGCCGGGTTCGACAAGGCGCGGATCTCCGAGACCGTCGGCAGGTCGCTCGGCCCGATCGCCGGCATCGTCTTCATCGTCGGTGCGGGCGGCGGCTTCAAGCAGACCCTGATCGACGTCGGCGTCGGCAACGCGGTCAGCGAGTGGTCGAGCAAGTGGCACATCTCCGCGCTGCTGCTGGGCTGGCTGATCGCGGTCCTGATCCGGCTGGCCACCGGGTCGGCGACGGTCGCCACGATCACCGCGGCCGGCATCGTCGCCCCGCTCGCCGCGGACATGTCCTCGACCCACGCGGCCCTGCTGGTGCTTGCGATCGGCGCCGGCTCGCTCTTCCTGTCGCACGTCAACGACGCCGGCTTCTGGCTGGTGAAGGAGTACTTCGGGATGAGCGTCGGCCAGACGCTGAAGTCCTGGTCCGTGATGGAGACGGTGATCTCGGTCGTCGCGATCGCCCTGATCATGCCGCTCAGCCTGATCGTCTAGGGCCGTCCGCAGGGCCTGTCCGGTGCCCGGCCGTGGGGCCGGGCGCAGGCTCGGCAGGAAGCGCCGCCCGGGGGCGGCACCCGTACCGTACGGGTGCCGCCCCCGGGTGCGTCGCGGGTCCGGCGTCGCGGTCGGGGTCCGGCGTCGCGGTCCGGGCCCGGCTCAGCCCAGCAGCCCGGCGAGCACGGCCGCCGTCGCGTCCAGCAGGTCGTCGGCCACCGCGCCGCCGGCCGCCGTCCGGGCCAGCAGCCCCTCGCGCGCGGCCAGGATCACGGCGGCGGCCTGCCGAGCGGTGGCGCCGGGCGGCACCAGTTCCGGCAGCGCCCGCTCCAGCACCTCGGCCAGCGCCGCGGAGACGGCGCGGTCGTGCGCGGCGACCTGCTCCGCCAGCACCTCGCTGCGGGCGGCTACCAGCCGGAACTCCAGGAAGAGCAGGATCCACCCGGTTTCCGCCGGTTCGACCCGCAGCAGCGCCTCGACCAGCACCCGGGCCCGTTCGGCCGGGGTGAGCGCGGCGCGGACGGCGGCCAGTTTCTCCAGTTCGGCCATCCGCTCGGTGGCCTGGTCGTCGAAGAGCGCCAGCAGCAGGTCCTCCTTGCCGGCGAAGTTCGAGTAGAAGGCGCCGCGGGTGTATCCGGCGGCGGCGCAGACGTCCTCGATGCTCGTCCGCGCGAAGCCGACGGTGAGGAAGAGGTCGCCGGCCGCGGCCAGCAGCCGGGCCCGGGTGTGGACGCGGCGGCGGGGCGGCTTGGGGGCGGTGGCATCGACGGGGGGCGGGTTCACAGCAGAACGATACATGGTGTATTCAATACAGGTCGTATTGAAACTGGGGAGGACCACCGCCATGAGCCGACTGCTGATCACCGACGCCCACCTGCTCCACCCCGAGGACGGCACCCGCACCGACCGCGGCTGGCTGGAGGCCGCCGACGGCCGGATCACCGCCACCGGCACCGGGCGACCGCCCGCCGCGGGCGAGGACGTCCGGGTGCTCGACGCCGCCGGCGCCACCGTGCTGCCCGGCCTGATCGACGCGCACGTCCACCTGCTGGTCACCACCCTCGACCTGCACGACGTCGCCAACTGGACCCCCGGCTACGCCACCGTCCGCGCCCTCGCCGAGGCCGAACGCATGCTGCGCCGCGGCTTCACCACCGTCCGCGACGTCGGCGGCGCCGACCACGGCATGGCCCGCGCCCTGGACGAGGGGCTCGCGCTCGGCCCCCGCCTGCTCCACGGCGGCAAGGCGCTCTCCCAGACCGGCGGCCACGGCGACCTGCGCCCGCGCGGGGACGACGCCCTGCCCTGCTGCGAGTCCCGCCCGAACTTCGGGCGGATCGCGGACGGCGTCGACGCCGTCCGCGCCGCGGCCCGGGACGAGTTCCGCAAGGGCGCCCGGCACCTCAAGGTGCTGCTCTCCGGCGGCGTCGCCTCCCCGCACGACGAGATCGCCGCCGTCCAGTACAGCGAGGAGGAGATCCGCGCGGCCGTCGAGGAGGCGGAGAACCACAACCGCTACGTCACCGTGCACGCCTACCACCCGCGCGCGATCGACCGCGCCCTGCGGGCCGGGGTGCGCTGCGTCGAGCACGGCAACCTGCTGGACGACGGCACCGTCGCGCTGCTCCTGGAGAAGGACGCCTACCTGGTGCCCACCCTGGTCGCCTACGAGCAGACCGCACGGCTCGGCGCCCGCTCCGGCCTCCCGCCCGCCTCCCTCGGCAAGCTCGCCGAGGTCCGCGACCAGGGCTTCGCCGCCCTCGAACGCGCGCACCGCGCGGGCGTCAACCTGGTCTACGGCAGTGACCTGCTCGGCCCGCTGCACCCCGCCCAGCTCGAGGAGTTCACCCTCCGCGCCCGGGTGCAGCCGGCCGCCGACGTGCTCCGCTCGGCGACCACCACCGCCGCCCGGCTGCTCGGCCTGGAGGGCGAGATCGGCACCCTCGCCCCGGGCGCGCACGCCGACCTGCTCGTCGTGGACGGCGACCCGCTCGCCGACCTCGCCGTCCTCACCCGCCCCGACCGCCACCTGCGCCACGTGATCAAGGCCGGCACGCCCGTCTGACCGAACCGGAAGGGCGGACACCACCCTCGGGGCGTCCCTTGCCGCCCCGGCCCCGCTACCCCAGGACGACCCGCCAGCCGTCCCCGCCGTCCCGCCCCGCCGGCCGGAGCAGCAGCTCCTTGACCTGGCCGGTGTCGTGGAAGGTGAGCACGACGGTCTGCCGCTGCGTCGGGTCGTCCTGGAAGTCGGCGGTGACCGGCCCCTGGGCGCCCCGGCGGTACTCGCGGATCCAGGCGTCCGAGGTGACGCCGGCGTCCCCGCCGTCCGTGGTGCCGAGCTTCGCCAGCCGGTCGCGGGATCCGTCCGCGAGCCGCCACACCACCTGCTGGACCAGGCCCAGCGTCTCGGTGACGGGGTACCCGGTGACCTCCAGGTGCGGGTGGGCGGCGTAGTCGCCCGCGTACTCCAACTCGGCGTCCGACGGGCCGCCGCACCCGGCCACCAGGGCGGCCGAGAGGACCGCCGCCAGCGCGGCCGCGACCGGCCGTCCCGGGGCCGTCGGCCGGTCCGGGGCGGACGGACGACGACGAACCCACTCGATCGGGGGATGCATGGGAACTCCTTGACTCGCTCTTGGTCGGAGCGATCCGGAGCATAGGGAAGATCACCGGGGCAGATGATCGCGGCAAGTCGGGACGAATCCGCCCAGACCCCGAAGATCCTCCGGGGAACTTGATGCGATCGTGACGGACGGTGCACCCGCCACAGCGGAAGGGCGGACACCCGGGAAACCCCGGAGTGTCCGCCCTTGGCACGGATCCATCCCGCCCACGCGGTCCCGCGCTTCGCGAGGCCGTGCCTACTCGCCTCCGCGCTTCGCGAGGCTGCTCCTACTCGCCTCCGCGCTTCGCGAGGCTGCGCCTACTCGCCTCCGCGCTTCGCGAGGCTGCGCCTACTCGCCTCCGCGCTTCGCGAGGCTGCTCCTACTTCGTTCCGCGCTTCGCGAGGAAGGCCTCGACCTCGTCCCGGATCTCCGGCGTGTCCAGCCCGCGCACGGTCATCGTGGTGCGGCGGCGCAGCACGTCGTCCGCCGTGTACGCCCACTCGTTGTCGGCTGCGTAGGCGACCTGCGCCCAGACGTCCGGCCCGTCCTCGTGGATCGGGCGGCCCAGCTCCGGGTTCTCGTCGATCAGGCGGGCGATCTCGAAGGAGAGGGTGCCGTAGTGGCTGGCGAGGTGCTTGGCCACCAGCGGCTCCATCCGCGAGCCGGGCTCGCGGTCGATCAGCAGCCGGTGCGCGACGGCGTTCGGCGCGCCGACGCCCGGCAGCGGCACGGTCGCGGCGATCGGGGACATGTCCTCGCCGAGCGTGGTGCCCGGCACGTGGGCCAGCTTCTCCAGCACGGTGCGGCCGATGTGCCGGTAGGTGGTCCACTTGCCGCCGGCGACGGACAGCATGCCGCCCTTGCCCTCGGTGACGACGGTCTCGCGCTTGGCGGCGGCGGTGTCGCCGGGGCCGCCGGGGAGCACCCGCAGGCCGGCGAAGGCGTAGGTGATCAGGTCGCGGTCGAGGTGCTCGTCGCGGATGGCGTGAGCGGCCTCGCCCATGATCTGGTCGATGTCCGCGTCGGTGGCCCGGACGTCCTGCGGGTCGCCGGTGTACTCCTCGTCGGTGGTGCCGAGCAGGACGTGGTCCTCCCACGGGATGGCGAAGGAGACGCGGTACTTGTCGATCGGGATGGTGAGCGCGGCGCGCCACGGCGAGCGGCGCTTGACGACGACGTGGGCGCCCTTGGAGAGGCGGATCGACGGCGCGGCGCCGGCGTCCTCCATCCGGCGCAGGTGGTCGACCCACGGGCCGGTGGCGTTGAGCACCAGGCGGGCGTCGACGCCGAACTCGGTGCCGTCCAGGCGGTCGCGCACCTCGGCGCCGGTGACCCGGCCGCCGGTGAAGCGCAGGCCGGTGACCTCGGCGTGGTTGAGCACCACGGCGCCGGCGTCGACGGCGGCGCGCACGGTCATCACCGCGACGCGCGAGTCGTTCATCTGGTGGTCGCCGTAGACGGCCACCGAGCGCAGGCCCTCGGTGCGCAGCGCGGGCACCTGCTGGGCGGCGTGGGCGGCGGTGGAGACCCGGCCCATGCCGTCGCGGAAGGCGGACAGCGCGGAGTAGAGGAAGACGCCGGCGCCGAGCTTGGGCGCGCTGTGCGGGCCGCCCTTGTAGACCGGCACGAAGAAGGTCAGCGGGTTGACCAGGTGCGGGGCCACGTCGGTGGCGAGCGCGCGGCGCTCCTTGTGGTTCTCGGCGACCAGCTTGACGGCGCCGGTCTGCAGGTAGCGCAGGCCGCCGTGGACGAGCTTGGAGGAGGCGCTGGAGGTGGCGCCGGCGAAGTCGCCGCCGTCGACCATGGCGACCTTCAGTCCGGCCTGGGACGCGGTCCAGGCGACGGCCGTGCCGAGGATGCCGCCCCCGATCACCAGCAGGTCGTAGGTGGCCTTGCCGAGCAGCTCGCGGGTCTCGGCGCGGGAGGCGGTGCGGCCGGCGAAGCGCTCGGCGCCCAGGGTCGGGATGGTTGCCATGGTGGTTGTGTACGGCGCGCGCGGGTCGGGCGGCGCCGTTACTCCTCTCGTGTGCGGTGCGGCCCCTGCGGGAGAGGCCGGTCGGCCCGGTGCGGCGGGCCGGTGAAACGGAACTTGCCGGTCGGGGCCCGGGGGCCCCGACCGGCTCGTCGATCAGTCGGTCTCTTCCTCCTCCACCCAGCCCATGGTGCGCTCCACGGCCTTGAGCCACTTCTTGTACTCGCGCTCCCGGGTGGCCTCGTCCATGCGCGGGGTCCACTCGGCGGCGCGGTGCCAGTTGGCCCGCAGGGTGTCGAGGTCGTTCCAGAAGCCGACGGCGAGACCGGCCGCGTAGGCGGCGCCGAGGGCGGTGGTCTCGGCCACGTACGGGCGCTCGACCGGGGCGTCCAGGACGTCGGCGATGTTCTGCATGAGCAGGTTGTTGCTGGTCATGCCGCCGTCGACCTTGAGGGCGGTGAGCTCGACGCCGGAGTCCTTCTGCATGGCGTCGACGACCTCGCGGGTCTGCCAGGCGGTGGCCTCCAGGACGGCCCGGGCCAGGTGGCCCTTGGTGACGTACCGGGTGAGGCCGGCGATGACACCGCGGGCGTCGGAGCGCCAGTACGGGGCGAACAGGCCGGAGAACGCCGGGACGAAGTAGGCGCCGCCGTTGTCCTCGACGGTGTTGGCGAGGGTCTCGATCTCGGCGGCGGTGGAGATGATGCCGAGCTGGTCGCGCAGCCACTGGACGAGCGAGCCGGTGACGGCGATGGAGCCTTCCAGGGCGTACACCGGGGCCTGGTCGCCGATCCGGTAGCCGACGGTGGTCAGCAGGCCGTGGTACGAGTTGACGATCTTCTCGCCGGTGTTGAGCAGCAGGAAGGTGCCGGTCCCGTAGGTGGACTTGGCCTCGCCCTCGTTGAAGCAGGTCTGGCCGAACAGGGCGGCCTGCTGGTCGCCGAGCGCGGAGGCGACCGGGACGCCGGCCAGGTCGCCGACGGCCTCGCCGTAGACCTCGGCGGAGGAGCGGATCTCCGGCAGGACGGCCATCGGCACGCCCATCGACTCGGCGATGCTCTCGTCCCAGGCCAGGGTCTTGAGGTTCATCAGCATGGTGCGGCTGGCGTTGGTGACGTCGGTGACGTGCTTGCCGCCGTCGACACCACCGGTGAGGTTCCAGATGACCCAGGTGTCCATGGTGCCGAACAGGATGTCGCCGGCCTCGGCGCGCTCGCGCAGGCCCTCGACGTTGTCCAGCAGCCAGCGGATCTTCGGGCCGGCGAAGTAGCTGGCCAGCGGGAGGCCGGTCTCGCGGCGGAAGCGGTCCTGGCCGACGTTGCGGCCGAGCTCGCGGCAGAGGCCCTCGGTGCGGGTGTCCTGCCACACCAGCGCGTTGTGCACGGGCTCGCCGGTGTTCTTGTCCCACAGGACGGTGGTCTCGCGCTGGTTGGTGATGCCGATCGCGCGGATGTCGTCCTTGGTCAGACCGGCCTTCTCCAGCGCGCCGCGGACGACGGACTGCACCCGGGTCCAGATCTCGGCGGCGTCGTGCTCGACGTAGCCGGGCTGCGGGAAGATCTGCCGGTGCTCCTGCTGGTCGACGGAGACGATCCGGCCGTCGGCGCCGAAGATGATGCAGCGGCTGGAGGTGGTGCCCTGGTCGATCGCGGCGATGTAGTTGCCAGTGGAGGTCATGGAGGGTCCTCGGCTCGGGGTTCGGGGGATACGGGGTGGGTGGGCCTGACGCAGAGGTCAGTCCCCGTGCTCGGCGGGTTCGAACCCGGCCTAGAACATCGCGTTGTACAGACCGCCGGCGAGCGCGCCGCCGATCAGCGGGCCGACCACCGGGACCCAGGCGTACGACCAGTCGGAGCCGCCCTTGTTGGGGATCGGCAGCAGGGCGTGCGCGATGCGCGGGCCCAGGTCGCGGGCCGGGTTGATGGCGTAGCCGGTCGGGCCGCCCAGCGAGAGGCCGATGCCGACGACGGTGAAGGCGACCATCAGGGTGCCGGTGCCGGTCTGCGAGAGACCGGTGTTGGTGCCGATGGTGAGGATCGCGAAGCAGAGCACGAAGGTGCCGATGACCTCGGTGAGCACGTTCTGGACCGGGTTCCGGATCTCGGGACCGGTCGAGAAGATGCCGAGCGTGGGCTCCTGGTTGGCCTGGAACTGGCCGAGGTAGGTGGCCCAGACCAGCACGGCGCCGATGATCGCGCCGAGCATCTGGGAGCCCAGGTAGAGCGGGACCTGGCTCCAGTCGCCGCTCTTGATGGCGAGGGCGATGGTGACGGCCGGGTTGAGGTGCGCGCCGGACTTCGGAGCCGACATGTAGGCGGCGATCAGGACCGCGAAGCCCCAGCCGAAGGTGATCGCCAGCCAGCCGGCGTTGACGGCCTTCGACTTCTTGAGGGTCACAGCGGCGCAGACGCCGCCACCGAGAAGTATCAGGGCGGCGGTGCCGAGGGTTTCGCCGACGAAGACGTCGCCGTTGGAGAACGCGGACACAAAGACTCCCTTGTCCATATGGCCCGGAGGTGCGGGTGGGGGAAGGAGGCCGGGCGATCGCTGTGCGGGTGAGCGCATCGTGGGAGTGATCTTCCCGGCCATCGTTCGACAATGTCGACCGTCATGCGGAAGCTTCCTCCCCAGGTCGGCTCCGCGTCAAGCAGGGGTTACGCAGCTGTGACCCTTGCCTCGAAGTTACCCAGCGGAGCGCCCCGAACCGGGGCAAAACGCCAAGGCGCGGACAGGCCTCCAGCCCGTCCGCGCCTCAGCGTGACGAAAACGCCCCGGGGTGTCAGAACCGCCCGGCGCCCAGATCGCGGGAGATCGCCCGCGCCGCGCTGCGCACCGAGGCCACCAGTGAGGGCTTCACGAAGCCGTCCTCGCAGACCCGCTCCACCGGGCCGCTGATGCACACCGCGCCCACCGGGTTGCGCCGCCGGTCCTGGATCAGCGCGCCGATCGAGGCGACGCCCTCCCAGGTCTCCTCCACCGAGTCCGCCCAGCCGCGTTCCCTGGTCAGCGCGCTCTCGGCGTCCACGTCGGCCGCCTCGGTGAGCGTGCGCAGCGTGTACGGCTGGTACGGCCCGTCGCCCAACTCGCCGCGCGCGACCGGGTCGTAGGCCAGCAGCACCTTGCCCAGCGCGGTGCTGTGCAGCGGCTGCATCGAGCCCACCTCCAGCACCTGCCGGGTGTCGTCCGGCCGGAACACGTGGTGCACGATCAGCACGCCCTGCTGGTGCAGCACGCCCAGGTAGACGGTCTCGCCGGCCGCCCGGGCCAGGTCGTCGGCCCAGACCAGGGCCCGTGCCCGCAGCTCGTGCACGTCCAGGTAGCTCTGCCCCAGCCGCAGCAGCTCGGCGCCCAGCTGGTACTTGCCGCTCTCCGGATCCTGTTCGACGAACCCCTCCTGCTGCAGCGTGCGCAGGATGCCGTGCGCGGTGCCCTTGGCGAGGTCCAGCGCCGTCGCGACCTCGGACAGGCCCAGACGGCGCTCACCGCCCGCCAGCAGGCGCAAGATGGCGGCGGCCCGGGAGAGCGACTGGATCGGGCCGGGCATGGGTACCTCCGCGCTGACAGGCAGTCGACATTGTCGACCGCAGTGGTGACGGGACGAGTCTGCCAGGCCCTCGGCCGTCCGTGCACCTTCCCCCTCGGTGATCCGCGTCGGATCCCCGTCAACCGGCGGCCCGCGCGCGCTGCGTCCGGAGCACCGCCACCTCCGCCGCCAGCGCGGCGATCCCGTCCGGTCCCACCCGGCAGCAGCCGCCCACCAGCCCGGCCCCGTCCGCCAGCCAGCCGCCCACCCGGGCCGAGCGGAACGTCGGCTCGCCGCGCCAGCCGCGCCCGGCGGCGTCCCACTCCTCCCCGCTGTTCGGGTAGACCACCACCGGCTTCCCGCTCACCCCGGCCGCCAGCGCCACCGCCCGGTCGGCGTCCTGCGGCGTGCAGCAGTTCACCCCCACGGCCAGCACCTCGTCCACCTCCGCCGTCAGCGCGAACGCCTCCTCCAGCGGCTGACCGGCCCTGGTCCGCCCGCCCGCCACGCTGAACGACAGCCAGGCCGGCACCCCCAGCCCGCGCACCACCTCCAGCAGCGCCCGTGCCTCCTCGGCGTCCGGCACCGTCTCCAGCGCCAGCACGTCCGGCCCCGCCGCCGCCAGCACCTCCATCCGCGGCCGGTGGAACGCCACCAGCTCCGCGGTGCTCAACCCGTACCGGCCCCGGTACTCCGAGCCGTCCGCCAGCACCGCCCCGTACGGGCCGACCGAGGCCGCCACCCAGCGCCGCCGGCCGCCCGGCTCGGTCCGGGCCGCCTCCCGGGCCAGCTCCACGCTGCGCGCCAGCAGCCGGGCGGCCTCCGCCCGGCCGGCCCCGCGCCGCGCGAAGCCCTCGAAGCTCGCCTGGTAGCTCGCGGTGATGGCGACCTCGGCCCCGGCCGCGAAGTACGCCCGGTGCGCCGCCACCACCGCCTCCGGCGCGTCCGCCAGCAGCCGGGCCGACCACAGCGCGTCCGACAGGTCGTGCCCGGCCGCCGCCAGCTGGTTCGACAGCCCGCCGTCCAGGACCAGGGGACCGGCCGCGAGCGCCGCGGCGAAGTCCGACGGGGGAGCAGTGGGCACGGCGGCCTCCTCGACGGTCGTTCCTGCTCACAGCCTAGGAGCCGGACGGCCCCGCCGGCCCGGAAAACCATTTGCCGCCCAGGAAAGCAGTCGCTACGTTGTGCTCAGCCAGAGAACGACAGCACCCCGTACGGCGGCGAGCGCGGAGAGGAGCCGGCCATGGCAGCGGACGACGCGTCCACCCAGCCCCCGACCGCGCCCGAGAACGAGCAGGAATGGCTCGCCGCCTACGACCCGCGCGCCTACGCCCCGATCGCGGTCACCGTCGACGTGGTCGCCCTGACCTTGCGCCGGGGCAGCCTGCACGTCCTGCTCGTCCAACGCGGCGCCCCGCCGTACCAGGGCTGCTGGGCCCTGCCCGGCGGCTTCCTGCGTGCCGGGGAGGAGAGCCTGGAGCAGGCCGCCGCCCGCGAGCTCGCCGAGGAGACGGGCCTGCTCGGCGGCTCCGAGGTCGAGGCCGCGCTCTGCCGCGTCCACCTCGAGCAGCTCGGCACCTACGGCGCCCCCGACCGCGACCCGCGCATGCACGTGGTCTCCGTCGCCTACCTCGCCTTCGCCCCCGACCTGCCCGACCCGGAGGCCGGCACCGACGCCGCGGCCGCCGTCTGGCACCCGGTCGCCGGCCTCGACCTGGGCGCCCCGTCCCCGGGCGGACCTCAAGCCGCCGGTGGGGCCCCCCCCACCCCCCGGGGGGGGGGGGGGGGGGCCCCACCGGCCCCTCCTCCCGCACGCTCGCCTTCGACCACGCCCGCATCCTGGCCGACGGCCTCGACCGGGTGCGCGCCAAGCTCGAGTACAGCCCGCTCGCCACCGCCTTCCTGCCCCACGACTTCACCATCCCGGACCTGCGCGCCGTCTACGAGGCCGTCTGGGACGAGAAGCTCCACCCCGGCAACTTCCACCGCAAGGTGCTCTCCGTCCCCGGCTTCGTCGAGAGCACCGGCGCCACCACCACCCGCGGCGGCGCCCGTGGCGGCCCCCGCGCCCGCACCTACCACGCGGGCGGCGCCAACCTCCTCCACCCCGCCCTGCTGCGCCCCACCCGTGAGCCCGAGCTCCCCTGACGGTCCGCCACCGGTCGGCCGCTACCATCCGGGCATGACCACCGACGACGCCGCCCAGCCGGTCAACCACCCCTTCTCGCACTGCCACTTCTGCGGCACCGCCTACCCGCCCGGCACCCGCGACTGGCCGCGCACCTGCCCGGGCTGCGCCGAGATCAGCTACCGCAACCCGCTCCCGGTCGCGATCACCGTCCTCCCGGTCACCCGGCCCGAGGCCGAGCCCGCCCTCGTCGTCATCCGCCGCACCATCGAACCCGGCTACGGCGAACTCGCCTTCCCCGGCGGCTACGTGGACTTCGGCGAGACCTGGCAGCAGGCCTGCGTCCGCGAGCTCCGCGAGGAGAGCGGCATCCTCGCCGACGCGGCCGACGTCACCCTCTTCTCCACGGCCTCCGACCCGTACGGCCGCTTCGTCTTCCTCTGCGGACTGCTCCCCTCCCGCCCGCTCGCCGAGCTGCCGCCCTCCCACCCCACCGAGGAGACCGACGGCTGGCTGCTCGCCACCCCCGACACCCCGCTGGTCTGGGACTTCCACACCAACGTCTCCCGCTCCTGGTTCGCCGGCCTGCCCAACGCCCTCTGACCGCCCGACGCCCCCGGCCGACCCTGGCGCAGCGGCCGCTCACATGGCATGGTCTGCACCGACAGCCCAACCGGACGGGCCTGCCACAAGCACTCCCGTCCCCACCACCGGCCGGGAGACCACCACCGTGAGCACCCCCACCCAGGACCAGCCGCTCTGGCGCCCGAACCCCGCTCGCGCCGCCGCCACCAGCCTGGTGGCCTTCCAGGCCTGGGCCGCCGAACACCACGGCGCCCCGGCCGCCCCGCTGGCCCCGGCCGACGACGACCAGCAGGCCGCCCAGCGCTACGCGGACCTGCACGCGTGGTCCACGGCCGACCTCGACCGCTTCTGGACCGCGGTCACCCGGTGGTTCGACGTCCGCTTCACCGAGGCCCCCGAGACGGTCCTCGCCGACCCGGCCATGCCCGGCGCCCGCTGGTTCCCCGGTGCCCGCCTCAACTACGCCGAGCACGCCCTGCGCGCCGCCGAGCCCGGCCCCGACGGGGCGAAGTCGCCCGACGCCGACCGCCCGGCCGTCCTGCACCTCGACGAGACCACCGAGCAGCCGACCGTCCTCACCTGGTCCGAGCTGCGCCGCCAGGTCGGCTCGCTGACCGCCGCCCTGCGGGCCCGGGGCGTCCGGCCCGGCGACCGCGTCAGCGCCTACCTGCCGAACGTCCCGCAGGCCGCCGTCGCCCTCCTGGCCACCGCCGCCGTCGGCGCCGTCTGGACCAGCTGCGCCCCCGACTTCGGCGCCCGCAGCGTCCTCGACCGCCTGCAGCAGATCGAACCCGTCGTCCTGTTCGCCGTCGACGGCTACCACTACGGGGGCAAGGACCACGACCGCACCGAGGTCGTCGCCGAGCTGCGCCGCGAACTCCCCAGCCTGCACACCGTCGTGCACGTGCCGCTGCTCGGCGCCCCGGCCCCCGAGGGCGCGCTGCACTGGGACGACCTGGTCGCCGACGACGTCGAACCGGTCTTCGAGGCCGTCCCGTTCGACCACCCGCTCTGGGTCCTCTACTCCTCCGGCACCACGGGCCTGCCCAAGGCCATCGTCCAGAGCCAGGGCGGCATCCTGCTGGAACACCTCAAGCAGGCCGGCCTCCACCTCGACCTCGGGCCGCGGGACCGCTTCCTCTGGTACACCTCCACCGGCTGGATGATGTGGAACTTCCTGCTGGCCGGCCTCCTGGTCGGGGCCACGATCGTCACCTACGACGGCAGCCCCGGCCACCCCGACACCGGCGCCCTCTGGTCGGTGGCCGCCCGCACCGGCGCCACCGTGCTCGGCACCTCCGCCGCCTACGTGATCGCCAGCCGCAAGGCCGACCTCCACCCCGGCCGCGACCTCGACCTCTCCGCCGTGCGCTGCATCGGCACCACCGGCTCCCCGCTGCCGCCCGACGGCTTCCGCTGGATCTACGACGAGGTCAAGGAGGACGTCTGGCTCGCCTCCGTCAGCGGCGGCACCGACGTCTGCTCCTGCTTCGTCGGCGGCGTCCCCACCCTCCCGGTCTACCTCGGCGAGATCCAGGCCCCCTGCCTGGGCGCCGCGGTCGAGTCCTGGGACGTCCGGGGCGAACCGCTCACCGACGCCGTCGGCGAACTCGTGGTCACCAAGCCGATCCCGTCCATGCCCACCGGCTTCTGGAACGACCCCGAGGGCACCCGGTACCACGACAGCTACTTCGACATGTATCCCGGCATCTGGCGCCACGGCGACTGGATCACCGTCACCTCCCGCGGGACCGTCGTCATCCACGGCCGCTCCGACTCCACGCTCAACCGCCAGGGCGTGCGGATGGGCTCCTCGGACATCTACGAGGTCGTCGAGCGCCTCCCCGAGATCGCCGAGTCCCTGGTCATCGGCCTCGAGGAGCCCGACGGCGGCTACTGGATGCCGCTGTTCGTGGTCCTCGCCCCCGGCGCCGCCCTCGACGACGACCTGATCGGCCGCATCCGGACCTCGCTGCGCACCGAGCTCTCCCCGCGCCACGTCCCGGACGAGGTGATCGCCGTCCGCGGCCTCCCGCACACCCTCACCGGCAAGCGGATCGAGGTCCCGGTCAAGCGCCTGCTCTCCGGCACGCCGCTGGAGCAGGCCGTCAACCCCGGATCCGTCGACAACCTCGACCACCTGCGCTTCTTCGAGCAGCTCGGCCGCGACCGCCGGTCCTGACCCACCCCGGGCGTGGCCGGTCCGCGCCGAGGAACGCCGAGAGGGGCGCCCCCACCACGACGGTGGGGGGCGCCCCTCTCGGCGTTCGCTCCGGACGGGTGCCCGGGTCCGGACGGCCCGCGGCGGGCTACTCGCCGGACAGCACCTGCTGGGCCGCGGCCCGCGCCTCCTCGGCGCTGTCCGTGGCCCTGGCCGCCTCGGCCGCCCGACGGCACTGCGCCAGCGTGTACTTGGCGAGCGTCGACCGCACGTACGGGATCGAGGCCGAGCCCATCGACAGGCTGGTGACGCCGAGACCGACCAGCACCACGGCCAGCAGCGGATCGGCGGCGGCCTCGCCGCAGACGCCGCAGCTCTTGCCGGTCGTCCGCGCCGCGTCGGCGGCCGCGGCGACCAGGTCGAGCAGCGCCGGCTGCCACGGGTCCTGCAGACGGGCCAGCGCGCCCACCTGACGGTCGGCGGCGAAGGTGTACTGGGCGAGGTCGTTGGTGCCCAGCGACAGGAACTCGACCTCCTGCAGGATCGCCCGCGCCCGCAGCGCGGCCGAGGGGATCTCCACCATCGCGCCGAACTTGGCGTCCAGCCCGGCCTCCCGGCAGGCGTCCGCGAAGTCCTTGGCGTCCTTGCGGTCGGCCACCATCGGGGCCATCACCTCGAGGTGCACCGGCAGCCCCTCGGCGGCCGTGGCCAGCGCGCGCAGCTGGGTGCGCATGACCTCGGGGTTCTCCAGCAGGGTGCGCAGACCGCGCACGCCGAGCGCCGGGTTCGGCTCGTCCGCGGGGGTCAGGAAGTCGAGCGGCTTGTCGGCGCCCGCGTCGAGCGCCCGGACCACGACCCGCCCCTCCGGGAACGCCTCCAGCACCTTGCGGTACGCCTCGACCTGCTTCTCCTCGCTGGGAGCCTTCGCCGAGTCGTCCAGGAACAGGAACTCGGTGCGGAACAGGCCGACGCCCTCGGCGCCGTTCTCCAGCGCCGCCGGCACGTCCGCGGGGCCACCGACGTTGGCCAGCAGCGGCACGCGGTGCCCGTCCGAGGTCTGCCCCGGCCCGGAGGACGCGGCCAGCGCGGCCTTGCGCTCGGCGGCGACCGCCCGCAGTTCGTCCTGCTTCTCCCGCGAGGGCTCCAGCAGCACGTCACCGGAGCTGCCGTCCACCGCGACGACGGTGCCCTCGGCCACGTCGCTCGCCCCGGGCAGCGCGACGACGGCCGGCACGCCCATGGCCCGCGCGAGGATGGCGCTGTGGCTGGTCGGCCCGCCCTCCTCGGTGACGAAGCCGAGCACCAGCGTCGGGTCGAGCAGCGCGGTGTCGGCCGGCGCCAGGTCCCGCGCGAACAGCACGTACGGCTCGTCGCTGTCCGGTACGCCCGGCATCGGCACGCCCAGCAGCCGGGCCACGATGCGGTTGCGCACGTCGTCCAGGTCGGCGACCCGGCCCGCCAGGTAGTCCCCGGCGGAGGCGAGCAGCGCCCGGTAGGCGGCGAAGGCGTCGTAGACACCGCGCTCGGCGCTGCTGCCGACGGCGATCCGGCGGGACACGTCGGCCATCAGCTCGGGGTCCTGGGCCATCAGGGCCTGGGCCTCCAGGACGGCCTGCGCCTCGCCGCCGGCCAGGTTGCCGCGGGCGATCAGGTCCGCGGCGACGGCGTCCACGGCCGCCTGGGCACGGGCCTGCTCGCGCGGGGAGTCCTCGGTCGGGATCCGGGTCGCGGGGGGTTCCAGGACCGCGGTCCCCATGTGCCGGACCTGGCCGATCGCGACCCCGTGGCTGACACCCACGCCGCGCAGTGTCTTCTCCATATAGCTGTCTCCGCTGAGAGGAGCGGCCCCGCCGGGAACCGCTGAGTGCCGGGCCGCCCCGCAGGAGCTGCCGGGGCGGACGTGTGAGAGGAAGGGGTCAGCTCCAGCTGAACAGGGGGTCGCCGGAGACGGCCTCGCCGTCCTCCCGCAGGCCACCCAGCGAGTCGGCGTTCGCCTCCAGGGCCACGATCGGCGAGATCGGCGACTTGCCCGCGGCCTCGACGGCCGACGGGTCCCACTTGATGACGGCCTGGCCGCGGGTCACCGTGTCGCCCTTGTTGACGAGCAGCTCGAAGCCCTCGCCGTTCAGCTGCACGGTGTCGATGCCCAGGTGGGTCAGCACTCCGTGGCCCTCGGCGTCCACCACGACGAACGCGTGCGGGTGCATGGAGACGACGACGCCGTCCACCGGGGCGACCGCCTCGGTCGGGCGGCGCACCGGGTCGATCGCGGTGCCGGGGCCGACCATGGCGCCGGAGAAGACCGGGTCCGGCACGCCGGCGAGCCCGACGACCTTGCCGGTCAGCGGCGACGTCACAGTGGTCATGGTTGTGCCTCCCAAGTGCGCAGTACAGCGAGCGGCCGCGAGCAGCGGCGCGACGATCAACTGAAGCCTAAATCATGTCAACTTCGGACATCTGCTGACATTCCCGGGCGAAGACCCACGCCCTGCCCGGCCTGTCGGCGGGCGGCCCACCGGCCGCTAGTGGTCTAGTCCTCTGGCCGATGCGCCGCACTCTACAGGCATCTTGGCGAATCGGGACCATTGCTGTATATGCTCGCGAGAGCAACAAATCATGCCGCCGACCGGGTGACACCCGGTGCGCCTCGATTCGCACTCCGGCGGACGACCCGCTATGGTTGGTCGAGTCGCCGCGAGTCGGCGGTTAACACCAGGTTTCAGATGTGAAAACGTCCGGTAAACGGAACGGAAAGCATCTGGTAGGCTGGGAATCACGAAAGAACGAAGCGCCCGGAGGGCCTGCTGGAAGGCAGACCGAAGGAAGTGTCCGTTCCTTGAGAACTCAACAGCGTGCCAAAAGTCAACGC